>NZ_JACVAO010000006.1:0-430325 GCF_014851885.1 Ensifer sp. ENS02 | reverse complement strand
AACCGAAATCAATCACCCGTAACAGCAACCAGGCAACCGGAATTCGATCGCACCCGTTGTCCGCGACTTAGCGAAACGCTTGTCCGCGACTTGCTGAAATGAATGTCCCGATTTACCGAAATCCGCAGTTTGACGTTCCGGCAGAAACCATGCCGCTGTCGGAGATCATGAACGCGCTGGAACAACGCGCGAAAATCTCCCTGATCTTCCTCGACGCCTGCCGCAACAATCCGCTCGCAGACAGACTCAATCGTGACGTGGCGGGCACAAGCCGCGGCGGCGCCACCAGAGGTCTGGCACCGATCGAGACACAGGGCGCCGGCACGCTCGTTGCCTTTGCTGCGGCGCCCGGACAGGTGGCGGCTGACGGAACCGACGGGCATTCGCCCTTCACCCGGGCGCTGATAACCAACCTCTCCGGCCCAGGGATCGAAATCGGCACCGCCTTCAAGCGCGTGATCCGTGAGGTGCGCTCGGCAACTGGCGGCAAACAGTCGCCACAGATCCTCTCCTCTCTCGATCTGGAATTCTACCTCGACGGCAGCGCCACGCTTGAAGCGCCCCGACCCTTGAAAGTTGACAACGTCGATATCGCCGCGCTCGACTTCAACAAGGCGATGCGCGTGGACACGGCCAGGACCTGGAAGCGCTTCATCGCCAAACATGGCGAGAGCAGCTACGCCGACGCGGCGCGTCAATCCATTCAGCGGCTCGGCAAAAGCGACGACTTCAGATCATCCCTGGCTGCGATGGCACAGGAACAGAAGATGCTCGATAGCAAGGACAAGCGCGCAGCCGCGCAACAGGCCCTGCAGAGCAAGGGTTTTGACACGGGCGCGACGGACGGCGCCTTCGGTGGCCAGACACGCAGGGCGGTCACGGCATTTCAGGCGGCCCGCGGGCTAAAGCAATCCGGATTTCTCGATCAGGAGACCGGAGCGAGCCTGGGTCTCACCTTTGCCCGGATCGATCAGGACATTCTCTCGGCTACCAGCGCACGCCGCTATGACCCCACCGATCTCGAGGGACTGGAGGACGAACCGGTCATCGCCATCGTGCGGTGTCTTTCGCCTCTACCACTGACCTATGGCACCTTTGCCAGACACCTCTATGCAGCAGTCTATGACGGGCAGCAAGTCGGCTGGCAGGAAGCGAAGGCGATCGTCGTGCGCTGCGGCGGTCACCTTGCCACGATCGATTCCAGCGATGAAAATACGTTCGTCGCCTCACTCGTGAATACGGATGACCGGTTCTTCAGCAGTTCGTTCGAAGGCGGCGAGCACCGGCGGGTCGGGCCATGGCTCGGGCTCTCCAACGAGAACGGCAGTGCCGAAGGGTGGAGATGGACGACGGGCACTGCCGTCACCTTCGCCAGGTGGTTCAGGCGGCCGCCGGAAAAGGCTGGGGCGGCAACGCCTTACGCAGCCTATCGAGCAAACAAAGTCCCCCTCGCCGCCTACGTCGACACCTGGGAAGCGCGCGACCCATCGCGGCCGGTATCCGGTTTCATCGCCGAATTTGAGTGAATCAGACGACTTCGCGCAGGCGTTCCGCCGTCTGCAGGTCAACGGAGACGAGTTGGGAGACGCCCTGCTCGGCCATGGTCACGCCGAACAGGCGGTTCATGCGGGCCATGGTGATCGGGTTGTGGGTGATGATGATGAAGCGTGTCTCGGTCGACGCCGCCATTTCGTCCATCAGGTTGCAGTAGCGCTCGACATTGTGGTCGTCGAGCGGGGCGTCGACTTCGTCGAGCACGCAGATTGGCGCGGGATTGGTCAGGAACACGGCGAAGATCAATGCCATCGCCGTCAGCGCCTGCTCGCCGCCGGAAAGCAACGTCATGGTCTGTGGCTTCTTGCCCGGCGGGCGGGCGAGAATTTCAAGGCCGGCCTCCAGTGGATCGTCGCTCTCGATCAGTTGCAGCTCGGCCGTGCCACCCCCGAAGAGGTGGGTGAACAGCCGTTGGAACTGTACGTTGACGACGTCGAATGCGGCGATCAGGCGCTCACGGCCCTCGCGGTTCAGGTTCTGAATGGCGCTCCTGAGCTTGCGGATCGCCTCGATGACGTCGTCGCGCTCTCTGAGCAGCAGGGCGAGCTTTTCCGAAAGCTCCTTCTGTTCTTCTTCGGCACGCAGGTTGACGGCACCAAGCCGCTCGCGCTCGATCTTCAGCCGTTCGAGCTCGCGCTCGATGTTGCGCATGTCCGGCAGTGCCTCGTCGACGGCAAGCCCCGTCAATCGCATGACCTCGTGCGGCGCGCAGGAGAGCGCTTCCTGAATGCGGGCCTCGATCTCGACGCGACGTTCGCGGGCGGAGACCAGCCGCTCTTCGGCGCGGCCGCGCTTTTCGCGCGATTCCGCCAGTTCGGAGAGCGCGGTTGCCGCCAACCGGTCCGCCTCGCGCTGGCGGTTTTCAGCCTCGGCAAGCAGATCGGCCGCTTCGCGTCGGGCCGCTTCCGCCTTCTGCAACTCGTTCATCAGCGCCCGGCGCTTGTCCTCGAACTCGTCGGGCGCATCGATCAGCTCTTCGACCTCGTCGCGGGCTTCTGCCTCGCGGTCGCGCAGGGTCGCGATGTGCTCATCGGCGCTCGCCGCGCGCGCCTTCCAGGTCTGTCGTTCACTGGCAATCGCCGCGATGCGCCGCTGACGCGCCTCGTTCTCGCGCGCCAGGCCATCATGGGCGGCACGGGCCTCGGCGACGGCGGCACGATCGGCTGCGACATCGGCCGTCTGTGTGCGCAGCGTCAGTTCCAGTTCGGAGAGATCGGGCGCATCGACGAGCGCGTCGTTGGCCGTCTCGATCTGCTCGGCCACCTCTTCGACCTGCGCCTCGATCTGGCTGCGCGATTCGGCAAGCACCGCGCGGCGGCGGGCAAGGTCGCCCGAGGCGCGTTCAGCGGCGGCGAGCGCGTCGCGGGCTTCGCCGAGCTGTCGGGTGATCATGCGCTGCGCGTCGCGGGCAAGCCGCAACCGCTCGTCCTCGGCGCGGATGCGACTGCCCGCAGAGGCAAGTTCGGCCTCCGCGAGGCGCAGCGCCTCAGCGGCGCCGTCGGCCTCGGTATCGAGTTCGGCCAACCGGTTCTTCTGCGCCAGCCGCAATGCGGCAGCACTTGGCGCCTCGGAGCCGGTGACGTGGCCGTCCCAGCGCCAGACGGAACCCTGCTTGGTGACGAGGCTCTGGCCGGGTTTCAACAGGGGCAGCAGCCGCTCGGCTTCCGCCTCGCTTGCGACGATGCCGATCTGCTTCAGGGCGCGGGTCAGCGCATCGGGCGCCTTCACATGGGCAATCAGCGGGCTCACGCCTTCCGGCAATTCGTCGTCCCCGACATGATCCCCCGGCGCGCGCCAATGGGCCGGCGCATCGGTTTCGAGCGGTGAGTCGAGATCGTCGCCAAGGGCCGCGCCCAATGCGGTCTCGAAGCCCCGGTCGACCTTCATCTCCTCGACGACGGCGGGATAGGCGCCACCGGCCACCGCCTCCAGCATGCGCCGGATGGTGCGTGCCTCGGTCTCGATGCCGTTCAGCGTCGCGCGCGTCCGATCGACGGGCTGACGCGCCTCGACCTCCATGCGCCGCGCTTCAGCGAGGCTTTCCTCGATCGCGAGCACATTGCTTTCGGCTTCTTCCAGCGCAGCTTCTGCGACCTCGACCTGACCCTGCTTTTCGTGCGGATCGGGAAGGGCCGCCATCTGGCGGTCGAGTTCATCGAGATCGCGCGACTGGTCGCCAAGTTGGCGGGCAAGACGTGCCTGGCGCTCCGACAGGTCGCGCAGCGTGCGCTCCAGCTGGTTGCGGCCGGCCTGTGCCTCGGCGCGTTCCGCCGTTAGACGCGCCAAAAGCGCCTCGCTGCCGGCGAGCTTTTCGTTTGCGTCTTCGAGGCGCTCGCGCGCTTCCGTCGCACGGTCGTCGGCCTCGGCAAGCATGTCGCTGAGTTCGGCTTCCTCTTCGTCGAGACGCGAAAGAATGCCGGCATTGTCAACGACAAGGCGCTCCTCGCGGGCGATATCCTCGGCAAGCTGCGCCAGCCGGCGCTGCAACTCGTCGCGGCGCCTGAGGATGCGGCCGGCATCCTCTTCGAGCTGTGAGCGGGCAATCTGCAGACGCTGGAGGGCGGCGGCGAACTTCGCTTCGTTTTCGCGCAGCTCCGGCAGCTTCAGGCTGGCGATCGCCTGGTCCTTGGCCGCCTGCATCTGCTGCTGCGCCTTTTCCGCGACCAGCGCAGTCACCTGGTTGAGCTGGCTCGTCGCCTCGCCCTCCGCCTCCTTGGCCTGCACCCAGCGAATATGGAACAGGATCGCCTCGTGCTTGCGGATATCGGCCGAGAGCATTTTGAAGCGGTTGGCCTGGCGCGCTTGGCGCTTGAGGCTCTCGATCTGGCTTTCGAGCTGCGAGGTGACGTCGTCGAGACGCTCGAGATTGGTCTCGGCGGCACGCAGACGCAGCTCCGCTTCGTGGCGGCGAGAGTGCAGGCCGGAGATGCCGGCCGCCTCTTCCAGGAGCTGGCGACGGGCCTGCGGCTTGGCGGCGATCAGTTCGCCGATGCGCCCTTGCCCGACCATCGACGGCGAGCGTGCACCAGTCGACGCGTCGGCGAAGAGAAGCTGTACATCCTTGGCGCGCGCTTCCTTGCCGTTGATGCGGTAGACCGAGCCCTGCTCGCGCTCGATGCGGCGGCTGACCTGGATCTCGTCGCTGTCGTTGAAGGCAGCGGGTGCCGTGCGGTCGCTGTTGTCGAGATAGAGGCCGACCTCGGCCGTGTTACGCGCGGGACGATTGCCGGATCCGGAAAAGATCACGTCGTCCATGCCGGAAGCGCGCATGTTCTTGTAGGAGTTCTCCCCCATCACCCAGCGCAAGGCTTCGACGAGGTTCGACTTGCCGCAACCGTTCGGTCCGACGACACCGGTCAATCCGCGCTCGATGATGAATTCGGTCGGTTCGACGAAGGACTTGAAGCCGAGCAGGCGAAGCTTGTTGAACTTCATGGGGCGGACGCTGGGGCTACGAGATCCCCCCCTCTACCATCAGCCCAGACAAGAAAAACGGGCGCACAGCTGCTGCCGTCGCCCGTTTTCAGGAAAAGCGAAGGATCAGAGCTTGCTGTCGATGAGGGCCGACATAACGTCAACCGACATGTCCCCCGAATAGTGCTCGCCATTGACAAAGAAGGTCGGCGTCGACTGAACCCCGAATTCCTTGGCGCCCCGTTGCATAACAGTGTTCACATCATCCAGAAGTTTTTGGTTCGTCAAGCAGGCCTCGAAGCTCTCCTGTGTAAAACCAGCGAGTTTGGACATCTGCAGCAGAGCGTCGCGACCATTCTGGGCTGCGGCCCACTGCTGCTGCTGCTTGAACAGCATCGAGATCATCGGGAAGTACTGGCCTTCCGGAGCGCAGCGCGCCAGCATGAAGGCGGCCGCCGCGCGCGGATCGAACGGGAATTCGCGCAGCACGAAGCGGACCTTGCCGCTGTCGACATACTTGGTCTTGATCGCCTCGAAGGTGTTGTTGTGGAAGGCGGCGCAGTGCGGGCAGGTCATCGACATGTATTCGACGATCGTCACCGGCGCGTTGGCGTCGCCGATCGCCATTTCCGGCAGGGCGCCCGGTTCCATCAGCTTGGCGACATCGACGGACCCTTCCGACGAGGGGAGCTCGACCTTGACGGGAGCAGCCGTCGTCTGGGCGACTTCGGTGCCGGCAGAGGGCTTGGCTTCGGTGGTGGCCGGGGTCGCGGTCGTCGATGAAGTCGTGGTCGCGTCCGTTGCCGGCTTGGTTTCAGCCTTGGCGGCTTCGGTGGTCGCGGCCGGTGCGGTGGAGGCCGTTTCCTTCTTTTCGTCGCTGCAGGCAGCAAGCACCAGGGCGACAGTTGCGATGGCGGCACCGCTGAGCAGGCGCTTGGTAAGGTTCATTGCGGAAGCGGACATGATTTGACCCGTGTTCGGAGGGAATTGCAGTGCGGATTCGATATCTTGCCCCGCGCAGGGCGGCAAGTGGCGCGGCGTCAACAGAATTCAAAGAATTGTGACCGAGCGATGGCCGCCCAAAAGCGCGTCGCGATCTTTCCGATTCGCTGCTTGCGCTTTAAGCCTCCGGTTTTCGCGTCTCGTAGTCGCGAAAACCGCTGCATAGTTTTGCGCGCCGTGCCTTAGCGGCGCCGGGGATTGAGCACGGCGGTCCCCAGCCGACGCAAGGCCGCCTTCAGCTCCTCGCTTTCGATGCCTTCGACCATGGCCTCGAGCCGCCGGGCGGGTTCGCCCGAAAGCGGCTTGGGCTTGCCACGATGTTTCGGCTGCTGGGAGACGGGCTTTTGAACGATGCGCAACTGCCCGATCGCATAGAAGCCGAAGAAGCCGTTGATGCGCTGGATCAATTCGCCTTGGGCGTGGGTCAAAAACAGCGCGCGCGCGCCCTCGCAGGCAACCGTCAGGACGCCCGGCTGATGGCCGCCCTCGCCCATGATCTCGGAGGCCCGTCGCGGCCAGGCGATCTTTTCGGGCCGCGTGCAATCGGCAAAGTCCTCGCCGGCGATTTCGTCCCAGGAGCCGAGCAGCATGGTGTTGATGCCTGCCCGCTTGGCGAGCACCGGGTCGATCAGGCCGTTCGCGACTTCGCTGATCTGGACGACGCCCTTCCGGGTCTTCTGCTCGCTCACGTATGGACTTTCTGTAGGCAATGTCGATTGAGCCTTGATGCCGCGGCTCCGCTTCGCCAAGTATAGGCCGGAAACGGAACTCCCGGCAAATCATGCACGATACGATACCGGCGGCGGACGCTGCACCCTTGCTTTTGGAATGGTACGACAGGCACCATCGCGACCTGCCCTGGCGGGTTTCGCCGCCGATGGCGCGCCGAGGCATCGTCGCCGATCCCTACCATGTCTGGCTTTCCGAAGTGATGCTGCAGCAGACGACGGTGCAGGCGGTAAAAGCCTATTTCGAAAAGTTCCTGTCACTGTGGCCGACCATCGAGGACCTTGCGCGCGCCGACAATGAGGACGTGATGAAGGCATGGGCCGGGCTCGGCTATTATGCGCGCGCCCGCAACTTGAAGAAATGCGCCGAGGCCGTCGCGAACGATCATGGCGGCCGCTTTCCCGACACGGAGGACGGGCTGAAGTCCCTTCCCGGCATCGGCGACTATACCGCCGCCGCGGTCGCGGCGATCGCCTTCAACCGCAGAAGCGCCGTGCTCGACGGCAATGTCGAGCGGGTGATTTCCCGCCTCTATGCAATCGAAACGCCGCTGCCGGCGGCAAAGCCCGAGATGCGGGCCCGCGTCGCCGCGCTCACCCCTGAGAGCAGGCCGGGTGATTTCGCCCAGGCGATGATGGATCTCGGCGCGACGATCTGCACGCCGAAACGGCCCGCCTGCTCGCTCTGTCCCTTCCGCGCCCACTGTCGCGCGCTTGTCGTCGCCGATCCGGAAACCTTTCCGCGCAAAGCGCAGAAGAAGGACAAGCCGCTTCGGCGCGGCGCCGCCTTCGTCGCGATCGACGCCGACAACGCGGTTTATCTGCGCAAGCGGGCCGAGACGGGCCTGCTTGGCGGCATGACCGAAGTGCCCGGCACTGACTGGACGTCGCGGCAGGACGGCGACACTTCGCTTGCCTCGCAGCCCTTTGCAGCGGCCTGGGAAGATTGCGGCACCATCAGCCACGTGTTCACGCATTTCGAGTTGCGTCTCTCCGTCTACCGCGCCAATGTCGCGCGCGCCGGAACGCAGGGCAACGGCTGGTGGGAGCCAGTTCACTCGCTGAGTGCCCAGGCGCTGCCGACGGTGATGAAGAAGGCGATCGCCCAGGCGATCCCGCATGCCTTCAAGGCGGAACGCTAGCGCGGTACGGGGCCACCCGTCCCGCTCCAACTCCGAAAGTTCAAGCAGGGAATTCGTTCATGAGCAGCATCGAGATCCGTCACATCGTCTTCGACATCGGCAAGGTGCTTATCCACTACGACCCCAACCTGCCCTATAGCCGCCTCATCCCCGACGAGGCCGAGCGCGAATGGTTCTTTGCCAATGTCTGCACCCACGACTGGAACATCGAGCAGGACCGCGGCCGTTCCTGGGAAGAGGCGGAAGCGCTGCTGATCAAGGACTTTCCCGAGCGTGAAGAACAGATCCGCGCCTTCCGCAAATATTGGCAGGAGATGGTGCCGCACGCCTATGTGGAGACGGTGTCACTCCTGGAGCGACTGATCGCCGAAGGACGCGACGTGACGATGCTGACCAACTTCGCCTCCGACACGTTCCGCGAGGCGCAGGTCCTTTACCCCTTCCTGACGCTGCCACGCGGCGTCACCGTTTCGGGCGACGTCAAGCTGATCAAGCCCGATATCGCCATCTATGAGACGCACACGCGGGCCTTCGATCTCGACCCATCGGCCACCCTTTTCATCGACGACAGCATTCCCAACGTCGAAGCCGCGCGGCTTGCCGGCTGGCATGCGGTGCATTTCGTCGATCCGGAAAAGCTGAAGGCCGATCTCGCCGGCTACGGCATTCATCCGTAGGCTGAAACTGCCGATCGACGATGGCTCCTGCTCGTGGCGGCACGATTCCGCCACGAATCATATTTACTACCTGCGATTGCGCAATCGCAGAGGCAATATATGAATAGTTTAGAATTTTCAGTAATTCGAGACGGCGCCGCCAAGGACGCCTTCATCGACGAGCTCTACGCGACGACCGAGGCCAGCTTTCGCGACGAGGTGCCTCCGGAAGAGTTTGGAGAACGGTTTTCAGATACCCGTTTCGTCGTCGCCAGACGCGATGCCAAACTGGCGGGCTGGCTCAACCTTCGGCCGCCGACTGAAGGCGACAACAAGAGAGCGGCCGATCGAGGCTGGCACGCCATGCCGTCGCACGACCTGCACGACGCCGAAATTCTCGCGCGGCTCTTTCGGCTTGCAGCCGTAGAGGCCGGTTCAGAAGGCATCATCTGGCACTCCCGAAAAGCCGCCCTCAACCAGCAGGTCGTCGAAATGACCGGCGCGACCGCGCTTCGGGATCTGTTCAGGACCTGGCAGTCGCCACCCAAGCGCTGGCCGGCCACAATCGCAAAACCCAAGGACGGTGCCGTCGTTTACGCCGTCCAGGCGCCTCTTCCAGAAAATCTCCTCGCAAAGTTCGTGGACTTCCTCACACACGCGGGGATACCGGACTGCAGTGGAGATACCTGCACCACGACCTGGGACGCGGACTCCGTCGCCCAACGTATCGCTGACTGGGATGAGGGCGGGCTGCTGATGCAGTGGCTGGAACATCACGACCTCGTGGTCGCCGAGGCCTACGCCTTTGTCTGGAGCGATGAAATGATGATCCACATCACCGAACACCATGCCCCGTCTTGCGGGCTGATTGCCCTGGTTGCCGCCCTGCTTCAGCGCATACCCGCGGCCTATCCCGATGTCAGGGTCGCCACCGTCGAGTTACAGGAAGACGAAAGAGCACGCCTCGAGCCTGTGCTCGCCAGTTGCGGCTTCGAGGATAAGGGCGCCCGAACCCTCTACCACTTGCGCCCACAGGGAACGCCGGCTCTCTAAAGGCGGCGTATCCTCCATTCAACGCGCGGCGGCGGCACGGGTCGCCGCCGCCCATTGTCAGGGCCTGGCCGCGATGAAGCCCCATGCCAGCCAGGCCGCGATGACTGCGGCCACGAACCAGATACTCAGGATCGCGAGGAGGCCGCTGCGGCTGGACGGGCGTCCTTCCAATGCCGCCGCCCGCTCTCGGAATTCTTCCATCAGCGCTGGCGGCACTAGACGTACGGCCAAGAGGATGCCGAGCGGAACGAGAATAAGATCATCGAGGTAGCCGAGTATCGGAATGAAATCGGGGATCAGGTCGACCGGCGAAAGTGCGTAGGCCGCCACAGTGCCGGCAACGAATTTCGCCGAAAACGGCGTTCGACGATCTCGCGCGGCGAACCAGAGCGCAACGACGTCGCGTTTGATTTGCCGCGCCCATTGCTTCACGCGCTGGAGACGATCGGGCACGGCCATGCGGATAACACTCTTGTTCGGATGAAGGTTGCTCTGTCCGAACCCTATGAGCGGATGCGAAGATTGGCAATCGACCTCAGGGCCCTGGCGCTCGCTTCAAACGCTCCATCGGATGGCCCAAACATACAAATGCCCGGAATCCTCACATTGAGGATTCCGGGCATTTAAAGCTCTCTTTCCGGGACTGAAGGTACAAAAACCGGTTAGAGCGCTTTTCGAAGGATCCGGCGGAACTGGTTGATCAGTTCAGTTTTGCCAGATCATTTCGAATGACGCTTCTGAGTTCGTCGATGGGCTTCAGGGTGTTCCCCTCTTCGAAGTGCCAGAATGTCCATCCGTTGCAGGCATCAAGCCCCTGGACCTTGGCGCCCAGGCGATGAATTGAACCGGCCTCGCCGCCGGAGGCGACCGTGCCGTCTGCACGAACGATCGCGCTGTAGCGGCGCTTGGCGTCCGTCAGAACCGTGCCGGGCTTGATCAGCCCGCTTTCGATCAGCGTGTTGAAGGCGACGCGCGGCTCAGCCTTCTTGCCGGTCATGACAGAGAGCATCGCCTTGCCGAGCGGTTCGACCGCGTCGATGCGTGCCGATGCCGCGTCGATGTAATCCTGCTCGCGCTCGATGCCGACGAAGTGGCGGCCGAGGCGTTTGGCGACGGCACCGGTCGTGCCGGAACCGAAGAAGGGATCGAGAATGACGTCGCCCGGCTTGGTCGAAGCCATCATGATACGGGCGAGCAGCGCTTCCGGCTTCTGGGTCGGATGCACCTTCTTGCCGTCGTCACCTTTCAGGCGCTCGTGACCGGAGCAGATCGGGAACAGCCAATCGGAGCGCATCTGCACGTCGTCATTGGCCGCCTTCATCGCATCGTAGTTGAAGGTGTAGCCCTTGGCATTGGCATTCGGCGTCGCCCAGATCAGCGTCTCATGAGCGTTCTGGAACCGCCGACCCTTGAAATTCGGCATCGGGTTGGTCTTGCGCCAGATGATGTCGTTGAGGATCCAGAAGTGCAGATCCTGCAGGATGGCGCCGACGCGGAAGATGTTGTGGTACGAGCCGATGACCCAGAGGGTGCCGGTCGGCTTCAGCACGCGGCGGCAGGCCAGCAGCCAGGCACGGGTGAAGGCGTCGTAAGCTTCGAACGACGCGAACTGGTCCCATTCGTCGTCGACGGCGTCGACCACCGACTGATCGGGACGGGTCAGCATGCCGCCGAGCTGGAGGTTGTAGGGCGGGTCGGCGAAAACGACGTCGACCGAATTGTCGGGAAGCGCATTGAGCGCGGCAACGCAGTCACCCTTGATGATGCTGTCGAGCCAGCCCAACGGACGGGTGGAACGGGAGACTTCGGCAAGCGAAACAACTGAAGACATGGACAACTCGCAAATACGCTTACTCGGAACGGATCATGGAGCGTATGGTTACCGAAGATGGTTACCAAAGCCTGAAGGCCGTTTCGAAAAAGTGCGTAGTCGCGCTATGTTAGAGAGGTCTTCTGGAGTGGACAGGAAAGGCGGGAACGGGCGTTCACCCGCCTCCCGCCGCCCCGTTCAAGCGTCGCGGACGCCGTTTCACCGGGCGTCGTGAAAGGCGCGGCTGTCTGAGGGGGCCTCACGGCGCTCGTTCAGCCCGTAGTCGCGGATCACGGAGGCGATGCGCAGGCGGTAATCGGCAAAGACGCCGTGACGCCCCGCATCCTGGGCGGCACGATGTTCGGCGCCGTTCCGCCAGGCCTTCACCGCCTCCTCGTCGCGCCAGAAAGACAGGGACAACACCTTGTCGGGATTGGCCAGACTCTGGAACCGCTCGATCGAGATGAAGCCATCGATGTCGTCGAGCAGCGGACGCAGGTCGGCGGCAATGCCGAGATAGGCGTCACGCCGGCCCTCGGCCGGCAGGACTTCGAAGATAACGGCAATCATGTTTCACTTTCCTCCGATGGGCATCGAGACGTTCTTCAGGAAAATACGATCCTCCTTCAGGATAAACCGCTCGCGGCGGGAGAAGGCATAATTTTCCCGGCCGAGCGGATCGGCGGCAAGCCGGGCGCGATAGGCCTCGTAGGCCGCGAGGCTCTCGATGTTGTAGGCGCCGTAAGCCGTTGTCGCCGACCCCTCATGCGGGCCGAAGTAGCCGATAAGATCGGCGCCGCAGCGCGGGATCGCCTCGCCCCAGTTGCGCGAATAGGTGGCGAACTCCTCCTTTTTGAAGGGATCGATTTCATAGCGGATGAAGCAGGTGATCATCGTCGTCTCCTTGTGGTCGGGCAAGGCGCCAAGCCTTCGATGGAGTGACTATGCCTCCTTGTTCGACGCGGATGCTTCGACTACGATCGAAGTATGAAGGAAGGTCCAGATATCGCTCTCATCGGATCGCTGATCGGCGATCCCGCCCGCGCCAACATGTTGACGGCGCTGATGGGCGGACGTGCGCTGACCGCAACCGAACTTGCGACACATGCCGGCATCACGCTGCAGACCGCCAGTTCCCACCTGTCCAAGCTCGAGGCCGGCGGTCTGCTCAGCCAGCGCAAGCAAGGCCGTCACCGTTATTTTCAGCTGGCAGAAGACGAAGTCGGGCTGATGCTCGAGAACCTGATGGGCTTTGCCGCCAGCCGCGGCATGAACCGGCACCGCCCCGGGCCGAAGGATCCGGCGCTGAGAAAAGCGCGCGTCTGCTACAATCATCTGGCCGGCGACTATGGCGTGCGCATGTATGACAGCCTGATTGCCGAAAAGCAGATCGAAGTCACCGGCGACGACCTGGCGCTGACGCCCGACGGGCAGAACCGGATCGAGGCGCTCGGCATCGACTATTCAGCACTCAAGAAATCCCGCCGCCCGATCTGCCGCACTTGCCTCGACTGGAGCGAGCGCCGCTCGCATCTGGCCGGTTCGCTTGGCGAAGCGTTGCTGACGCTATTCATCGACAAGGGCTGGGCCAAGCGCGAGGCGAACAGCCGCGCCATCCGCTTCACCGCCAATGGCGAGAAGGCTTTCTCCGAGCTGTTTCCGCAGTAGCGGCTGCCAGCAAAACCACTCTAGCCGACGATGGAAAAGGCCTCGCGGGTTTCGCCCGCGGCGGTCCTGACCGGCGTCTTGCCGATCCAGCCCACATGGCGTTCGAGGATCTTTGCCGCCTCGTCGCCTCGGCCTTCGCGCAAGGCGGCGAGGATCGCGCGGTGATCGTGATCGGTGTGCGCCTCCCAGCTCGTGCGCCAGGCGGAAAACAGGAAGCGGGCGCTCGCGGCATGCAGATCATCGATCGCCGCCAGCAGCCGCGGCATGCCGCAGGGTTCGAGGATCAGCCGATGGAAGGCGCGGTTTGCCGCCTCCCAGGAGCGCACGTCGCGCGAAGTATCGGCGGCGGCCGTGGCCATCTCGGCCCGATCGAGGATCGCCGGCGTCAGATGCGGGATGGCATGGCGAAGCGCCAGAACCTCAAGAACAGCGCGCATTTCGGCGACCTCCCTCACCTCCTTCAGGTCGAAGGAGGCAACGCGAACGCCGCGGCGCGGCTCGCTGACGGCAAGGCCCTGGGCCTCCAGCCGTCGAAAGGCTTCGCGTACGGGAACGTGGCTCGCACCGAACTCCTCGGCGATATGATCCTGCCGCAAGCGCTCCCCGGGCATGAGCATGCCGGAGATGATGCGCTCGGCCAGGGCCTTGCTGATGCGACTTGCGAGCGTGTCGTCCTGCTGCTTTTCCATCGCCTACTGATAGAGCCGCGAAACAATGCTGTCGAGCAAGCGCACGGGCGGTTTCGATAATTTCCAATGGTTGAGCTTTGGCCTACCATCGTATAAAAGCTCTGCCGTACGAAAGCCCCGCGCCGCGCGAAGATTCCTCCCCCCGCCTGCGGCGCCTCTCCTCCCAGGGAACTGTTCCATATGACCGGTATCGATCTCATCATTTTTGATTGCGACGGCGTTCTCGTCGATTCCGAAATCATCGCGTCGGAAGTCGAAGCAGCACTGCTGACAGAAGCGGGTTACCCGATCAGCGTCGAGGAAATGGCGGAGCGTTTTGCCGGCATGACCTGGCACAACACGCTGCTGCAAATCGAGAAGGAAGCAAGCATCCCGCTTTCGGCCCAGCTCATCAGCAAGGTCGACGTCATCCTCGACGAGCGCCTTGCCCGCGACCTCAACATCATCGACGGCGTCAAGCCGATGCTGGCGCAACTGACGCTGCCGCACTGCATCTGCTCCAACTCGACCTCGGCGCGGCTTGCCATGATGCTCGGCAAGGTCGGCATCAAGGACCATTTCGGCCGACACATCTATTCCGCGCGCGACCTCGGCGCCGACCGCGTCAAGCCGAAGCCGGATATCTTCCTGCACGGCGCCAAGCAGATGGGCGTTGACCCGTCGCGGGTGCTGGTGATCGAGGACTCCGTGCACGGCATCCACGGTGCACGTGCCGCTGGCATGCGCGTCGTCGGCTTCACCGGCGGTTCGCACACCCATCCCTCGCATGCCGACCAGCTGACCGAAGCGGGTGCGGAAACGGTGATTTCGCGCATGACGGCGTTGCCGGGCGTGATCGCGGCCCTTTCCGCATGGTCGGAGTCGATGACGGCCTGACTGGCCGCAGGCGGTCGCACACCGCCATGCCCCTTTCGCTCCGGCTTTCGGCCGGAGCGGGAAAGAAGCCTTCGGCCAACACGGCAGACGTCCAATTAGACGCCGAGGGACATGATGACACATTGCAGTGGCGTCACGTCCCCTAGAAAATCTTCCCGGTTTTCGAGGAGCCGCGCACGAGGGCCGTACCAAGCAAGCCCCATCGGGGTATTTTTAGGAGGAAACACAATGCGTCTTTCAATGTTGACCGGCCTGACCCTGGCGGCCAGCGTCGCCTTTAGCCCGCTCGCCTTCGCCGACATCACCATTGGCGTGATCACGCCGCTCACCGGCCCGGTCGCGGCCTATGGCGAGCAGGTGAAGAACGGCGCGGAAACGGCTGCAGACGAGATCAACAAGGCTGGCGGCATCAATGGCGAGAAGATCGTGCTGAAGATGCTCGACGACGCCGGCGATCCGAAGCAGGCCGTTTCGGTTGCCAACCAGGCTGCTGGTGAAGGCATCCGCTACGTCGTCGGCCCGGTTCTGTCGGGCACCTCGATGGCGGCTTCGGACATCCTTGCCGAGAACGGCATCCTGATGGTGACGCCGACAGCAACCACGCCTGACCTCACCACCCGCGGTCTCTGGAACGTGCTGCGCACCTGCGGCCGCGACGACCAGCAGGCCGAAGTCGCCGCTGCCTATGTGGTCAAGAACCTCAAGGACAAGAAGATCGCCGTCCTCCACGACAAGGCGCCTTACGGCAAGGGCCTTGCTGACGGCTTCAAGAAGGCGATCAATGCCGGCGGAATCACCGAAGTCGTTTATGAAGGCCTGAACCCGGGCGACAAGGACTTCAGCGCGATCGTTACCCGCCTGAAGTCGGAAAACGTCGATGTCGTCTACTTCGGCGGCTACCATCCGGAAGGTGGCCTGCTGGCACGCCAGATGCACGACCAGGGCGTGAAGGCGCAGATCTTCGGCGGCGACGGCCTGTCCAACACCGAGTTCTGGGCAATCGGCGGCGAAGCTGCGACCGGCACGGTCTACACCAATGCCAGCGACGCGACCAGCAACCCCGCCTCGGCTCCGGCTGTCGAAGCGCTGAAGGCGAAGAACATCCCGGCCGAAGCCTTCACGCTCAACGCCTATGCTGCCGTCCAGGTGCTGAAGGCCGGCATCGAGAAGGCAGGCTCCGCCGAAGACGCGACCGCGGTTGCAACTGCGATCAAATCTGGCGAAGCCATCGACACGGTTCTCGGCAAGCTGACCTACAGCGAAGCCGGCGACCTGACCTCGCAGGCTTTCTCGCTCTACAAGTGGGAAGGCGGCAAGAGCGTTCCGGCTGAATAAGCCGCACACGACGGAAATGAAAACGCCGGGGCAAGCCCCGGCGTTTTTTTTCGGCATAGGCCGCTGCTTACTTCTTCTTGCCCTTGGCCGGCGGGCCTTCGTCGAAGCCCACATAGACGGTGACATTGGATCCGGCGCCGGCCGGCAGCGTCACGTCGGCCTTGGTGAAGACGAACTGGGCCGAACCGGTTGCGGGGATTTCCACCGCATGCTGCGTCAGTTCCGAATAGAGCGTCTTGTCTTCGTCGGTTGCAGCCACGCGGATCGGCATGGTGACCTTGCCGGGACCACCGGCAGGACCGCTGACGACGCGGCCCTGGACCACGACGGTTATCGTCAACGCGCTCTCGCTCTGCACACATTGCCGCGTGGTGTCTGCCAGGGAGGCCTGATAGACGAGCTTCGTCGGGTCGTTCTTGGCCCCCTTTGCGTAGCTGGCATGCACATTTGTGCCGTCACGAATGACGACCTGCGGGCATGCGGCCTGAACGACGGCCGGCGTCGGAGCAGCGGCACTGCCGCCTGCGTCGATCGCCCCACCGGATTGCGTCTTATTGCAGCCGGCTAGGACCGCGAGAAAAGATATTGCGAGAACAGGCCGGGAAACTTTGCCAAACACGTTGAACAACCTCTGCTGGACCGGTTGAAACTCCTTGACCGAAATCTCGGCCGGAAGACCTTTCATGGCCTTCGGGCATCGTCTATAGCAGCGACAAACTGAAAAATCGATTGGGTCAGTCCGTCCCTTCCGAATTTTCCGAAGCTAGTTTTGCGACCGGAAATTGGGTCGGTGACAAGAATAGATGCAGACTTTGTCAAGGACTGACGCAATAAGACGAGCGTGTCGCGACGACGTTTCCCAAGGTCGCCGCAATCCTTGAGGTGGGACGAAGGACAACGATGGTGAAGTATATCTCGACGCGCGGCGAAGCCGCTCCTCTCGGCTTCTGCGACGCGCTGCTTGCCGGTCTTGCGCGCGATGGCGGTCTCTATCTCCCCAAGGAATGGCCGAAGTTTTCCAAGAAGGAAATTCGCGGCCTGCGCGGCAAATCCTACCAGGACATTGCCTTTACCGTGCTCGAACCCTTCATCAATGGCGAGATCCCGGCGGCCAAGTTCCGCGAAATGATCGACGAGGCCTATGCCACCTTCCGCCACCCGGCGGTGGCGCCGCTGGTGCAGACCGGACCGAACGCCTTCGTCATGGAGCTCTTCCACGGCTCGACGCTCGCCTTCAAGGACGTGGCGATGCAACTGCTCGCCCGGCTGATGGACTATGTGCTTTCCGAACGCGGCGAGCGCGCCACCATCGTCGGCGCGACTTCGGGCGACACCGGGGGCGCCGCCATCGACGCCTTTGCCGGTCGTGAGCGCACCGACATTTTCATTCTTTTCCCGCACGGCAAAGTCTCGCCGGTGCAGCAGCGGCAGATGACGACCTCGAGCGCATCGAACGTCCATGCGATTGCAGTCAACGGCAACTTCGACGACTGCCAGAACCTCGTCAAAGCGATGTTCAACGACGCCGCCTTCCGCGACCGCGTCAAGCTTTCGGGTGTCAACTCGATCAACTGGGCGCGCATCATGGCCCAGATCGTCTATTACTTCACGACGGCGGTCGCGCTCGGCGGCCCAGACCGCAAAATCTCTTTCACGGTCCCCACCGGCAACTTCGGCGATATCTTCGCCGGCTACGTCGCCAAGCGCATGGGCCTGCCGATCGACAAGCTGATCATCGCCACCAACGAAAACGACATTCTCGCCCGCACGCTGAAGACCGGCCGCTACGAGATGCGCGACGTCAAGGCGACCACCGCACCGTCGATGGACATCCAGATCTCGTCGAACTTCGAACGGCTTCTGTTCGAGGCGAACGATCGCGACCCGGGCGAAATCCGCTCGGCGATGGACGGGCTGAAGCAGTCCGGTTCCTTCACCATCCGCGAAAAGGCGCTGAAGGCGATCCGCAAGGAGTTCCGCGCCGGTCGCTCCTCGGAGAAAGAAGTCGCCAAGACGATCGCAAAGACGCTTGCAGACACGGGCTATCTGCTCGATCCGCATAGCGCCGTCGGCGTCTTCGTCGCCGCCAAACACGAGAAGGCATCCGCTCCCATGGTGACGCTTGCCACCGCCCATCCGGCGAAATTCCCGGACGCGGTAAAATCGGCAAGTGGTATTGACCCGGCGCTTCCGACGTGGCTTGCTGACCTGATGAACAGGGAGGAGCGTTTCGATATCCTGGATCCGGACCTGAAAACCGTCGAAACCTTTATCGGCGAGCGTACCCGTCTCCGGGGGTAAGAACGAGAAGAAACGTATGATGAAAGTTGAGTGCACCCGGCTCCCTTCCGGGTTGACGGTGGTAACCGAGCAGATGCCGCATCTCGAAAGTGTGGCGCTCGGCGTGTGGATCAAGTCCGGTTCGCGCAATGAAACTCTCGGCGAACATGGCATTGCCCATCTGCTGGAGCACATGGCTTTCAAGGGCACCGCGCGGCGCACCGCCCGCCAGATTGCCGAAGAGATCGAAAACGTCGGTGGCGAGGTCAATGCTGCGACCTCCACCGAAACGACCTCCTATTATGCCAGGGTTCTCAAGGACCACGTGCCGCTTGCTGTCGATATTCTCGCCGACATTCTGACCGAGTCCAGCTTCGACGAGGAAGAACTGCGCCGCGAGAAGCACGTGATCCTGCAGGAGATCGGCGCTGCCGACGACACACCCGACGATGTCGTCTTCGACCGCTTCGCCGAGACCGCCTATCGCAATCAGACCGTCGGCCGGCCGATCCTCGGCACGCCGGACACGGTCATGTCGTTCTCCGCCGACCAGATCCGGCACTATCTCGGCCGCAACTACACGACCGACCGCATGTTCGTGGTCGCCGCCGGCGCCGTCGAACACGAATCCTTTGTTCGCCAGGTCGAAGAACGCTTCTCGTCATTGCCGCGCACACCGATCGCAACGCCCGTGCTCGAAACTGCCCTCTACACCGGCGGCGAGAGCCGCGAAACCCGCGACCTGATGGACGCGCAGGTGCTGCTCGGCTTTGAAGGCAAGGCCTACCACGCGCGCGACTTCTATTGCTCGCAGATCCTCGCCAACATTCTCGGCGGCGGCATGTCCTCGCGCCTCTTCCAGGAAGTGCGCGAGCATCGTGGCCTCTGTTATTCGGTCTATGCCTTCCACTGGGGTTTCTCCGACACCGGCATCTTCGGCGTGCATGCTGCGACCGGCGGCGAGAACCTGCCGGAGCTGATGCCCGTCATCGTCGATGAACTGCGCAAATCCTCGATGAACATCGAGCAGCAGGAAATCGAGCGCGCCCGTGCCCAGATCCGCGCACAGCTTTTGATGGGTCAGGAAAGCCCGGCGGCCCGTGCCGGCCAGATCGCCCGTCAGATGATGCTCTACGGTCGCCCGATCCCGAATGAAGAACTGATGGAGCGCCTCTCCGGCATCACCATCGAACGCCTGACCGACCTTGCCGGTCGGCTGTTCTTCGACACCACGCCGACGCTTTCGGCGATCGGCCCGCTGGAACAACTTGCCCCGATGGGCGACATCCTGTCGTCACTGACCGGCAAGGCCGCCGTCCCGCACGCCGTCGCAAGCTAAGACGAAGGCTGAACGGCCGGGCTCCATTTCATCAAAACGATGAAGCGATCCCGGCCTCCCAAGCATTGCGCAATTTCGCAATGGAGGCGCTTTCAAGCGTCGCCTGGAAACTGCGTTCGGCCAGCCGGCGCGCCACGGATGATGACCGCATGTCCGAATGGTGAAGTCTTTGCGACTTTTCGCAAAATCGGATTCGATTTGCGCGCAAAGTTGTGCAACGTTTCGATTTGTGACGGCGCAAAGACGTGCCGTCGGGCGGATGGTACAAGGTCCTCGCGCGTAAACGGAACGGCCTCGGAGGCAGCTATGACACGATCGGTTTTTCGGTTCCTGTCGCGGCAGCCGGAGACGGTCGAAATCGCTGACCAGAATTACCTGCTCCGCCTCCCCCGCTATTCCGATTATCGCCAGTGGTATCAGCTCAGAAGCGACAGCCGCGCCTTCCTGGAGCCGTGGGAGCCGACCTGGCGCACCGACGAAATGACCGAGAGCGCCTTCCGCGGCCGGGTCGTCCGCAACGAGCAGGAATATGCCTCCGGCCAGGCGGTACCGCTCTTCCTTTTCCACAAGCCAGGCGAGGTCCTGCTCGGCGGACTGACGATCGGCCACATTCGCCGCGGCGCCGGGCAAAACTGCATGATCGGCTACTGGATGGGCGCGCGCCACGCGGGCAAAGGCCACATGTTTGCGGCCCTCAGGCTCGCGATCCCCTACATCTTTTCGACCCTTGAGTTGCACCGTATTGAAGCAGCCTGTATTCCGGACAACTCAAGAAGCATCCGGCTCCTTGAAAAGGCCGGTTTTGAGCGTGAAGGCTATTTAAGACAGTACTTGAGAATCAACGGCCAGTGGCGAGACCATCTGCTCTTTTCTCTCCTGTCCGACGATGCCCTACCGAACAGGAATATGCCCCTTTGATGCCTCTAGCCCGCTCGCCCTTCGCCTGGTCAGCCTCCAAGCTGGCAGCGTTTCTGATAACGCTCACGACGATTTTCTGTGCGCTCGGCGGCGCGGCCCAGGCTTTGGAGCCGGTCAAGATTTCGCGTGAAGACACGGCGCTCGACCTGACGGCAACGACCGAAATCTACAGCGGCCGCAACGAAGCCTTTCAGGTTTCGACAGCACCCGGAACCGACGGCATCGTGCGCCGCATCGAAGTGCGCTCCAACAGTGCGGATCATCAGGGCGACTGGGCTGTGTTCGCGCTCGCCAACGTTTCGGCCGAACCGCTCGACCGCGTGATCGTCGCACCGCATTTCCGACTGGTGAATTCCAAGCTCTTCTGGCCGGACCTCGGCTCCAAGCGCATTCTTTCGATCACGCCGAGCGAAGGCTCCGCGCTCAGCCGCGAACCGAGCGACGAGGCGGACGTTTTCCGCATCACGCTGGCGCCGGGCGTCATCATCACCTTCGTCGCCGAGCTGGCAACACCGGAACTGCCGCAAATCTATCTCTGGGAGCCGGACTCCTACAAGGACACGGTCAACGCCTTCACGCTCTATCGCGGCATCGTGCTCGGCATTGCCGGCCTGCTTGCGGTGTTCCTGACCATCCTTTTCGTCGTCAAGGGAACCTCGATGCTGCCGGCAACGGCAGCCCTTGCCTGGGCCGTTCTCGCCTATATCTGCGTCGACTTCGGCTTCCTGTCGAAGCTCATCAGCGTGACGGCGGGGGACGAGCGAATATGGCGCGCGGGCACAGAGGTCTTCCTTGCGGCCGGCCTCGTGATCTTCCTGTTCACATACCTCAATCTCAACCGCTGGCACCAGCATCTCGGCTATGCGACGCTCGCCTGGATCCTCGGCCTCGGCCTGCTCTTCGGCGTCGCCGTCTACGACCCGGCGATCGCATCCGGCATCGCCCGCCTCTCCTTCGCGCTGACCGGCACGGTCGGCATCGTCCTGATCGCCTATCTCGGCTTCAACCGCTACGACCGCGCGATCCTTCTCGTTCCCGCCTGGCTGCTGATCCTCGTCTGGCTCTTCGGCGCCTGGCTGACGGTCACCGGCCAGCTCGCCAACGACATCGTGCAGCCGGCGCTCGGCGGTGGTCTCGTGCTGATCGTACTGTTGATCGGCTTTACCGTCATGCAGCACGCGGTCGCCGGCAGCGGCTACCAGCAGGGCCTGTTCTCCGATCTCGAGCGCCAGTCGCTGGCGCTCACCGGCTCCGGCGACACCGTCTGGGACTGGGACGTCGCCCGCGACCGGGTGGTGACGATGCCCGATATCTCGACGCAGCTCGGCCTGTCGCTCGGCAGCATGCACGGCCCCTTGCGCAACTGGCTTCCGCGGCTTCACCCTGACGATCGCGACCGCTTCCGCGCCACACTCGACGTGTTGCTGGAACGCCGCCGCGGCAAGCTGAACCATGAATTCCGCGTACGCGCCGAGGACGGCCACTATCACTGGCTCTCGATCCGTGCCCGGCCGGTGCTTGGTGCCAACGGCGAAATCATCCGCTGCGTCGGCACGATCATCGACATTACCGAACAGCGCAACTCGGTCGAACGGCTGCTGCACAACGCCCTGCTCGACAATCTGACCGGGCTTCCGAACCGTCAGGTCTTCCTCGACCGGCTGCAGGCGATGCTCTTGATGGCCGACGGCAGCAACTCGGTCCGCCCGACGGTGCTTGCGATCGACATCGACCGCTACAAGCAGGTCAACGATCTCTTGGGCATTGCCGCCGGCGATAACATCCTCATCGCGCTGACGCGGCGCCTGCGCCGGCTGCTGCGCCCGCAGGACACGCTGGCTCGCCTCGGTGGCGACCAGTTCGGCCTGATCCTGATGTCCGAGCGCGATCCGGCCAAAGTCGCCGATTTCGCCGATGCGGTGAGCAAGGCGATCATGGTGCCCCTCAACTACGGCAACCGCGAAATCAACCTGACCGCATCGATCGGGCTCGTCTCCTGGCTCGACCAGGAACAGAGTGCGACCGGCCTTCTCGACGATGCAGAGCTCGCGATGTTCCGGGCCAAGAAGGAAGGCGGCAACCGCGTCGAGCCTTTCCGCCCGGCCTTCCGCACCTCCGGCTCGGACCGTATGCAGCTTGAAGCCGATCTCAAGAAGGCAATCGAGCGCAAGGAACTTTCTCTCGTCTACCAGCCGATCGTGCGGTTGAACGATGCCGAGATCGCCGGCTTCGAGGCCCTGATGCGCTGGGATCACCCCAAGCGTGGCAACATCTCGCCGACCGAGTTCATCCCGATCGCCGAGAATTCCGACCTCATCAACCAGCTCGGCATGTTCGCCTTCGACCGGGCGACCAGCGACCTGACGGAATGGCAGCTGCAGACCGGCGATCTGCCGATCTTCGTCTCGATCAACCTTTCGAGCGCTCAGCTTCTCAACAATGAGCTTTATGATGACGTCCGTGCCATTCTCACCAAGAACCGCTGCGACCCGGGCAAGGTGAAGATGGAGCTGACGGAATCGCTGGTAATGGAAAATCCGGAGCAGGCCCGTCTCGTACTCGAAAAGCTGAAGGAAGCCGGTCTCAAGCTGGCACTCGACGACTTCGGCACAGGCCACTCGTCGCTCTCCTACCTCACCCGCTTCCCCTTCGACACGATCAAGATCGACAAGGCGCTGGTGCGCGACCCAAGCGACAAGCGCGGCATCCTCTTGCGCTCCGTCATCACGATGGCGCGCGAGCTCGACATGCAGGTGGTGGCCGAGGGCATCGAATCCGAGGACGACGCAATCCAGCTGTCGCAGATGGGCTGCGACTATGGGCAGAGCTTCCTCTTCGGTCCGCCGATCGGTTCGGAATCGATCCAGCGCCTGCTGAAGGAACGCTTTCCACTGATGAAGCGGGCGTAATCGCCAAGGCGACGCCGCTCAGCGCGCAGACCAACGTCTCCAGGCCCGTCGGTTACAATCCGACGGGCTTTTCATTTCTGCATCAAGGATCTGGGAAAGGTCGGTCAGCCGCCAATCAGGCGTGGCCGGCATCCATGGAGAGCATCGCGGCCGAAACACCCATCAGCGCCAGCGCCCGATCGTATTTGTCGTCGAGCGCCTTGTCGAAGATCAGTTCATCGCGCGCCGGGCATGTGAGCCAGCCATTCTGGGTGATTTCCGATTCGAGCTGGCCCGGTCCCCACCCGGCGTAGCCGAGCATCATTGTCGCGCGCACAGGCCCCTCCCCGCGCGAAATGGCGCGGACGATGTCGAGCGTCGCCGTCAGGCAGATATCGTCGCTGACGGGAATGCTGGAATCGCTCAGATAATCGTCGGAATGCAGCACGAAGCCGCGCCCGGTCTCGACCGGACCGCCCGCCTGAATCTGGAAATCCCGTGTTACCTGCGGGAGTCGGATCGCCTCGTCCTCATCGAGAAGATCGAGGTGAAGCAGCACGTCAGGAAAGGTCAGTTGCTGCGGCCGGTTGAGAATGAAGCCCATGGCGCCATCGTCCGAATGGGCGCAGATGAAGATGACCGTGCGAGCGAAATTGGCGTCAAACATCCCGGGCATGGCGATCAGGAACTGACCGTCAAGAAAGCCTCGCTCGCGTCTCTTTTGCGCCATCGGAGTAGCCATCATGCGAACAGCCTATCAATTCGCCGCGAAATGAAAAGCGCCTCAGCGTCGCGGCCCATAATTATTGCACGCACGGCGTTCACTTCGCCGTGTCCGATCAAGCAATTATGATCGTTGCGTCCGTCGCAGCGTCTGGAGCGGTTTTGGCAAAAGCGATATTGCTTGCCGTATGATCCAGTGCTTCACCCACCAGAAAATGGCCCAGTTCATCGGCGCGGCAAGCCTTGCCGGCTGTTTTTTTCTCCCCTTCGGCGCCAACGCGGCCACCAGCGAGTGGGTCACCTCCCCCGGCGGCATGATCCGTCTGGTCGCCGCCCAGCCCAAAGAGGATGGCACGATCCCGGCGACGCTGGAGGTCAAGCTCAACCCTGGCTGGAAGACCTATTGGCGCGAGCCGGGTGCAAGCGGCATTCCCCCGCAGGTGACGCTCGACCCGGCAGGCGACGTGGAGCTGGAAAAGATCGGCTTCCCGGTGCCCAAGACGTTCGACGACGGCGTCGTGCGCTACATCGGCTATGACAGGCCGGTCGCCTTTCCACTGACCTTGAAGCGCGTCCACGGCAGCGGCGACGTTACCATTCGCGCCTCCGTGTTCCTCGGCATCTGCGAGGACATCTGCATCCCCATTCAGGGCGAGCTGACGCTCGCCATCAAGCAAGGCGGCTTCGACAATCCGCTCGACGGCGCGCGGATCGACGATGCCGTTGCCGCGTTGCCGGAGGCGCCGTCGGCTGATTTCTCGGTGACGGCGAGCCGCTACGATGCCGACAAGGCGCTGATGCATCTGTCGGTTCGCCTGCCCGTCGACGACAAGGATCCGGAACTCTTTCTCGCCGGACCTTCGGGCATTTCGTTCGGCAAGCCCGAGATCCAGCCTGCAGGCGACAGGGCGTTAGACGCAGCCGTTCCGGTGAGGCTCACGGGCAAGGACAGGGAACTCAAAGGCAAGCCGATCGTTTTGACTGTGCGCGCCCAGGGCCGCAGCATGGAGACGACCCTTGCCTTTGATTAGGGCGCATCTATAGTCCGCCGAGTTCTCCGACGAGTGCGGAGAAGCGAGACGCAAGCAACGCAAGGAGAGTGCCGTGACCATTGCCGTCGGAGACAAGCTGCCAGCCGCAACCTTCAAGGAAAAGACCGCCGACGGTCCCGTCGAGGTCACCACCGATCAGCTCTTTGCCGGCAAGCGCGTCGTGCTCTTTGCCGTTCCCGGCGCGTTCACGCCCACCTGCTCGCTCAACCACCTGCCCGGCTATCTCGAAAACCGCGACGCGATCCTTGCCCGCGGTGTCGACGACATCGCCGTGGTCTCGGTCAACGACCTGCATGTGATGGGTGCCTGGGCGACCACGTCGGGCGGCATGGGCAAGATTCACTTCCTCTCGGACTGGAACGCCGCCTTCACCAAGGCGCTCGGTATGGACATCGACCTGTCGGCCGGCACGCTCGGTGTGCGCTCCAAGCGCTATTCGATGCTCGTCGAGGACGGCGTGGTGAAGTCGCTCAATCTCGAAGAAAGCCCTGGCCAGGCGACCGTTTCGGGCGCCGCCGCCATGCTCGAGCAGCTCTGAGCGCAGAAGCGAGTGCAAGTGAAAAACGGGCCTCAGCGGCCCGTTTTTTTTTCATTTCACGAGAAGTGAGTCCGAACGACGCCCCTTCTTATAGGGTTCCATGCCCTTGCGGGCGAGCTCGTCGGCGCGTTCGTTTTCCGGATGACCGGCATGGCCCTTGACCCAGTGCCATGTCACCTTGTGGCGGCGATTGGCTTCGTCCAGCCGCTGCCAGAGCTCGCCGTTTTTCACCGGCTTCTTGTCCGCAGTCTTCCAGCCGTTCTTCTTCCAGCCGTGGATCCACTTGGAGATACCGTCCATCACATATTTGCTGTCGGTGTAGAGATCGACCTCGCAGGCGCTCTTCAGGGCGTCGAGCGCCGAGATTGCCGCCAGCAGCTCCATGCGGTTGTTGGTGGTCTCGGCCTCGCCGCCGGACAGCTCCTTTTCCACCTCGCCATAGCGCAGCACAGCGCCCCAACCGCCCGGCCCCGGATTGCCCGAGCAGGCACCGTCGGTGAAGATATCGACATGTTTCATGCCTGACCCCCGTCCCGGCGCAGGCCATATTCGGCGCTGGACGTAATCGCCCGGTGGAACCGGATCTTCGTCAGATATTCGAGCGGATCCTTCTTGACCACCAACGCGCCCGCGGGCGTCATCAGCCAGTCGTAGAGGCGCGTCAGGAAGAAGCGCAGCGCCGAGCCGCGGCAAAGCAGCGGCAGGGCGTCGACCTCGGCAGGCGTCAGCTTGCGCACGCTCTCGTAGCCCGAAAGCATCGCCATGCCCTTGGTGATGTTGTAGGAGCCGTTCTTCTCGAAGCACCAGGAATTGAGGCAGACGGCGACGTCATAGGCGAGATAGTCGTTGCAGGCGAAGTAGAAGTCGATCAGCCCGGAGAGCTGGTCGCCGAGGAAGAAGACGTTGTCCGGAAAGAGATCGGCGTGGATGACGCCTTCCGGCAGCGATTTCGGCCAATGGCGCTCCAGATGTTCGAGCTCCGCCGATATCTCGTCCTTGAGACCTGCCTGAACCTCATCGGCGCGCACTTCGGAATTGACCCAGAGCGGTCGCCAGCCGCCGACGGAGAGCGCATTGGTGCGCTTCAGCGCAAAGCCTTCGCCGGCGACGTGCATGGCCGCCAGCGCCTTGCCCACTTCGTGGCAGTGCTTGGCTTCAGGCTTTCTCAGCCACATGCCCTCGAGGAAGGAGATGACGGCGGCAGGGCGGCCGGAGAGCTCACCGAGCAACTCGCCATCGGCGCGCGGCAGCGGCAGCGGGCAGGACAACCCACGCTCGGCCAGATGATGCATGAGGCCCAGGAAGAACGGCAGGTCGCCGGCATTCACGCGCTTTTCGTAGAGCGTGAGGATGTAGGAGCCTTTGGTCGTGTGCAGCAGGAAATTGGAGTTCTCGACACCCTCGGCGATCCCCTTGTAGGAGGTCAGCTGGCCGACGTCGTAAGCGGTGAGAAAACGGGCGAGATCGTCTTCCGTAATATCGGTGTAAACGGCCAAGGGTGTCCACTCTCAAGAAAATGCGGGCAGGGAATGCGGCTTATTCGCCGTTGACGAAGGCCATGTCGGCAGCCGTCAGCGGCACGTGGCGGATCTCGCGGTTGACGAGGAAGTTCTCGTTCTCCTCGACCGTATCGGCAAGTTCCACCGAAGCGTCGTAGCGTTCGCGAAACGCCTCGATGATCTCGTTGACGATTACTTCCGGCGCAGACGCGCCGGCCGACAGGCCGACCGTAGAGATATCGCCGATTTCGTCCCAGTCGATTTCCGACGCCCGCTGGACCAGCACGGATTTTTTCGCACCGGCCCGAAGGGCCACCTCGACAAGCCGCTTGGAATTGGACGAGTTGGGCGCACCGACGACCAGGAACAGGTCGCAGCCGGGTGCTGCCTGCTTCACCGCCTCCTGGCGATTGGTGGTGGCGTAGCAAATCGAATCGGCGGCGGGCGCCGTCAGGTTCGGGAAGCGCTCGTGCAGCCGCTTGATGACGCCGGCGGTGTCATCGACCGACAGTGTCGTCTGGGTGACGAAACCAAGATTGTCCGGGTCCGGCGGCTGATAGACGTCGGCGTCCTCGACGGTCTCGACCAGGGATACCGTGCCTTCAGGCAATTGGCCCATAGTGCCGATCACTTCCGGATGGCCGGCATGGCCGATCAGGACCACATGGCGGCCGAGGCGGTTGTGGCGCATCGCCTGCTTGTGGACTTTGGAGACCAGCGGACAGGTGGCGTCGAGATAGAAAAGGTTGCGGGCATCCGCGTCGGCGGGCACCGATTTCGGCACGCCGTGCGCCGAAAAGACGACCGGTTGCTTGCGGTGCTCCGGCGGGATCTCGTCGAGCTCTTCAACGAAGATTGCGCCCTTGGCTTCGAGGCCTTCGACGACGTAGCGATTGTGGACGATCTCATGGCGGACATAGACCGGTGCGCCGAATTCCTTCAGCGCCAGGACGACGATCTGGATCGCGCGGTCGACGCCGGCGCAGAAGCCGCGCGGGCCGCAAAGGCGGATGGTGATCGGGGACTTTTCTGCCGCTGATGATGCCATGGATCAGGATGCCATTAGTAGGAAAACGAGCGCTGCGATCGCCGGGCCGCCCTGGATGAGGAGGATGCGCGGCTTGACCGACCACGCGCCATATATAGCGGCAACGACCACGCACACAAGGAAGAACACCTTCAGCTGAAAGGCAAAGGCGGCTTCCGCCTGGATCAACGACCAGAACAGACCGGCGGCAAGAAAGCCGTTGTAGAGCCCCTGGTTGGCCGCGAGCACCCGTGTCGCCTCGGCCTGCTCGGCCGTCATGCGGAACACGGCTCTTCCCTTCGGCCCGGTCCACAGGAACATTTCCAGCACCAGAAAGCCGATATGCAGCAAGCCGGTCAAAGCAATCAATGTGTTTGCAATGATCGTCATAATTGCTCCCACCGCCGTTCGTCCCACACGGTTAGCATGACGGCAAACGCGCGACTATCGCCCGCGGCGCATTGCATAGATGCCGCTGACCAACACCAGAGCCGCTGCCAGCCCATACCAGGTCAGCGCATATTGCAGGTGGTTGTTGGGCAGGTCGAACTGGGTGACACCGCCAATCGGCAGACCGCCCGGATTGGGCGTCGCATCGGCATCGACGAACAGCGGCACGACCTTGTCGGCGGGAAGGCCGACGGAAGACGCCATCGTGTCGAGATCCTTCCAGTAGAAGATGTTCTTGGCGAGGTCGTTGTCGGGAACGAGCGACGACGGCCTTCCGTCAAGCTTCGGCCTTGCAAGACCATGAACGCCGACGAAGGCGGGAAGCTCGCCGGCAAGCCGGGTCGATGCATCCTTCTGCTCGAAAGGCACGAAACCGCGATTGACGAAGAGAAAACGGTCGTCGTCCAGCCGTAGCGGCGTGAAGACGTAATAGCCGGTGCGGCCATTGAACGTCGCGAAGAAATGCCGCTCCTTGGTGTGGTCGAACCCACCGGTCACCGAAACCGTGCGGTAGTCGATGTCGCCACCATCAGCGAGGATCTTCTCGATCTCGGCAAGCGTCTCCTGCGGCGCAGACCTGCGCTCGGCCATGGCCGAAAGCAAGCTTTCCTTCCAGTGTAGCCGCTGCATCTGCCAGGTACCGAGCGAGACAAGAATGGCAAATGTCGCGACGAGCAGCAGCAACGTGCCGATGCGGCCGATCAGGCCACGCTTTTTGCTGGTCGCGATCTCAGCCACGGTCGATCTCGCCGGGACGCGCATTGTTGCGGTATTGCAGGTTGATCAGGATACCCTTCAGCATCCGCGTCAGGCCGAGGCTGAAAATCACCGCAAGCGGGATCCACAAGATGAAATGCAGCCAGAGCGGCGGGTTGAAGTTGACCTCCGCCCAGAGCGCCGCGCCGACGACAATGAAGCCGACGATCAGGATCACGAAGACCACCGGACCGTCGCCGGCATCGGCGAACTTGTAGTCGAGATCACAGCTTGCGCAGGCAGGCTTGACCTTCAGAAACCCGTCGAAAAGCTTGCCCTGGCCGCAGCGCGGGCAAAGCCCCTTGATCCCGGTCATCACCGGGTCAACCGGCGGGAAATGTGCCTTGTCTTCACTCACGGCTTGATCTCGATTGGCGTGTTGTTGGGAACCATGCCCCAGATTTCTTCCATTTCGGCATTGGTAACGGCAATGCAGCCATTCGTCCAATCGAAGCGCTGCGTCAAAAAGGCCAGCCAACCGAAATAATTGGGCTGGCCATGGATCATGATCATGCCGCCCGGTTCGACACCGTTCGCGGCAGCGGCAGAGACATCGGCCGGCGCCGGATAAGAGACGTGGATGGACTTGTAGTAACCGCTGCCGGGATTGCGCCAGTCGAGAGAATAGAGCCCTTCCGGCGTCCTCTGGTCTCCCTCCTGACGCTTGTGACCGATGGGGTTGCCGCCGAGCGCAACCGTGTATTCACGGATCACCTGGTCACCTTGGAAGAGCTGCAACAGCCGCCGCTCCTTCTGCACGACAACCCTGTCCGCGCTATCGGCCGCCGCAGCGGGAAAACCGCCGGATACCACTAGCGTCGCAGCCACCAAGGCCAACCTCATTTCCGTCTCCCATCAAGCCGATCTGCGGGCACACCACCAAAAGAACAAGGCGGCTGCATGACTGCAACCGCCTTGTTCCTTGACCTAGATGCTCGCGCTATCAGCCGTGCGCGATCGGCGCGCCCCAGCTTCCCCAGATGTAGATGGAGAAGAACAGGAACAGCCAGACGACGTCAACGAAGTGCCAGTACCAGGCGGCCGCTTCGAAGCCGAAGTGCTGCTTCGGTGTGAAGTCGCCACGCAGTGCGCGGAACAGGCAGACGAGCAGGAAGATCGTGCCGACCAGAACGTGGAAGCCGTGGAAACCGGTCGCCATGAAGAAGGTCGCGCCGTAGATCGAGTCCTTGAAGGCGAAGGGAGCGTGGGCGTATTCGTACGCCTGGACGAAGGAGAACAGCACGCCGAGCACGACCGTCAGCGTCAGGCCGTTGATCAGGCCCTTGCGGTCATTGTGCAGCAGCGCGTGATGCGCCCAGGTCACCGTCGTGCCCGACAAAAGCAGGATGACGGTGTTGTAGAGCGGCAGGTGCCACGGATCGAGCACTTCGATGCCCTTCGGCGGCCAGACGCCACCGGTGAAGGTAGCGCGGGTTGCCTGGATGGCTTCACCCGGGAACAGGCTCGCATCGAAGAAGGCCCAGAACCAGGCCGCGAAGAACATCACTTCAGAAGCGATGAACATGAGCATGCCGTAGCGCAGATGCAGCGAAACGACGCGGGTGTGGTGGCCCTCGTGCGCTTCCTTCACCGTGTCCGACCACCAGCCGTACATGGTGTAGAGCACGATGATGAGGCCTGCGAGCAGGATCCAGACGTTGGCAAGCTCGAGGCCGAAGATCTTCAGCGAGCTACCCGACAGGTAACGCATGTAGCAGATGCCGCCGAACGCCATGACAAAGGCGCCGATGGAAGCAAGCAGCGGCCAGGGGCTCGGGTCGATGATGTGGTAGTCGTGATTCTTCTGATGCGCACCGGCCATGTCAGTAATCCCCGATATGTCTCTCTCTTGTCGCCCTTCCGGCATAGCCGAAAAGGACCTCCAGTCAAAGTTTGTTCTGTTCCGTCTTCATCTGTGCGACCGGTTTCGACGGTTCGCGCGGATAGAAGGTATAGGAAAGGGTCAGCGTCTTGATGTCCTTGGTCTCCACCGCCTTGACCATGTCCGGATCGACGAAGAATACCACCGGCATCTCCATCTCCTCTCCCGGCTGCAGGGTCGTCTCGGTAAAGCAGAAGCACTGGACCTTGTTGAAATAGGCGCCCGCCTGCATCGGCGTGACGTTGAAGGTCGCCTGGCCCGTCGTCGGCTTCGACGACAAGTTCTTTGCCTTGTACATCACCTGCACCGTTTCACCGATGCGGATGTCGATGTCGCGCTGGACCGGCTTGAACTCCCAGGGCAGGCCCCCCGAAGTGTTCGCGTCAAAGGTGACCTTGACCTTCTCGTCGAGGATGACGTCGGACGCCTGCTCGACGCGCTGCGTCGTGCCGTTATAGCCGGTGACGCGGCAGAACATGTCGTAAAGCGGTACAGCCGCATAGGCCATGCCCACCATGCCGCCAACGAAAGCGAGGCAAGTGCCGACGACGACGCGGTTGGAGCGCTGCGAGCTTGTGGTCTGCGGTGATTTCGTCATGCCATTTCGCCTCAGTTGACCATGCCGTTGCCGAACTTGATCAGCGTGACGATGTAGAAGAGGACGACGAGGCCGAAGAGCACGAAGCCGAGCGCGATGTTGCGGCCGCGGCGCGATTTCTTCTGGGCATCAGTGAGCTTGACGGTTTCCATCAGGCAATACTCCCGGCATTCAGCCAGATATTGACGATCAGGTGATCCGCCATCAGGGCGGAGAAGATCACGAACAGATACATGATCGAGAAGGCAAAGAGCTTCTTGGCCGGCAGCATGCGCTCATCTGATTCCGGCATGCGCAACACGCCGATAGAGTACCACACGAAGCCAAGGCCGAGGGCCGCTGCGACTGCGCCGTAACCAATGCTCGCAAAACCGAGCAAGGTGGGACAGATGCCGATAAGTGCAGTCAGAACGGCGTAGATGACGATTTGCTTCTTGGTGGTCGCCTGGCCGCAGACATTCGGCATCATCGGTACGCCGACGGCGCCGTAGTCGCCCATCTTGAAGAGGGCGAGCGCCCAGAAGTGCGCCGGGGTCCACAGGAAGGTGATCAGGAAAAGCACGATGCTCTCCACCGACACGGCGCCGGTCACGCAGGCCCAGCCGATCATCGGTGGGAAAGCGCCGGCAGCACCGCCGATGACGATGTTCTGCGGCGTCGAGCGCTTCAGCCACATCGTGTAGATGACCACGTAGAAGAAGATGGTGAAGGCGAGCAACCCGGCTGCGAGCCAATTGACGGCGAGCCCGAGGATGATCACGGAAAAAGCAGACAGCGTCAGGCCGAATGCCAGCGCTTCCTGCGGCAGGATCTTGCCTGCCGGGATCGGGCGCTTGGCGGTACGGGTCATGACCGCGTCGATGTCGGCGTCATACCACATGTTCAGCGCGCCCGAGGCGCCAGCGCCGACGGCGATGCAGAGGATGGCGATGAAACCGATGAAAGGATTGATGTGTCCTGGTGCCAGCACCAGCCCGGCGAATGCCGTGAAGACGACCAGGGACATGACACGCGGCTTCAGAAGCTCGAAGTAATCGCGCGCAGAGGCTTCGGACAGGCGCGGTACGCCTTCCATGCCGACTGCTTCGTGATTGTCGATGACCGTCATGTCCTGTCCCTGCAAAAGTCCCGGCCGCAAGGGCCGTGTGTCGCCGGTTGCCCGGCGGGGTGAAGCCGCCGGAACCGGCGGCTTCTGTTCGTTGCCCGTCACTTGATGCGCGGGAGCTGTTCCCACTGGTGGAACGGCGGCGGCGAAGACAGCTGCCATTCCAGAGTGTTCGCGCCCTCGCCCCACGGGTTGTCGCCAGCGACGCGCTTCTTGGCGAAGGCTTCGAAGACGCCGAAGAGGAAGATCAGGACGCCGACGGCTGCGATGTAGGAGCCGTAGGACGAAACCATGTTCCAGCCGGCATAAGCATCCGGATAGTCGATGTAACGGCGCGGCATGCCTGCGAGGCCGAGGAAGTGCTGCGGGAAGAAGATCAGGTTCACGCCGATGAACATGACCCAGAAGTGCAGCTTGCCGACGAACTCGGAGTACATGTAGCCGGTCATCTTCGGGAACCAGTAGTACCAGGCAGCAAAGATTGCGAAGACAGCGCCGAGCGACAGAACGTAGTGGAAGTGAGCAACCACGTAGTAGGTGTCGTGCAGCGAGCGGTCGAGGCCGGCGTTGGCGAGCTGAACGCCCGTGACGCCACCGACGGTGAACAGGAAGATGAAGCCGATCGCCCAGACCATCGGGGTCGTGAAGCGGATCGAACCACCCCACATCGTCGCGATCCACGAGAAGATCTTAACGCCCGTCGGAACAGCGATGACCATCGTCGCGAAGACGAAGTAGCGCTGCGTGTCGAGCGACATGCCGACTGTGTACATGTGGTGTGCCCACACGATGAAGCCGACGGCGCCGATCGCGACCATGGCGTAGGCCATGCCGAGGTAGCCGAAGATCGGCTTGCGCGAGAAAGTGGAAACGATGTGGCTGACGATGCCGAAGCCCGGCAGGATCAGGATGTAGACTTCCGGGTGACCGAAGAACCAGAACAGGTGCTGGAACAGGATCGGGTCGCCGCCGCCTTCAGGCGCGAAGAAGGCCGTGCCGAAGTTGCGGTCGGTGAGCAGCATGGTGATGCCGCCTGCCAGAACCGGCAGCGAGAGCAGAAGCAGGAAGGCGGTGATCAGAACCGACCAGGCAAAGAGCGGCATCTTGTGCAGCGTCATGCCCGGAGCGCGCATGTTCAGGATCGTGGTGATGAAGTTGATCGCACCGAGGATCGAGGACGCGCCGGCAATGTGCAGGCCGAGGATGACGAAGTCCATCGCCGGTCCTGGCATGCCCGATGTCGAGAATGGCGGATAGATCGTCCACCCTCCCCCTGCGCCGTAGGCACCGGCCGGGCCTTCGACGAACATCGAAAGCAGCACGAGCAGGAAGGCAGGAATGATCAGCCAGAAGGAGATGTTGTTCATGCGCGGGAACGCCATGTCCGGCGCACCGATCATGATCGGAACCATCCAGTTGGCGAAGCCACCGATCAGCGCCGGCATGACCATGAAGAAGATCATGATGAGCGCGTGCGCGGTCGTGAACACGTTGAACATGTGCTTGCCGCCGTCGATGGCAGCATCGCCCTCGAAGCCGTAAACCATCTGCGCCAGGCCGTGGAAGATCTGGATGCCTGGCTCCTGGAGCTCGGCGCGCATGAAGATGGACAGCGTGCCGCCGATGATGCCCGCGAAAATCGCGAAGATCAGGTAGAGCGTGCCGATGTCCTTGTGGTTGGTCGACAGGAACCAGCGCTGGAAGAAGCTCAAAGGCTTATGCGCATGGTCTGCGTGGCCATGATCGGAGTGATCATGGCGTTGGTCGTGATGAACGGCTGTTCCAGCCATGGGTCGAGCTCCCCTTCCGATTACTGTGCGGCGTTAGCGGCGACGTCGACGGTCTTGGCCGAGTCGATGGACGCCATGAGCGCCTTGTTCGCATCGCCAACATTCGTTGCGGCGGCTGCGAGCCAGGTGTCGTATTTTTCCTGCGAAACCACGCGGATGGCGATCGGCATGTAAGCGTGGTCCTTACCGCAGAGCTCGGAACACTGGCCGTAGTAGAGACCTTCGCGCTCGGCCTTGAACCAGGTTTCGTTCAGGCGACCGGGAACGGCGTCGATCTTCACGCCAAAGGCAGGCATTGCAAAAGCGTGGATCACGTCAGCAGCGGTGACGAGAACACGAACCGTCTTGCCGACCGGCACGACGACTTCGTTGTCGACGGCGAGCAGGCGCGGATATTCTTTCTTGTCTTCCTTGCCGAGCGTCGCGCGATCTTCTTCCTTCATCATGATGCTGTCGAAGGTGAGCGGGCTTTCGCCGACTTCATACTCGTAGGACCAGTACCACTGGTTGCCGGTCGCCTTGAGCGTCAGGTCCGGATTGGCCGGCGGCGTCAGCTGCGCGGTCAGGAGCTGGAAGGACGGAATGGCGAGGAAGAGAAGGATGACGACCGGACCGACGGTCCAGACGACTTCGATCGCGGTGTTGTGGCTGGTCTTGGACGGAACCGGGTTCGCGCTTTCGCGGAACTTGATCACAACGATGATCAAAAGGAGGAGAACGAAGAGAGTAATCGGGATGATGAACCACAGGGTATAATGTTCAAACCACGTGATTTCTTCCATGATGCCCGTAGCGGCCGTCTGAAAATTCGTCTGCCATTCGACAGGCTTGTCAGCAAAGGCGCTCGAAGCAAAAAGCAGACAGGCAAGCGCTGCCAGAACTGCATAAGCCTTGTTTTTCACAATGTGTCTCCCCAATGCGCTTGATCAGGATCAAACCGGAACGCAGAATCCCTGCGATACTGCTGCGCTTCAAACCACAGTTTGTCCGATGCCGCAACATCTGACCAATCAACCCCATGCGGCATTTTTGCACAAACGCAGCTTTTCACACAGGCACCCCTCGAAACCCGTGGCGAAACCACCTATAGGGGCTCTTCTGCGCGCTTGGCGATCCGATTGCACAGCGCTTTGACGGCGGCGCGCCGGATAGGGCGCCCAACCCGCCCAATTTCCGCCATATGGCGCTGGAATGTGCCCCGCAGGGCTTTTCATTTATTCCTGCGCGCTTCAAGAATAGCCCTGATGATTCGACGTTTTGAGGTTTACATGGGCCTGCCCCTCTTTTCCCGACTGTCGGCCTTCGCCGCCTTCGGCCTTGCCGTTCTCGCTCTCCCGGCTCAAAGCCTGGCCCAGCAGCCCGCCGGAACACCCGGCACGGTCAAGTCCAACCATGGCGCATGGTCGATCGTCTGCGATCAGCCGCCGGGCGCCTCCGCTGACCAGTGCGCGCTGATGCAAAACGTCATCGCCGAAGACCGGCCCGAAGTTGGCCTGTCGGTGGTCGTTTTGAAGACTGCGGATCGCAAGGCCAAGATCCTGCGCGTACTCGCTCCGCTCGGCGTGCTTCTGCCGAACGGCCTCGGCCTGAACGTCGACGGCAAGGATATCGGCCGCGCCTATTTCGTGCGTTGCTTCTCCGACGGCTGCTACGCAGAAGTGGTGCTCGAGGACGAACTATTGAAGACCTTCCGTTCCGGTGCGACCGCGACCTTCATCGTCTTCCAGTCGCCCGAAGAAGGCATCGGCATCCCTGTCGACCTCAAGGGCTTCGGCGAAGGCTACGACGCGTTGCCCTGAACGGCGACAAATTCAAAGACAAACAAAGAGCCGCGCTTCGAGCGCGGCTTTTTTGTTGGCTGCCGCCGAGCATAAAAGACAAGGCCCGGATCGATGATCCGGGCCTGATGCATGCGAGAGCGACGCGTCTTTAGATGATGTCGGTCCCGACGATCTTGATGCCGAAGCCTTCGAGGCCGACATAGTGGCGTTCGCGCGAAGCGAGCAGCCTGATGGAGCTGATGCCGAGATCCTTCAGGATCTGCGCGCCGAGGCCGATTTCCAGCCACTCGTTTTCGCGCGCCTGCGCCTCGTCGTGCGCTTCGCGCTCGTGCTTGCCCTTGCGCGCCGTCTGCGACACGCCGACGCCGACCGAGCCTTCGCGCAGATAGACGATGACCCCCCTGCCCTCATCGGCAATGCGCTTCATGATGCGGTCGATCTGGCAGTCCCTGCCGAAGACGTCGGCGCCGACATTTTCGAGATGCAGGCGAACCGGGATATCGACGCCGTCACGGATGTCGCCAAAGACGACGGCGAGATGCTGCATCGGATCCCAGGGCAGAGAATAGGAATGTCCCTTGGCCGGACCATAGGGCGTCTCGATATCGAAGGAGCCGCCATGCTCGATCAGCGTTTCCTTGCGCTGACGATAGGCGATGAGATCGGCGACCGAAACCTGCTTCAGGTCATGGGTGTCGGCGAAGCTCGCCACCTGCGGCCCACGCATGACGGTGCCGTCGTCATTGACGAGTTCGCAGATGACGCCGATCGGCGGCAGGCTGGCGAGCCTGCAGAGGTCGACGGCAGCTTCCGTATGGCCGGAGCGCATGAGAACGCCGCCTTCGCGCGCGACCAGCGGGAAAATGTGGCCGGGGCGAACGAAGTCCGTCGGCCCGACATTGGGATTGGCGAGGTTGCGTACCGTCAGCGTGCGGTCGTCGGCGGAAATGCCCGTCGTCGTGCCGTGCTTGAAGTCGACCGAGACTGTGAAGGCGGTGGTGTGCGCGGAATCGTTTTCCGCCACCATGGCGTTGAGGTTCAGGCGCTTGGCCTCCTCGCGCGGCATCGGCGTGCAGACGATGCCCGAGGTGTGGCGCACGATGAAGGCCATCTTTTCCGGCGTGCAATGCACCGCCGCGACGATCAGGTCGCCCTCGTTCTCGCGGCCGTCGTCATCGGTGACGACGACGATTTCGCCGGCCTCGAAGGCGCGAATGGCATCGACGACACGCTTCTGATCATAGGACATGGTGTTCTTCCCGAATTGTCTGGGCCGGTTGAAGCCGAATTACTTGAGGCGGCCGGTCTGGCCGCGGTCACGCAGGTAGTGATCGGCGATCGTGCAGGCAAGCATCGCCTCGCCGATCGGCACGGCGCGGATGCCGACGCACGGATCGTGGCGACCCTTGGTACGCACATCGACCTCGTTGCCGTCGCTGTCGACCGAGCGTCGCTCGGTGAGGATCGACGAGGTCGGCTTGATGGCGAAACGCGCGATCACCGGCTCGCCGGTGGCGATGCCACCAAGAATACCGCCAGCATGGTTCGACAGGAAGACCGGCTTGCCGTCAGCGCCGATGCGCATTTCGTCGGCGTTTTCCTCGCCGGTGATTTCGGCCGCACCGAAACCGTTGCCGATCTCGACACCCTTGACGGCGTTGATCGACATCAGGTTCGAGGCGATGTCCTGGTCAAGCTTGGCATAGATCGGCGCACCGATGCCGGCGGGCACGCCCTCGGCAACCACTTCGACGACGGCGCCGATCGAGGATCCGGACTTGCGGATGCTATCGAGATATTCTTCCCAGACCGGCACGATCTCCGGATCCGGTGCGAAGAAGGGGTTGTTGTCGACCTCGGTCCAATCCCAGTTGGCGCGGTTGATCTTGTGTTTGCCGATCTGCACGAGCGCGCCGCGCACGACGAGACCCGGCACGACCTTGCGGGCGACACCACCGGCAGCGACGCGCGCCGCGGTCTCGCGCGCCGAGGAACGGCCGCCACCGCGATAATCGCGGATGCCGTATTTCAGATCGTAGGTGTAATCGGCGTGGCCCGGGCGATAGCGCTTGGCGATCTCGGAATAGTCCTTCGAGCGCTGGTCGGTGTTTTCGATCAGCATCGAGATCGGCGTTCCGGTCGAGATCATCGTCTCGCCGTCCTCGTCGAACATGACGCCGGAGAGAACCTTGACCAGATCGTCCTCGCGGCGCTGTGTCACGAAGCGCGACTGGCCGGGTTTGCGCTTGTCGAGCCAGACCTGGAGTTCGGCGAGCGTGAAACGGATGCCGGGCGGGCAGCCGTCGATGACGCAGCCGAGCGCCGGCCCGTGGCTTTCGCCCCAGGTGGTAACGCGGAAGAGATGACCGAAAGTGTTATGCGACATGAAGGCAACCGACCCTAAGCAAGCAACGGCCGTACGTTTTGTACGCGGATGCCTTCTCTTAGTGGAAAGCCGGAGATGGGGAAAGGCTTTTGCGACCCGACGCGACCTCCTTCATCACGACGCCAGGCGCAAGCCGCGTTCGGTTGCAAAGGCGAGAAACTTCTCCGCGCTCAACGGCCGGGCAAATGCGTAGCCCTGCAGCACATCACAGCCCAGAATGCCGAGCATTTCGGCATGCGCCATGGTTTCCACGCCCTCGGCCACGGTCTCGATATTGAGCGAGCGGGCAATCTCGATAATCGAGCGCACCAACGCCTGCTCCCTGCGGGCGCTCAAAACCGGAACGACGAGCTGGCGGTCGATCTTCAACCGCTTCGGCTTGATCTTCAAAAGGCTGACGATCGAGGTATGGCCGGTGCCGAAATCGTCGAGTTCGATATCGATCCCGAGCTTCTTGATGCCCTCGATGTTGGCGGCGACGATATCGTCGCTTTCGTCGAGGAAGATCGACTCCACCAGTTCGAAACAGATCTGTCCGGGCGTGATGCTCAAGCCTTCAAGCGAGGACAGCAGGTCGTCGTCCTGCAGCCGCTTGGCCGAAACATTGACCGAGATCTTGGGAACCCGAATGCCGGCCGCTGCCCATCGCATCTGATCGGTGAGAGATTTCTCCAGAACGAGACGGTCGAGCATCGCCGTCACGTTGAGTTCGTCGGCGATGCCGAGAAAACGATCCGGCGTCAATATGCCCTCGCGCGGATGCCTCCAGCGCACCAGTGCCTCGACGCCGCAAAGCGCGAGCGTCGTCGCATCGAACTGCGGTTGATACCAGGGTTCGAATTCGTCGCGCTCGATGCCTTCCAAAATCTCGTCGGCAATGCGCTTGGCGGTCACCACTTCCGCCTGCAGCACCTCGGTGAAGAACTGGTAGCGGTTCCGGCCCGCCTCCTTGGCGCGATAGAGCGCGATATCGGCGTTGACGAGCAGTTTGCGCGCGTCGATGTCGGCGCCATGCCCGACTGCCACGCCGATGCTGACACCAAAGCGGCAGGGAAATCCGTTGTAGTCGACCGGCTGCCGCATCGCGGCAATGATCCGGTCGCAACGGGCAGCAAGCGTCGCCTCGCCCTGTTCACCGGTAACGGCGACAACGAACTCGTCGCCACCGATGCGGGCAATGATGTCGCCCGCCGATGTGTTCGCCCGCAGGATCTCCGAGGCATGGATCAGCATGGCGTCGCCGGCTGCGTGACCCAGGGTGTCGTTGATCTGCTTGAACCGGTCGAGATCGATATGAAGGATGGCGATGTCCTCACGGTCGCTGCCGGCGTCCAGAGTCAGTCGCTCCAGCGCCTTGTCGAGCATGCGGCGGTTGCCGAGCCCTGTCAGCGGGTCATGCAGTGCGTTGTGCTCGATGCGAACCCGGGCCTGCTCCAGCTCGGCGTTCTTTGCGTCCGCCATGGCCTTGGCCGCGCGCAACTGTTCCGTCATCAGCACGTCGTCGGTAACATCGAGCGCCATGCCGACGAATTTCCGTGCACCGTCCGGGGCGACGTGCAGCTTGCCGACCGAGCGGATGTGGCGAACCGTTCCGGCCGACAATATCACCCGCACCTGATGCACATAGGTTTCGTCCGCTTCGATGGCGCGATTGACCGCGTTGAGCGCCGGCTGCCGGTCATCGGGGTGCAGCGCTTGAAGCCATGTCTGCTCGTTGGTGGCGCCGTCGGTATAGACCAGCCCGTAGAGCTGATGCATGCGCTCGTCCCAATAGGCGACGTTGTTGTCGAGATCGGCCTCCCACATGCCGCAGCGATAGGAATCAAGAGCGAGGTCGAGACGTCGTGACAGGAGCTCTAGATCCTGTTCACGCTCGTAGAGACCCTTCAGCGCCTGCTCGAGCTCAAGGTTCTGCTGGTCGACCTGTGCCTTGGCCGCACTCAGCCGCTCGTTCTTCAGCACATCGTCGCTGACATCCCAGCTGATGCCGGTGACCTTGGCGCGGCCATCGGCGCCGCGGTGGCTGGACCCGACATTGCGGATGTGGCGCACCGTACCGTCGTGCAGAATGACACGATACTGCGATCGGTACTCGAGGCCGTCATCGAGGCTACGGAACAGCGCATTGGCGGCAATACCTATGTCGTCGGGATGCACGGTCGCGCGCCACTCGTCGTACGTGGGCTCGTCCAGATGCACCTCCAGTCCATGCAGGTGGAACATCCGGTCGTCCCAGGAACGCTGCTGGCTCTCGACGTCGATTTCCCAGATGCCGATCTTCGACGCGTCGAGCGCGAGGTTCAGGCGGTGAGACAGCGTCATCACCTCCCCTTCCCGCGCCTTCAGCTTGGCGATGTTGCGCTGTCGCTCGTTGACGAGGCCGCCAGCCAGGAGGATCGGGATAACCACCACCGTGACGGCGACGGCGATCGCCAATTGGATGAAGATGCTGTTTTCGGGAAGCTGCTGCCATCCACCGACGGGCATGGCCGCTAGCTCCCACACGCCGCCTGCTAGCTCCAACCGGCGGTTGACCGGCGCGGCGCGAAAAAGAGCGTCGTCGCCATAGAACGCATCCTGTATGCGGTCCGGCTCGGAAATATCGCGGATCGCCAGGTGAACGTCGACATGGCGGTGGTCCCGCGCCAGTTCCGGCGCCTCGCCGCCCGACTCGAGCAGGCGCGCGGCGCGGTACAGCGCCTTCTCGTCGAGTATGGCCTCGACGTAGCCCCAACGCTCCATGCGTCCCTGGATCTTGGAAAAGACTGGCAGGAACAGCTCGAAACCATTGCGACCGCTTGGCAACCGGATCGGGCCGATCATCACCGGCCTGACCGTCGAGGACGCGCGCTCGATGGCATGTCTTGTCGCGCCGAATCGCTTGAAGTCGCTGCCGACGAACCATTGCTGGCTCTCGCGCGGAAAGGCGATCCGCACGACGCCACCGGGCGCTGCCGAGGCGCGCACCATCTGCGGATTCTGCAGGAGGAGCTTCGTCGCCATGACGGTGAAATCGTCTGTTGTCATGGCCGGATGCACGCCGATGCTGTTGGCAAAACCGTTCAGCGCGGCAATGCTGGTGTTAACCTCCGATTGCAGGCGGTTGGCAATGAGGTTCAGTTCGTTCTCGACGTCGATCCTGAGGTCGTTCTGGAAGTTTTCACGGTTTTGCCGCTCATAGACATGCCCGCCCGTAAACACGACGAGGCCCGCGATCGCCGCCGGAATGAGCGAGGGTTTCGCAAATCTGGCGGCGGCCCGAATGCGCTGGCGCAGAACGTCAATGATCTTCAATCTCTTCCCCTCGATCCCCAACCAAAGGTAGCGAGCGAGTCTTAAGATTGGCTTTCGTCACAATTCCTTGGCAAACCCTATAATTCATGGGGAAACCACCCCGCCGATACCCGGAGTTCGGCCCCTGCCCGCTTGAAAAATACGGTACCGCCGTCCAGTCTCCAGAGTTCGGATAGACCATCAAAAAAGCGGGGGCGTCCGGCCAAAAGCTACGCCGCAAGGCAATTTTTGCCACAATCGGGGATCAAAGGGGAGTGACAAGGATGTTCGCAGAAACGTTGAAGAGGGCAAGAAGAATGCGTTTTGTTATTGCCGCACTCATGGCCACCGCAGGGCTGCTCTCCCCCTTGTCCGCCCTTGCCGAAAGCGCCGACGTTGAAGCTACCATTACGGGTGTTGATACCGAAAGGCTGAGCCTGTCGCTTGACGACGGCAAGAACTATCAGGCGCCGGAGGAATTCAATTTCGAAGGCCTGAAGGCCGGCGTAAAGGTTCTCGTCTTCTACACGGAAGTGGACGGCAAGCGGGTCATCAACGATCTCGAAATCGTTCAATAGAAAGCGCGGCCTTTCCTACAGGCCGCTGCGCGGTTCGCCCGAACCGGATTTTCACATTTCTGGAAAATGACCTTTTATCGGATGCCCCTCGCGCGGGCATCCGTGTGAAGCGCTTTGCGCGTCGCTGCGCCAATCTACGCCCTACGCTTCAGGCTATCAGACCCAGCCGATGGCATTGCCGGAGATGCGCAGAAGGCGGTCCTGCGGGATCGCCGCGGTCGCGGCCTCCTCGGCTTCCATTTCCCCGAAAAGCTTGAAGAGCACGCGAATGACGCCGCCGTGGCTGACGCAGACCGTCGGCTTCGTCACGTCCCTGAGCCAGGCGGCTATGCGCCAGGACAGAATTTCGTAACTCTCGGCATCCTCACCGGGCGGAATGAAGTCCCATTTCACCGCGCGCCGCTCGGCGATCCTCTGTGGCGCCGAGCGCTTGAGTTCTGGCAGCGTGTGCCCTTCCCAATCGCCGAAGGAAACTTCCTTGAGCCGCTCGTCGGCGCGGTAGGCGGCCGGATCGAGCCCCATGGCCCGCCGGACACGCTCCATGGTCTCGCGCGTGCGGCCGAGCGGACTGGCGACGAAGTCGAAATGCCGGGCGTCAGCGCCGAGGATGCCTCCAAGCGCCACGCCGTTGCCGGTCGCCTGCTGGCGACCGAAGTCATTGAGAGGGATATCCTTTTGCCCCTGGAGCCGGCTTTCGGCGTTCCAGTCTGTCTGTCCGTGACGGATCACATAGATCAGCACAACATGTCTCCGGGCAGCAGGCTGCCGAATCCGCCTTGGCGGTTCGGTCAGTCCTTGATCACGGAGATATCGGGCGCGTCCACAGCCTTCATGCCGACGACATGGTAGCCGCTGTCGGCGTGGTGCACTTCACCAGTAACCGAGCGCGACAGGTCCGAAAGCATGTAGAGGCCGACGTCGCCGACTTCCTCGATGGTGACGGTGCGGCGCAGCGGCGCGTTGTACTCGTTCCACTTGAGGATATAGCGGAAGTCACCGATGCCCGAAGCGGCCAGCGTCTTGATCGGGCCTGCAGAAATCGCGTTGACGCGGATGTTCTTGGGGCCGAGGTCGACGGCGAGGTACTTGACGCTTGCTTCCAGAGCAGCCTTGGCGACACCCATGACGTTGTAGTTCGGCATGACCTTTTCGGCGCCGTAATAGGTCAGCGTCAGCATCGATCCGCCGTCCGTCATCAGCTTTTCAGCGCGACGGGCAACCGAAGTGAAGGAGTAGACCGAGATCTGCATCGTCTTTGCGAAGTTGTCGGCCGAGGTATCGACGTAGCGGCCGGTCAGTTCGTCCTTGTCGGAGAAGCCGATCGCATGCACCACGAAATCGATCTTGCCCCACTTCTTCTCAAGCGCGTCGAAGACCGCGTCGATGGTGGCTTCGTCGCTGACGTCGCAATGGCCGGCCATGAAGCCGTCGATTTCCGCGAGCAGCGGCTCGACGCGCTTTTTCAGAGCGTCGCCCTGATAGGTCAACGCAACTTCACCACCCTGCGCGTGGATGGCCTTGGCAATGCCCCATGCGATGGAACGGTTGTTTGCAACGCCCATGATGACGCCGCGCTTGCCCTTCATCAGACCGGATGCCTGAGCCATGGTAAGTCCCCAATACTATTCCAGCATCGGCCGTCGCCGGTGCCAAAGATCAAAAATGTCACAGACGCCCCACGAGAACGGGTGCGGCAAAATGTCGAGAATTGCCTATGGCATAGCCGCAAGGGTGGTTCAAGCACGGCTGAGATCAGGAACTGTTAGTCCCCGTAATATTGGTTCAGTGTGTCAGCGAACTGTCACAAATGGCCTGTCACAGATAGAGGCCGTCGCGCTGCGACTTCATCAGATCGGTGATCTTGTCGTCGGGCGCCTCGGGCAGGACCAGCCGCAATTCGACCAGAAGATCGCCATGCGTACCATAAGCACCGGGCATCCCCCTGCCCGCAAGGCGGATGACCTTGTCGGAGCCGGACCAGGCCGGCACGACCACCGTAACCTGCCCGACCGGGGTTTCGAGCACCTGTTCGCAGCCGAGCACGGCGCCCTGCAGATCGATCGGCAAGGTGGTCATGAGATCGAGGCCGCGGGCGCGGAACGTCCCGCCCTGGTCGACCCTGAGCGTGACGACGACGTCGCCACGGGTCATGCCCGTCACCCGATAGCCCTGCTCTGCCAGACGAATGCTCTGACCGTCGACGGCACCCGGAGGGATCTGCACCTTCAGGCTTTCGCCGTCTGGAAGCTCGACGGAGAGGCGCTGGCGGTTGATCAGGTCGTCAATACTGACGGCGAGATCGACAGGAAGATCCGGGACCTTCTCGGCCGTCTTTGCCGCGCGACCCCGGATCCGCCGGACGATCGCCGCCACAAGCTCGGCGGCCGGTGCGGCTGCACGCTGCATCAGCGGAGTCTCTGTCTTGAGAGCGCTTTCCTGCTGCGGTTCGGGGGCTGGTTCCGGCTTGCTTTCGGAAGCCTGGGCCGGGCGCTCCGGCTCCTTTGCTGCCGCAGCCGGCTTGGGCGATGGTTTCGGCGTCGGCTTCGGCGATGGGCGGGCCGACTTGCTGCGGGTCTCCGCGCCGAAAATCTGTGAAATGGCGTCCTCGGCGGTCTCGGCGTCGACCGGCGCCTCTTCCTGAGGCCGCATCTTTGCCTTCATCGCCTCCATGCGACGAAGCTCGGCTTCGCGGCGCGCGTAGTCGTAGCGGCTTCTGAGCTTCGGGTCGCGCAGCAGCTCATAGGCCTTGCCGGCCTCGGCAAAACGCTCCGCGGCGTTGGGATCGTCCTGGTTATGGTCCGGATGCACGGCCTTTGCCAGCGAACGCCAGGCGGCCTTGATTTCATCCTGCCCGGCATTGCGCCGGACCCCGAGGATCACGTAGGGATCACGCATGGTTTCTACCATCTTCTCTGATCGGCGGCCTCTCCCTGATGCCCGCCTTTGCCCCGATTGCAGGCGCCATTGTCGCCCGTCCACTGAACGCCGATGATCCGGAGAAGTTGCTAAATAGTGGTTAGCCACGCGGCCTCATGTGGCCGTTGAGACGGCAACGCCGGCCGTCATGCGCGCATTTGCCAAAACGTGGTTAATCACCGATTTCAACGGCTTGCGTCGAACGCTCGCTCAGGCGCGCGGGCCGAAGCTCGTCAGATACCAGGCGCCGTCGCCGCCCTGGCAAGTGCTGCCGTCGAACTTGGCGATGCCTTCGTAGGAATGACGCGTCGTGGTGAATCGGCGGCAGAGCATGCCGCTGGCGCGGTCTTCCTGGATGCTGCTGATGACACCGGCACTGCCGGAGGTCGCATTGGCCCAGGGAATAGGATTGATGGCGCCGCTGTTGAGCTCGGCCGATGTCACGGCGTTGCGAACCATCACCGCATCGGAAAGGCCATCGGAGGTCTTGGCAACGGGAACTGTGCCCGTCGAAACCGTGCGGTCGACTCCGCTGCCGAAAAGGTCGAGGCCAGCCCCCATGCAGCCGGACAGCGCCAGGACCGGCAGGCAAATTGCCGCGCTACGCAGCAAGGCGAAGGAATACCCCTTCTTGGCGTCGATCCACTTTGCTATGTCTTGCACGGCAATCCTGTCAGACTCGCTGGAGCCGCACGTTTCTCGACAAGGTCAACATACAGGCTCCGACATTTTCGATGCGGAAACACCGGTCGGGCTCATCCCGAAGTATTTCCGCGCCAGACATCACGGCATTGGAACGCAATATGGCGGCGAATGAGTTAACAAGCGGTGACTTCACCGAATCAAATGAACCCTTTTCCCTGTTTGGCACATGGCTGAAGGACGCGGAAGGTAGCGAGATCAACGACCCGAATGCGGTGGCGCTCGCAACCGTCGATGCCGACGGACTGCCGAATGTCCGCATGGTGCTGCTTAAGGGTTTCGACGAGCGCGGCTTCGTTTTCTACACGAATTTCGAAAGCCAGAAGGGTGAGGAGATCCTCGGTGCCCGCAAGGCGGCGATGTGCTTCCACTGGAAATCGCTGCGTCGGCAGGTGCGCGTGCGCGGCCCGGTCGAGATCGTCACCGACGAGGAGGCCGACGAGTATTTCAAGAGCCGGCCGCGCGGCAGCCGCATCGGCGCCTGGGCCTCGAAGCAGTCGCGGCCACTCGAAGGCCGCTTCGCGCTGGAAAAGGCCGTTGCCGAATACACGGCCCGCCACGCGCTCGGCGAAATCCCGCGCCCAAGCTATTGGTCAGGCTTCCGCATCTGCCCGACGTCGATCGAATTCTGGCACGACCGCCCCTTCCGGCTTCATGACCGGATGGAGTTTCGCCGCGAGGCACCCGAAGGCGGCTGGGAAAAGGTGCGTATGTACCCATAACCCGCGCGTCCGTCGCAAGAGAGGCGCCAGATGCAATCACGACGCTCGGCTATGCAGGTGGCCGAGCGGATTTTGTCTTTTGCCCGGCCCGAGCCGGGCATTTTCGTTGAGTGCCTATTGATAACGATCGATGTTCGTGACGCGACGCTCGACGATATAGCCGGTTGTCACCGCTGCCTCGATGACGTCGCCCAGGAAGGCCGCTGGCTTTCACGGCTAAGCGCACCACCCTTCGACGGATGCCGCATACATGACAGTCCTGCATCGCGCCCGGGCGCCCAGATCGTTGCTGTCGACGATCGCGTGGTCGGCTGGTGCGATATCCGGCTGGATGCCTCGCCCGTTCGGCGCATGTCGGGACCGTGGGCATGGGGCTCCTCGGTATCTATCGTGGGAAGGGAATTGTACGCCGCCGCCTGCAACTGCGATGCAACGCGCTCGCGAAGCGGATTGGAACGCATCGAGCTTTCCGTCCTTCATGAGAACGCCGCTGCCCGGGCGTTTTACGCGCAGTTTGACTTCCAGATCGAAGGCCGTCGTGTTCGCGACTGGAAACACGACGGTGTTTACCAGGACAGCATTCTCATGGCTTTTGCCTTCAATTGACGTCGAAGCACTCGGCTGCCCAAGTCGCCTTTTCTAGCCGGCCGCCAGGCGGAACGGTATGCCGGAGGCCAGAGCCGAAACGTAGCGGGCGCGCTGGAAATGGCCGTTCAGAGAAATGCGCGGTAGCGCATAAAGGCTGGCTTTCGCGCGAGCGATGAGCGTGCCGGGTTGGGTGGTGACGGCCAGGGTGAAACCCAAATCGGCGACGATGCGGTGGTCGCGTGCGGATACCGCCGGTGCGTCGCCATAGGGATAGGCGAAAGTCTGGGGCGGCCGACCGGTGATCGCCTCGACGCGCCGCAGCGATCCCTCGATCTCCCGCCGCGCCTCAGCATCCGTCAGGCGCGCGACCGCGCGGTGGCTGATCGTGTGGGCGCCGAGGCTCGCGATAGGACTTTCGATCAGGCGCCGCAAACCGGCCTCGTCCAGTGTGAGGCGTTCGGTTATCGCCTGCGGATCGATGCCGCCATCGAGGGCTGCAGCGTTCAAGGAAGCGATCGCCTTTGCCTCATCATGGCCGTGAATGAACGCCGCAATGCGATTGAAGACGGCCTGCCTTTCGGCCGTGGTCGACGCCTGCAATGTTTCTACGCCACGGCCGAAGTCAAAGCGCAGCTTCTCGCGCGTTGCGAGCATATCGGCAAGCGTCTCCCACCAAAGCGTATGGGTGCGATCGACGAACCCGCCGGTAACGAACACCGTGAATGGCGCCTGGTGGCGCTGGAAGACCGGCAACGCGTGCTCGAGATTGTTCCGGTAGCCGTCATCAAGGGTAAAGCAGGCGACCGGCCCACCTTTGGCGGCCAGCGCCTCCGGCAAGTGTTCGAGCGGGGTGAAGCGATAGCCGTCGCGCTTCAGCGTCCTCAACGCGACATCGAGGAATTCCGGCGTGATTTCCAGGTGCGCATTGGGATCGAAGGCACGGGCAGATTTCGGCCGGACATGATGCAGGGTAAAGATCGCCCCCTGCCCGCGCGCGCCGGCAATCAGCCCGGCGCGGCTCAGCCCCCCGGCGACTTCCAGCCCACCGGCAATTGCGGCGCGGCGAACAATTGTCCTGATCATGCCCTTGATGGTCGCCCCCAAATCTGGCCCGCGAGGTTCCGGCGCGGACTATCAGCCTGGAAAGTTAACGGCGAGGGCGTTAAACCTTGTTGAACGGGGAGAGCGTTCATCGGCCATTTACCACAACCTCGAAAACAAGGTCGGCTCGCCACATTCCGCCCTAAAGTTGCAGCAAAGACACGGATCTTGTCACAAAACGAAACAGCTTTGCGCCTTGCCGAGGGCGCTACTCGACGGGGATCGATATGAAAACTTTGCGCTGCCTCCTGCTGGCGACCTTCGCACTGGCGCTCGGGACGGCGACAGCCGTCGCCGGAAGCGCCTCGCTGGTGCTCGATGCGCGCACCGGCAAGGTCCTCTCGTCTGAAAACGCCGATGTCCTCAATCATCCTGCCTCCCTGACCAAGATGATGACGGTCTATATGGCCTTCGAGGCGCTGAAGAGTGGCAAGCTTTCCTGGGACAGCAAGATCAAGGTTTCGAAGGCGGCGGCTGCCAAGCCGCCGATGCGGCTCGGCCTCAAATCCGGCATGACGATCACGGTGCGCGAGGCGGTCCTCGGCATGATCGTGCGCTCGGGCAACGATGCCGCGGCAGCGATGGCCGAGAAGCTCGGCGGCTCCGAGGCGAATTTCGCCCGCATGATGACCGCCAAGGCGCGTCAGCTCGGCATGAGCAAGACCATCTTCATCAATGCCTCCGGCCTGCCTGCCAGCAAGCAGGTGACGACGGCGCGTGAAATGTCGACGCTCGCCGTGGCGCTGATGCGCGACTTCCCCAGGGAGTACCGGCTGTTTGCGACCGAAAGCTTCAATTTCCGCGGCCGCAAGGTGCGGGGGCACAACAACCTGATGTACCGCTACGACGGCATGGACGGCATCAAGACCGGCTACACCAACGCCTCCGGCTTCAACCTCGTCAGCGCCGTCAAGGACGGCAATCGCCGGGTGGTCGGCGTCGTTCTCGGCGGCAAGACGGCGCGCAGCCGCGATGCCAAGATGGCGGCCCTTCTCGATCGCCATGTCGGCAAGGCAGCCAAGGGCGGAAGGCAGCTGGTGGTATCCACGCGCGGCGGCAAGACGGTCGAAGCCCCCGTCGAAGTGGCCGCGGTCGCGACATCCGAGGTTCCGATGCCCTACACCGCACCGCAGCGGGCCAAGCGGGATTCGGTTGCTGCCCTGATTACAGCGACATCGACGGCCGCCATCCCCGCGGAACGGCCGACGGAGCTTGCCGAGATCGAAACGACGGCTGCAGTTCCGGCTGCGTCAGGCGGCTGGCAGATCCAGATTTCGGCCGCGCCATCCGCAGAGGCTGCGCGCATGCTGCTGGCGCAGGCGCGCTCGGAAGCCGGTGCGCCGCTCGCGGGCGCCACGCCCTACACGGAAGCCGTCGGTAAGGGTGCCAAAGCGATCTACCGCGCCCGCTTCGTCGGCTTTTCGAGCCGCGACGCGGCAGCAGCAGCCTGCGATGCCCTCAAAGAGCGCTCCTATGACTGCATGATGCTGCCGTCGCGCGGCTGATTGGCCGCCGGCCTCAGAGCCTTCGTCACTCTTGCACGACGGCTCTACGGAAGCGGTTGGCGAGCCACCAGTCGCACTGCTCCTGGCTATAGCCAAGCAGCAGCCCCTCCTCGCGCTCGTCTTCTGCCGTCCATGGGCGCCAATTGCAAAAGAGCTGGTGGCAGCGTTGCCTGAAGCGCGCGAAACGCCACTCTTCCTCCGGCAACGCATAGGTGAGGTAGAGAACCCTTTGCTCCTTCTCGCCACCGGTCGTTGTCGGGCACATCCGCGAGAACTCGAACATGTCCGCAAGCAAAGTTCCGTCGGCAACGTGCGGCGCGAACAACTCTTTGGTTTCGGCAAGCCAGGGCGACGCGGCATCGTCGCTGAAGAAGGCGAAGGGCTTGCGCCCTTCCAGCATCAGCGGAAGCTCATAGCCGGTGTGCACCAGATAGGGCACGGTATCGAGCGCATGCGGCCGCCGAAGCTCAGCTTCCTCGCCTGTTTCTGGCAAGGCAAGCCCGACGGCCGACGCCAGCAGCGTCAGGTCGTCTTGATCCAGACGGTAGCAGGCATGATCCAGGAAGACGCCGTTGCGCAGGTCCAACGCCCGCGCGATCTCGGTGGCATCGCGATCAAACCTCAGTTCGTGCGTCGGTGTGGCGGTCTTCGGCGACAGAAAGGACAGCTTGAAGACCGCCATCGGACCTTACGCCTGCGTGCCGCCGACGGTGATCTGATCCATGCGCAGATGCGGCTGACCGACGCCGACCGGTACCCATTGGCCGGCCTTGCCGCAATTGCCGATGCCGGTGTCGAGCTTGGTGTCGTTGCCGACCATGGTGACGCGCTTCATCGCATCCGGGCCGTTGCCGATCAACATCGCGCCCTTCACCGGTGCGCCGATCTTGCCGTTTTCGATCAGGTAGGCCTCGGTGCAGCCGAAGACGAACTTGCCGGAGGTGATGTCCACCTGGCCGCCGCCGAAGGAGACGGTATAGATGCCCTTCTTGACCGAGGCGATGATTTCCTCCGGCGTTTTGTCGCCGGAGAGCATGTAGGTATTGGTCATGCGCGGCATCGGCACATGGGCATAGCCCTGGCGACGGCCGTTGCCGGTCGGCTGCATGCCCATCAGCCGGGCGTTCTGCCGGTCCTGCATGTAGCCGACGAGCTTGCCGTCCTCGATCAGCACGTTGTAGCCCGACGGCGTGCCCTCGTCGTCGATGGAGATCGAGCCGCGGCGGGCCTCGATGGTGCCGTCGTCGACGACGGTGACGCCCTTGGCGGCCACCTGCTGGCCCAGCAGGCCGGCAAAAGCCGAGGTCTTCTTGCGGTTGAAGTCCCCTTCCAGGCCATGGCCGACGGCTTCGTGCAGCATGACGCCCGGCCAGCCGGAGGCAAGCACCACGTCCATGGTGCCGGCGGGCGCATCGATCGCTTCGAGATTGACGAGTGCCTGGCGCAGCGCCTCGTCGGCGCCCTGCTTCCAGTTTTCCGCGGTGACGAAATCGCCGAAGCCGCGACGCCCGCCGGTGCCGAAGGAGCCGCTTTCCTGGCGATCGCCTTCGCCGGTGACGACGGAGATGTTGATGCGGGTCATCGGCCGGACGTCATGGACGCGGTGGCCATCGGCGCGAAGGATGTCGACGACCTGCCAGCTAGCGGCGATGGTCGCCGTCACCTGACGGACCTTCGGATCCTTGGCGCGCAGATAGGCGTCGATTTCCTGGAGCAGCGCGACCTTCGCCTCGAAGCTCGGTTCGCCGATCGGGTTTTCGTCGCCGTAGAGTTTCTTGTTGGTGCGCTGAGGGGCTGCGGCATAGGAACCGGCATAACCGCGCGTCACCTGCGCCACGGCATCGGAAGCACGGCGGAGCGCCGAAAGCGAAAGTTCGCCGGAATGCGCGTAGCCGACCGCTTCGCCGGCAACGGCGCGCAAGCCGAAACCCTGGTCGGTATTGAAGCTGCCGCCCTTTAGCCGGCCGTTGTCGAAGGAAAGCACCTCGGCCTGCGCATGTTCGAGGAACAGTTCGCCGTCGTCGGCACCGGCGAGCGTTTCCGAGAGAACCTTGCGGACCGTTGCGTCGTCGGCATCGAAGAGGCTCATCAGATCGGTGTTCATAGTGGCACGCTCCCGCGTCAGGAATTTCTGTCGCCTCCATTTAGGAACGCGGCGGGTTCAAGCCAAGGAAAATATCACGGACCGCATGTTTCCCTCGATCCGCACCGATCGACGCAAGCATGCAGCGGCTCAAGTCGCTACAGCGACGTATTCCAGCCGTCGAGCCGTTCCACCCGCTCGACGCCGGCGAAGCGGGCAACCCGATCGAGCTCGGCATCGATGCGTTCCAGGCGCCCTGCCGAGACGCGGACGCCCTTTTCGAGCCAGAGCTTGCGGACATCGAGGCTGCCGCGCTTGCGGTCCGCCTTCATGTCGATGCGGCCGATCAACCGGTCGCCCTCGATCAGCGGGAAGACGTAATAGCCATATTCGCGCTTGGCCTCGGGCACGAAGATCTCGATGCGATAATAGAACCCGAACAGGCGCTCGGTACGATTGCGGTCGCGCAGCAGCGGATCGAAGGGGCTCAGCACCCGCACCCGGCCCGGCGGCTCAGGGATATCGCCAAGTGCGTCCGGGAATCCAGCGAAGGCGTAGGCGACACGTGGGCGTCCGCCATCGATCGCTTCGATCTGCACTTCCACGAGTTCGTCGCGATGCTCCGCCACCCAGGTCTTGGCCTCCTCGGGCGACACCAGATCCCAGAAGGCTGCAATCTCGCCATGGGTGGCAAAGCCGAGACGCTCCAGCGCACTGCGGCAAGCCCAGTCGATGAACTCCGGATGGCTGACGTCATCCTCGTTGTGGTGCGGCGGGATCACTCTTTCCGTGAGATCGTAGACCTTCTGGAAATTCTCGCGCCGCGCGATCGCCAGCTTGCCCGTGCGCCACAGCACTTCCAGCGCCGTCTTCGACGGATGCCAGTTCCACCAGCCGCCAGACTGGTGTTCGGCCTCCTTCAAGTCTCGGGCGAGCACCGGGCCGCCTTCGGCAATACGCTGATAAGTGTCGTCGCAGCCTTTTTCAAAGCCTTCGCCACGCCACGCCTTCCACCGCTCGACGATCGTCTCACCTTCCCATTTGAAGCGGTGCTTCCAATAGCGGAAGAAGCTGCTTGGAATGATCGAGGCATCGTGGGTCCAATGCTCGAAGAGGTCGCGATCGTCCTCCAGCAGCGCCGTCAGATGCTCTCGACGATAGGTCTGGTTGCGGGAAAACAGGATCTGGTGATGGGCGCGCTCCACCGTGGCGATGCTGTCTACCTGCACGAAGCCGATGTCGTGGATGAGCTTCAAGAGGCCTTCCTTGCCGAGCGCGCGGTTGGGCGCGCCTGAAAGGCCCTGCTTGGCGAGGAAGATGCGACGGGCGTCGCTGTTGGAAAGGCGAATCGTCATGACGATAACAATAGGCTTTTATTCCCATAATTCAAATACCGCATCGGTCCGCGGACTGCATTGCCCTTGTTGTCGCACTTGGCCTATAGAGCAACCCGAAAACGGCGCGGGCCGGAGACAGCGAGGAACGGAATGGACATCCGCTTTACCGATTGCGCGGTCCGCTTCGGCGAGCGGGTGGCTTTGCACCCCTTGACGCTCACGCTCAACGAAAAACGCATCGGCATCATCGGCCTCAACGGTTCCGGCAAGACAACCTTCGCCCGGCTGATCAACGGTCTGGTGAAGCCTTCCTCCGGCGGCGTTACGGTCAACGGGCTCGATACGATCAAAGACGACCGCGCCGTGCTTTCCGAGGCCGGCTTCATCTTCCAGAATCCGCACAACCAGCTGATCATGCCGATCGTCGCCGAGGACATCGCCTTCGGGCTGAAAAACCGCGGGCTTTCGCGCGAAGAAGTCGACCGCCGCATGCAGGCAGCCCTTTCGCGCTTCGGCATCGAACACCTGGCAAGGCGACGCGTGCATGAGCTTTCGGGCGGAGAAACGCAGCTCGTCGCCATGGCGAGCGTCGTCGTTACCGATCCGAAGATCCTGATCCTCGACGAGCCGACGAACCAGCTTGACCTCAAGAACCGCCGCCGTGTCGCCGCGGCGATCGACGACCTGCCGGAGGATACGGTGGTGATCACCCATGATCTCGGGCTCGTCGAGAATGTCGAACGGCTATTGCTCTTCCACGAGGGCCGCCTTGCCTTCGACGGCAACCCGCAAGACGCGATCCGCCGCTATCACGAGATCGCCGGATGCTGACGAGCCTGCACATCGAGGGCAACAGCTTGCTCCACCGGCTGCCGGTCAGGGTCAAGCTGATGGCACTCGTGGCGTCGAGCATCGGCCTTTTTTTGAGCGCTTCGCTCGCGGTTCAGGCGATCGCCTTCATCGTGGCCGCCGCTCTTTATCTCTCCGCCGGCCTCACGCCCAAGGAGGCGCTGAAGCGCGTCGGCTTCGTCTTCCTGACGATCTTCTTTCTGGCGGCCGTCAATCTCTTTTACCTGTCCATTGCCGAGGTCGCCACGTTAACCTTGCGGCTGATGGCGCTGGTTCTGTTTGCAGCCGCCGTCACGGCGACGACGACGATCAGCGCCTTCATGGACGAGATCACCATCCTCTTGAGCCCGCTGGAACGGCTGGGCTGGCTGAAGGCGGCCGATGTCAGCCTGGCGCTCGGGCTCGTACTGCGCTTCGTCCCGGATATCTTTGCGCGCTATCAGGCAATCCGCGAAGCCCATCGCGCCCGCGGACTGCCCGTCCGGCCGTTGACGATCATAGGGCCGCTGATCATCCTGACGCTGAAAGATGCCGACACGATTGCTGCCGCGATTGACGCGCGCGGATTTCGCCGTCAATAAATTCGCGAATTCTAAAAAACAGGGAAGCGGAACTACATGAATACCAGAGATCTCGTGCTCATCGCCCTCTTCGCCGCGATCGTCGTCGTGCTCGGCTTCATTCCGCCGATCACGCTCGGCTTCATTCCTGTCCCGATCACTGCGCAATCCATGGGCGTCATGCTCGCCGGCTGCATTCTCGGCGCGAGGCGCGGCGCGCTCGCCTTCCTGCTGTTCCTGCTGCTGGTCGCCATCGGCCTGCCGGTGCTTTCGGGCGGCCGCGGCGGCCTTGCGGTCTTTGCCGGCCCGTCGGGCGGCTTCATCATCGGCTGGGTCGTTGCCACCTTCGTCACCGGCCTGATCGCCGAGCGCACCGTGCGCGAAGGCCAGGCCGAAACGCGCCAGTTCATCGGCTTTTTCCTCGCCTCCGTCCTCGGCGGTATCGTCGTGCTCTATGCGATCGGCATGCCCTGGGTTTCCGCCGTCACCGGCACCCCGCTCATGACCGTTGCTGCCGGCTCGCTCGCCTTCATTCCGGGCGACCTGCTGAAGGCTGCGATCGCGACGCTTGCCGCACGCGCGGTCTACGCCGGCTATCCGCTGTTGCCGGCCCGCGCCTGAGCCGATGCCGTTTGCCGCCGCGATCCATCGCCACGCGCAAGACCACCCGCATGCCCCGGCCTTCCAAATCGAGGGCCGGGTTTTCACTTTTGGTGACCTCGCACGCATCGCCGGCGCACTTGCCGAACGTTTCGGAGACTTGGTTGGGATTGCCGAACGCCGCAGCGTGCTCGGCGACCGCTCTCGCCTGATCGCACTGGAGACGGGCAATCATCCGCTCTTCGCCGCTGCCTTCCTTGCCGCCACTAGCGGCGGCAACTGCGTCGCGCTGATCGATCCGCATCTGCCGGAGGCGACGCGCCAGACGATGCACGATCGCCTTTCGCCCGATCTCATTGTCAGGGCCGATGGCGCCAACCTCTCGCTCCATGCGCCCGCAAGCGGCAAAACGCGAACCTTTCGCGAGACCGACGGCAACGAGCGAAAGCCGCTCGCAATCGGCGACGACACCGAGCCATTCCTGATCGTCTTCACCTCGGGCACGACAGGAACGCCGAAAGCGATCATCCGCGATCGCGGTTCGTGGCGCAGAAGCTTGGCCACGGGCGAACCCTTCTTCGGCATCGACCGCGCCACCCGCACCTTTGCGCCCGGTCCGCTCGCGCACGGGCTGACACTTTATGCGCTTGCCGAAACCCTTGTCGCCGGCGCCGAATTCATCGGGGCCGCGCATTTCGAGGCCTCCCGGGCGATGTCCATCGTCGAGGCGAAAGAGGTCAAGCGACTGGCGCTGGTGCCGACGATGCTGCGGCGGCTCTGCGCTGCAGCCGCCGACCGGCCGCAAACATCCGTCACCCAGATCACCGTCGCCGGCGCCAAGCTGACCGAAAACGATCGCGACAGCGCGGCACTCGCGTTTCCTCAAGCCGATATCATCGAATATTACGGCGCCTCGGAACTGGGCTTCATCAGTGTTGCGACCAACGGCGACACCGCTTCGGCCACCGCCGTCGGCCGTGCCTTCCCGGGTGTTACGCTCAGCATTCGCGACGACAGGGGGGGCGAAATGCCAACCGGTGAGACGGGCACGATCTTCGTCGACAGCGCCCTCATATCCGACGGGTATGTCGGCACCACCGATGGTGCCGGCTTCCGTCGTCTCGGGTCGCTGGCGACGGTCGGCGATCTCGGCTTCCTCGATGAGTGCGGCACCCTGCACCTCCTCGGCCGGTCCGGCGGCATGGTGCTTTCGGGCGGCAACAACATCTACCCGCAGGAAGTGGAAGCCGCGCTGACCGCAGATCCCGGCGTGCACGCCGCTCTCGTCCTCGGGCTCGACCACCCGGATCTCGGCAGCGAACTCGTCGCCGTCATCGAGCCGGAAGGCGGTATGTTTGATCGAGAAGCGCTTGAGCGTCATCTCGCCGCCCACCTGCCGCGCTATAAGCATCCGCGCCGCATCTGGCTCTGCCTGAATATGCCGATGACGCAGTCGGGCAAGGTGGCGGCGGGCACGCTCAGACAATGGATCGCGGATGGAAACGATGCTCTCGAACTCATCGACTGACCCAGCACGCACACCTGTCATTATCGCCGCTCTCCGCACACCGATCGGCCGCGTCAACGGCACGCTTCGCGATATCGAACCGTCGCAGTTGGCGGCACCGCTGATCGCCCGTATTCTCCGCGATACCGGTGTAGAGGCGAGCGAGATCGACGACGTTCTTCTCGGCAACGCCGCCAACAGCGCCGGCAATCTCGCCCGGCTCGCCGCCCTCGAAGCCGGCCTGCCGGTCTCGACGCCGGGTGTCACCGTCGACCGCCAATGCGGTTCCGGGCTGGAGGCGATCACCCTTGCCGCACGGATGATCCAGGCGGGCGCCGGCCGTTTCTACCTTGCCGGCGGCACCGAGAGCGCCAGCCGTGCGCATATCCGCCTGAGACCGCCGCTGGAGCGCGGCGGCGAACTCGCGCCGGTCAAGCGCGCCCGCATGGCACCAGACGAGATCGGTGATCCGGATATGGGCGTCGCCGCCGAAAACGTCGCGACCGCCTGCAAGATCTCCCGTGAGCGTCAGGACGCCTTTGCGCTTCAAAGCCACCGTCGCGCGGTCGAGGCCGCCGTTGCCGGCCGCTTCGCCCGCGAGATTGTGCCGGTCGAAACGGCAGCAGGCTCTGTGTCGCGCGATGAGTGCCCTCGTGCCAATGCTTCGCTGGAGACGCTGCAACGGCTGAAGCCGGTCTTCGTCGAGGGCGGGACGGTAACGGCCGGCAATGCCTGCCCGATCAACGACGGCGCGGCGGTGGTGCTGGTGACGAGCCTTGCCGAGGCCCAACGACTTGGCGTTTCCTTCGCACTCGAATTCGTCGATGCGGCGACCGCGGGCGTCGATCCCAATCTGCTCGGGCTTGGCCCGGTTCCGGCAATGCAGAAGCTGAAGGCACGGCAATCCGCGCTCGATCCGGCAAAGGTCGATTTCATCGAATTCAACGAGGCCTTCGCCTCGCAGGTGCTCGGCAGCCTCGACCAACTCGATATCGCCGCGGAAAGGGTCAATCTCGACGGCGGCGCCATCGCACTGGGCCATCCCTATGGCGCCTCGGGGGCGATCCTCACCGTCCGGCTTTTCTCGCAGATGCTGGCATCGCCGAAAGGCACGGAAGGACTGGCGATGATGGGCGTCGGCGGCGGCATGGGCATCGTCACCCTGTTTCGCGCGGTTTAGGCGGCGCAATTCCGGACGGAAAACCGCTTCGCATAGTACGCGACACTGGTCTGGTAACGAGATAGATACCCCCTCCGCTCCGCCGGACAGAGGGGGTGGCGCCTTTGCCTGAACGGGCCAAAAACACCGTGAAAGCTGGAGCGTCGTCTTTTGTGACGGCTTCGCGCTTTTCCTGGAATTGCTTTGGCTAGACCGAATAGGCCGCCAGCCATTCGCGCGTCGCCGTCGGCAGCGGCAGCGGCGTGTGTCGCTGCGGATCGACCGCGACCCAGACGACCTCGACTTCGGCAGCAAGTTGGCCGCGTGCTTCGACCTTGACGACAAAACTGATCGAGCTGCCGCCGACCTTCGCCACGTTGACGGTAAGACGGGCCGGCTCGTCATAGCGCAGACCACGGTGATAGACGCAGGCCGAGCGGCGCACGAGATAGCTCGGCTCGTTCACCACATGCGGACGGTGACGCCAGAGGCTGGAAAGCGCGGCCTCGGCGTGGGCATAATAGGCGGCATTGTGCATGTGGCCGTGCATGTCTATATCGCGAAACGGAATCCGGATTTCCGTGACGTTCTCCAGCTCCCTGCCGTCCATGCGAGGCTCCCTGACGATGCGCTCCACCCTCGTTAGCCAGTTCGGCGATCCCCGGCAAGTGATTGCGATGGTCGACGCCGGGCGCGTGGCGCCTGCGGCGGGCGAAGTCGAGGTGGCGCTGTCGCTTGCCGCCATCAACCCGTCCGATCTCATCCCGGTGACTGGCGCCTATAGCGCCCGCACCACGCTGCCCTTCGTGCCGGGCTTCGAAGGCTTCGGCACGGTGACGCGCGTCGGCCCTGGCGTGACGTCGCTGAAACCCGGTGATCGCGTGGTGCCCATCGGTGCCAGCGGTCTCTGGCAGGAATATCTGATCCGGCCGGCCGAATGGTGTTTCGCCCTGCCCGACGACATCGGCGAGACCGATGCGGCCACCTGCTACGTCAATCCGCTGACGGCGCTGCAACTGGTCGAGGCGCTGCGCCAACATTTCGGCCCGCTCGGTGGCCGCCGTATCGGCGTCACCGCGGCAGGGTCGGCGATCGGCGGCATGCTGATGAAGCTGCTGGCCGGCGAAGGCGCGGATGCCACCGGGATCGTCCGCAGCGCGCGCAGCGCCGAGCGGCTGGCAACCGAGGTCCCCGGCCACATCGTGTTTGGCGACGAGGGCCGCGTGCCGCAGCTTCGCCTCGACGCAATCATCGACGCCGTTGGCGGTCCGTTTGCCGGCGATCTTATTCTGCGCACGCTCGAACCGGGCGGCGCCTTCATCCAGTATGGGGCGCTCAGCGGCGTTCCGGTGCCGCAGGCGGCGATCCAGGCGCGGCCGGACATCCGCTTCTCCTTCCTGTGGCTGCGGACCTGGGTGCATTCGGCCGGGCGACCCGTGATCGAAGCGGCCTTTGCCAAGAGTTTCGAAGGTTTGCGATCGGGTCTCTTTTCCAGCCGCATCGCCGAAATCTATCCGCTAAGCAGGCTCGACGCGGCGCTCGCGCATCAGGCGGATCCGAGCCGCGACGGCAAGCTGCTCATCGATCCGCGCTGTTGAAAATTGCGCCTTTCGACCGGCTCGCCATGGACCTTGCAGGGTGGGCGCACTAGGTTCCGGGCATGACCACGTTCCTCTATGAAAATCCGGTCTTTCTGGAACACGAGGTTCCGGAAGGGCATCCTGAGCGGCCGGACCGGCTGAAGGCGCTGAACCTTGCGCTCGAACATCCGAACTTCTCCGATCTCAAGCGGATCGAGGCGAAGAAGGCGAGTGAGGATCTCGTCCTGCTCGCACATCCGGAAGAGCATCTCGCTGCCGTCAGGCGCGCCATTCCGGAGGAAGGCCTCAACCATTTCGAAGCCGACACCTATGCCAGCCCCTTGAGCCTCGACGCGGCGCTAACCGGGATCGGCGGAGCGACTGCAGCGGTGGACGCCGTCTTTACCGGCGAGACCGACAACGCCTTCGTCGCGGCGCGGCCACCAGGACACCACGCCGAAAAGAACAAGGCGATGGGGTTCTGTCTTTTCAACACGGTGGCGATCGCCGCCCGCTATGCCCAGAAGGTCCACGGCGCAGAGCGGGTCGCGATCGTCGACTGGGACGTGCACCACGGCAACGGCACGCAGGACATCTTCTGGGACGACCCCTCGGTGCTCTTCTGCTCGACGCACCAGATGCCGCTCTATCCCGGCACCGGCGCCAAGGACGAGACGGGTATCAAGGGCAATGTCGTCAACGCGCCGCTGTCGCCGAACATGGGCAGTGAACATTTCCGCGAGGCGTTCCGCAGCCGCGTGCTTTCAGCACTCACCAATTTCCGGCCGGACTTCATCCTGATCTCCGCCGGCTTCGACGCGCATCACCGCGATCCGCTGGCGCAGATCAATCTCGTCGCCGAGGATTTCGACTGGGCGACCGGGCGTCTGCACGAGATCGCCGATCGCAGCGCCGGCAACCGCATGGTCAGCCTGCTCGAAGGCGGCTATGACCTTCAGGGCTTGGCCGAATCGGCCGGCCTGCACATCTTGAGACTGATGAGAGGGTAAGCATGAACACCACTACGCAACCGGACGTTTCCGCCCTCTCCTTCGAGCAGGCCGTCGAGGAACTGGAGCGGATCGTTTCGGCGCTGGAGCGCGGCGATGTCGCCCTCGACAAGTCGATCGAGATCTACGAGCGCGGCGAAGCGCTGAAGAAGCATTGCGAGGCGCTGTTGAAGGCCGCCGAGGACCGCATCGAAAAGATCCGCCTCGACCGCGCCGGCAGACCGCAGGGCGTGGAGCCGCTCGACGCCGACTGATCGTTTCAACGCAATTCCGGGCGGAAAACCGCTTCACGCTTTTCCCGGAATTGCCAAGATCGGATTGATCGTCGCGCGGAAACACTGCGTCCTTGCTTCGCCCCTACCCGCCTGATGTCATAGGCGTTAGGACTTGAAGCGACAGCAAAAACGGGAGCACGCGCCATGTCTTTCTTTCCAGGCCCCGACCCGCTCGCCGGCGACAAGCCCGCCTGCGACGCCATCGAACATCTGATCGTTCCGCGCACCAGCGACATCGGCGGGCTGCAGGTTCGCCGCGCTTTGCCGACGGCCAAGCGCCGCCTGGTCGGCCCCTTCATCTTCTTCGATCGCATGGGCCCGGCATTGCTTCGCGCCGGCGAGGCGATCGACGTGCGCCCGCACCCGCATATCGGCCTTTCGACCGTCACCTACCTCTTCGACGGCGAGATCAAGCATCGCGACAGCCTCGGCACCGAGATGGTCATCCGTCCCGGCGACGTGAACCTGATGACGGCCGGCCGCGGCATCGTGCATTCCGAGCGCTCGCCGGAGAACCAGCGCGGTCACGACCGTTCGATCTCGGGCCTGCAGACCTGGCTGGCGCTGCCCGATCACAAGGAAGAAATCGACCCGATCTTCAGCCATACCGAAGAGCGCATGCTGCCGCATATGAGCGACGACGGCATCAAGGCGCGGGTGGTGATCGGCAACTTCGAGGGCGCGAAGTCGCCGGTCTCGGCCTTCACCGACACGATCTATGTCGATCTCAACATTGCACCCGGCAAGAGCGCCCCCTTCGCGGCGCAATGGGAAGAGCGCGCGCTCTATATCCTCTCCGGCGAGGCCATCATTGCCGGCGATCGTTTTGCAGACAACCAGCTGCTCGTCTTCCGTGCCGGCGACGAGATCACGGTCACGGCCGGACCGCAGGGTTGTCACGTGATGCTCTTCGGGGGTGCTGCGCTCGGGTCGTCCCGCCACATCTGGTGGAATTTCGTTTCGTCTTCGAAGGAGCGCATCGAGAAAGCCAAGGAAGAGTGGCGCAGCGGACGCTTCGACATCGTGCCCGGAGACGAAGAGGAATTCGTTCCGCTGCCCGAGGGCTGACCGCGACCTAAAGTGGCACAGGATGGGTGCGGAAAACCGCGCAACATTGCCTCATGGCGCTTGAATCGATTTCGATTCACAGAATCATGCGCTAGTCTCTTGGTTGACGACGCAGGAACGCCTAATTTTGCATTCAGCAACGATTGCGTCTAAAGAGCCGCTTCGACGGTACCCACCAACTATCGCGCGCCCGACCTTTGGGGCGCGCATGAGGCATGCAGCGTGACACAACTGCCAACCAATCCGATGCCGGCTACTCCCTTGCTCGACAAGGTGACCTATCCCGACGATCTGAAGAAGGTCGACGACAAGGATCTGCCGCAGCTTGCCGGAGAAGTCCGGGCAGAAATGATCGACGCAGTGTCGCGCACCGGCGGGCACCTTGGCGCGGGCCTCGGCGTCGTCGAGCTGACGATCGCCATCCACAAGGTGTTCAACACGCCGCATGACCGGCTGATCTTCGACGTCGGCCACCAGTGCTATCCGCACAAGATCCTCACCGGCCGCCGCGATCGTATCCGCACGCTCCGTCAGGAGGGCGGCCTCTCGGGCTTTACCCGCCGCGCCGAGAGCGAATACGACCCCTTCGGCGCCGCGCACTCCTCGACCTCGATTTCCGCCGGCCTCGGCATGGCGGTCGCAGCCGATCTCGACGGCAAGAACCGCAATGTCATCGCCGTCATCGGCGACGGTGCGCTTTCGGCCGGCATGGCCTATGAGGCGCTGAACAATGCCGGCGCGCTCGACGCGCGGTTGATCGTCATCCTCAACGACAACGACATGTCGATCGCGCCGCCGACCGGCGCGATGAGCGCCTATCTCGCGCGCCTTGCCTCCGGCCGCACCTATATGGGCATCCGCGAAGTCGGCAAGAAGCTGACCGCGTATCTCGGCAAGACCGTCGATCGCGCGATCACCCGCGCGGTCGAGCATGCCCGCGGCTACGTCACCGGCGGTACGCTCTTCGAAGAGATGGGCTTCTACCATATCGGCCCGATCGACGGGCATTCCTTCGACCATCTGCTGCCGGTGCTGCGCAACGTGCGCGACAACGCCAAGGGTCCGGTGCTGATCCATGTGGTGACGCAGAAGGGCAAGGGCTATCCGCCGGCGGAAGCTGCCGCCGACAAGTACCACGGCGTCAACAAGTTCGACGTCATCACCGGCGCCCAGGCGAAGGCGAAGCCGAACGCGCCCGCCTATACCTCTGTTTTCGCCGATGCGCTGACGCAGGAAGCCGGCTTCGACGACAAGATCGTCGCCGTCACCGCTGCCATGCCGTCCGGCACCGGGCTCGACAAGTTCGCCAAGGTCCATCCGTCGCGCTGCTTCGATGTCGGCATTGCCGAGCAGCACGCCGTAACCTTTGCCGCCGGCCTTGCCGCCGAAGGCTACAAGCCGTTCGCAGCGCTCTATTCGACCTTCCTGCAGCGCGGCTACGACCAGGTGGTCCACGACGTGGCGATCCAGGGCCTACCGGTGCGCTTCCCGATCGACCGTGCCGGTTTCGTCGGCGCCGACGGTCCGACACATGCGGGCTCGTTCGACACGACCTATCTCGCCACCCTTCCCGGCTTCGTGGTGATGGCGGCTGCCGACGAGGCGGAACTGAAGCACATGGTGCGCACGGCTGCTGCCTATGACGCCGGCCCGATCTCGTTCCGTTATCCGCGCGGCGAAGGCGTTGGCGTCGAGATGCCGGAGCGGGGCCAGATCCTCGAGATCGGCAAGGGCCGTATCGTCAAGGAGGGCTCCAAGGTGGCGTTGCTTTCCTTCGGCACGCGCCTTGCCGACTGTCTGCTGGCCGCCGAAGACCTCGACGCCGCCGGTCTTTCGACCACGGTCGCGGATGCGCGCTTTGCCAAGCCGCTGGACCATGACCTCATCCGCGAGCTTGCCCGCAACCACGAGGTGCTGATCACCATCGAGGAAGGTGCCGTCGGCGGCTTTGCCAGCCACGTGCTGCAGTTCCTCGCCGAGGACGGCCTGCTCGACGGCGGCCTCAAGGTTCGCCCGATGGTCATGCCCGACGTCTGGATGGAACAGGCCAAGCCCGAGGCCATGTATGCCGCCGCGGGCCTCGACCGCGCCGGCATCGTCTCGACCGTCTTCAAGGCGCTCGGCCAAAAGCAGGATATCGGCATCGGCGCTGCCGGCTGAGGCTTCCGGGCGACTTCAAGCAAAAACCCCGGCTCGTCCCCGGGGTTTTTACCTTTCCGGACGGAATTGCAGGAAGGGCTCGATGGCTGCGAGCACAGGGGGCTTGCCATTGCGACGGCAAGTCGCCATGAGAAACACATGTCAGAAGATCGCCAGAACGAAGAACACAAGAACCGGGTCCGCCTCGATCAGCTGCTGCTGAACTCGGGGCTGGTCGCAAGCCGCGCGCGTGCCCGTGACGCAATCCAGCGCGGGACCGTCAAGGTCGACGGCCGCACGGTCACCAAGGCAGCGTCGATGTTTGCCGAGAGCGTGACGATCACCATCGATGACCCGGCGCAGGACTATGTCTCGCGCGCCGCGCTGAAGCTGGTCGCGGCACTCGATCATTTCGGGCTCGACCCCGCCGGCCAAAGCTGTCTCGATATCGGCGCCTCGACTGGCGGCTTTACCGAAGTGCTGTTGAAGCGCGGCGCCGAGCACGTGGTTGCGATCGATGTCGGCCATGGCCAGATCCATCCGCGCATCGAAGGCGACGAACGCGTCACCAGCATTGAGGGCCTCAATGCACGCGCGATGACCGAGGAGGACATCGACGACCGCGAAGTCACCTTCGTCGTCTCGGACGTCTCGTTCATCTCGCTCAAGCTCGCGCTGCCGCCGGCACTCGACATGGCGCTTCCCGGTTCGCACTGCATCCTGCTGGTGAAACCTCAGTTCGAGGCGGGCCGCGACGCCATCAGCAAGGCGGGCCTGCTGAAGGATCCCGACAGCGCGCCCGATGTTGCTGCCGAACTCGAGCGCTGGCTTGTCGAGGACATGGGCTGGCAAAGCCTCGGCCTCATCCCCTCGCCTATTGCCGGCGGCGACGGCAATGTCGAATACCTGCTGGCAGGCAAGAAGCCATGACCACTGAAGCCGTCACCATCAAGCGGCTGGGCGCTCAGGGCGACGGCATTGCCGAAGGTCCTGACGGGCCGATCTATGCACCCTTCACCCTGCCCGGCGAAAGCGTCGCGCTCGCCGTCAACAAATCGCACGGCACGCTGATGTCGGTGAGAGAAGCCTCACCCGAGCGCGTCGAACCGCACTGTCGGCACTTCGGGCCGGACGGCATCAACGGCACCTGCGGCGGCTGCACGATGCAACATGCCTCCGACACGCTCTACCACGGCTTCAAGCGCGATCTGGTGATCGCCGCCCTGAAATCGAAAGGGCTCACACCCGAGGTGGCGCCGCTCATCACCGCCGAGCCCGGCCAGCGCCGCCGCGCGGTCTTCACCGCCCGCAAGACCGAGAAGGACCTGCTTCTCGGCTTCAACCAGGCGGAAAGCCACCATATCGTCGCGATCTCGGAATGTCCGATCGCGAGCCCGGGTATCGTCTCGAAGCTCGCCACCATTGCCAAAGTCGGCGCGGCCATGGCCGTCAATGCCGAGCCGTTCCGCATCACCGTGCTCGAGACGCTCTCCGGCCTCGACCTCTCGGTCGATGGCATCAAGAAGCTCGACGACCGCGAGCGCCGCCGCACGGTAGAAGCCGTGCTCGGCGAGCGCGGCATCGCCCGCGTCAGCCTCAATGGCGAGATCATTGTCGAGCCGGTGAAGCCTGTCATCGATTTCGGCGGTGTTTCCGTCTCGCCACCGCCCGGCAGCTTCACCCAGGCGACGGCGCAGGCCGAAGAGGCAATGGCGAAGCTGGTGCTCGACCATCTCGGCAAGTCCAAGCGCGTCGTCGACCTCTTTGCCGGCTGCGGCACGTTTGCGCTGCGCATCGCCCGCAAGGCGCGGGTGCATGCGGTCGAAGGCGAAGACAAGGCGCTGAAGGCGCTTGATCTCGCCGCCCGCAACACGCAAGGGCTGAAGCCGGTAACGGTCGAGAAGCGCGATCTCTTCCGCCGCCCGCTCATGGCGCAGGAACTGAAGGTCTTCGACGCGGTCGTCTTCGACCCGCCACGCGCCGGCGCGGACGTGCAGTGTCACGAGATCGCCCGCTCCGGCGTCAAGAAGGTCGTCGCCGTCTCCTGCAATCCAGTGACGCTTGCGCGCGACCTCTCGATCCTCGTTGCCGCCGGATACCGCATCACCTCGGTGACGCCGATCGACCAGTTCCTCTGGTCGGCCCATGTCGAGGCGGTGGTCACGCTGGAGAAATGAGAAAGGCCCGGTTTCCCGGGCCTTCGTTATCGTTCGACTTGATGCGTCTGCCAGACTGATTCACGCTTGCGTGCTATCCTCTTGTTTTTGCACTCGTCTTAGCATGAGCCGCGGACGGCGATCCGTCGTCACGCCGCGCGGCGGCGGTGTCCACCCCCACCTGTGTAAGAGCCCTGCCCTTCTCCGAGGTTGAACTGGGCGAGCAGCGCATTGAGCGAGGCTGCTTCCGACGCCAGGCCATGGCTTGCCGCCGTCTGTTCCTCGACCATGGCCGCGTTCTGTTGCGTGCCCTGGTCCATGGTGTTTACGGCCGTGTTGATCTCCTGGAGACCGGTGGACTGCTCGCGCGTCGCGGTCACGATCGCGCTCACATGCTTGTTGATCTCATGAACTTCGGCAACGATCGTCTCCAGTGCCTTGCCGGTATCGCCGACCAGCGTGACACCGTTTCGAACCTGGTTTCCCGAGGTGGTGATCAGCGCCTTGATCTCCTTGGCGGCCTGTGCCGAGCGCTGGGCGAGTTCACGCACTTCCTGAGCAACAACGGCAAAACCCTTGCCGGCTTCACCGGCACGGGCCGCCTCGACGCCGGCATTCAGCGCGAGCAAGTTGGTCTGGAAGGCGATGTCGTCGATGACGCCGATGATGTTGGAGATCTCGCCCGAGGACTTCTCGATCGCATGCATCGCGTCTACGGCGTTGGCAACGACTTCGCCGGACTTCTCAGCGCCGGCACGCGTGCGGGCGACCAGCGCGCCGACCTCTTCGGCGCGGCGAGCCGAGTCCTTGACCGTCGTGGTGATCTCCTCGAGTGCCGCGGCGGTCTCCTCGACCGAGGCTGCCTGCTGTTCTGTGCGGCGGGCGAGATCGTCGGCGGCCGAGCGGATCTCGGTCGCGCCGGCGTCGATGCCGCGGGCATTGGCACCGACAGCGCAGAGCGTGTCGTGCAGCTTGGCGACCGAATTGTTGAAGTCGGCTCTGAGACTGTCGAGGCGATCGGCGAAGGGGTTGTCGATGCGGTAGGCGAGATCGCCGTCAGCAAGACGGCCAAGGCCCGTCGCGAGACCGTTTACAGCCTGCTGGATTTCGGCCGCATCGCGCGCCTTCTGCGCTTCGCGTTCCAGACGTTCGCGTTCCGATAGCGAGCGGTTCGCATCCGCCTCGCTTTCGAGCTGCATCTTGGCGATCGTCGCATCACGCAGGACACGCAGCGACCGGGCGAGATCGCCGATCTCATCCTTGCGCTCGGCCTCGGACAGGTCGACGTCGGTCTCGCCAGCGGCGATCTGGCCGGTGACGCCGATGACATTGGCGACGCGCTTGCGGAAGCGGCTCGCCAGTGTCCAACCGACGATGATCATGATCGCGGCGGCAACGGCAATGACGGCGATCGAAATCATCGCGAGATGCGAAAGGCCGGCAAAGACCGTGGCTTCGGGCACCGAGACCACGACGTACCATTCGGTGTCGGGCAGCAGGTTGACCGGTACGGCGACGGCCAGATGCCCGCTGCCATCCGTGTGCTTCAGCGCGAAGGCCTGGCCGGTGTGGCTCAGGAGGTCACCCCACCCCTCACCCGCGAGCGGCGTGTCCTTTAGCACCTTGCCGAGGACCTTGGCATCCGGATGGCTGATGATGCTGCCATCCTTGCTGAGCAATGAGACGAAACCGGTGCCGAAGGGCTTCAGTTTGGCGAGTTCGGTCGAGAGTTCGCCGAGCGCCATGTCGACGCCGACCACACCGATGAAGGCGCCGTCCTTCTTCAGCGGCACCATGATCGAGGTCATCAGCACGTCCTTGCCGTTGATCGGGTAGACATAAGGCTCGGTGACCATGTCGAGGCCGGTCTTCTTCGGGATCTGGTAGTAGTCGCCGGGACCCAGCTTGTCATAATCGGCCAGCGCCTCGTGGATCACCTTGTCGCCGGAGCGGGCGATATAGGGAACGAAGCGGCCGGTCGCGTCATGGCCGGGCTTGCCGACGAATTCGGCGTCCTTGCCGTCGAAGGCGTTCGGCTCCCAGCCGGTGCTCATGCCGACGGCAAGCGGATTGTCGACGATCCAGCGTTTCATCAGGGTTTCGATTTCGGCGCGCGACGGCTCGCCGGTGCCCTTTACCGCATAGAGCGCGGAGCGGATGTTGTTTGCGAGCGTCTTTGCCTCGGCAAACTTCGTCTCGACGCTGCGCGCGCTTGCGGATGCGGCATTGGTTATTTCGGCGATGCTGCGCTCGCGCAATTGCTGATAGGAGAGCCAGAAGACGACGGCGGCGGTGACCATGGAGGTCAACAGGCCGGTCATCACGATGGCGAACATGTTTCTTGCCGTTGCAGTCTTTAGGATCACCGTATGTCTCCCCTCGCGCCTCCGCCGTTGCGGTCGTGCGCGGCCAAATCATCGATTGCGTGACGGGCACGCTGAGCATTGGGACAGGTGTCTGGGGCACATCGCGATGATGAATGCTGGAGGCGACGTGCGGGCGAAGTCATTTCGCGGCGAAGAAACGGTATGCGCGAGCGCTTTATCAAAGCTTAAGAAACAAGGGGATGACTCGCGATCCTGCAGTGAAAAGCGAGAATCCTGATGCACTGCGCAAAGAAAAGGCCCGGTCTCCCGGGCCTTTTGCTTCTCAAATGTCGGCGAGGACTAGGCTGCCCGGCGGCGGTGGCTGGTCGCTGCCGCGTATACGCTCTGCGTATCGCCGAGGTTAAACTGGGCCAGCAGTGCGTTGAGCGAGGCTGCTTCCGACGCCAAACCATGGCTTGCCGCCGTCTGTTCCTCGACCATGGCCGCGTTCTGCTGCGTGCCCTGATCCATGGTGTTGACCGCCGTGTTGATCTCCTGGAGGCCCGTCGACTGCTCGCGCGTCGCGGTCACGATCGCGCTCACGTGCTTGTTGATCTCCTGGACTTCGGCGACGATCGTCTCCAGTGCCTTGCCGGTGTCGCCGACCAAGGTCACGCCGTTGCGGACCTGGTTGCCGGAGGTGGTGATCAGTGCCTTGATCTCCTTGGCCGCATTGGCCGAGCGCTGGGCGAGTTCACGCACTTCCTGCGCGACGACGGCAAAGCCCTTGCCGGCTTCACCGGCACGGGCCGCCTCGACGCCGGCATTCAGTGCGAGCAAGTTGGTCTGGAAGGCGATGTCGTCGATGACGCCGATGATGTTGGAGATCTCGCCCGAGGACTTCTCGATCGCATGCATCGCATCTACGGCGTTGGCAACGACTTCGCCGGACTTCTCAGCGCCGGCACGCGTGCGGGCGACCAGCGCGCCGACCTCTTCAGCCCGGCGGGCGGAGTCCTTGACCGTCGTGGTGATCTCCTCGAGTGCCGCGGCGGTCTCCTCGACCGAGGCTGCCTGCTGCTCCGTGCGGCGGGCGAGATCGTCGGCGGCCGAGCGGATTTCCGTCGCGCCGGCATCAATGCCGCGGGCATTGGCACCGACGGCGCGGAGCGTGTCGTGCAGCTTGGCGACCGAGTTGTTGAAGTCGGCGCGCAGGCGATCGAGACGATCGGCAAAGGGATTGTCGATGCGATAGGCCAGATCGCCGTCAGCAAGACGGCCGAGACCGGTTGCCAGACCATCGACGGCCTGCTGCACTTCGGCAGCATCGCGCGCCTTCTGCGCTTCGCGTTCCAGTCGCTCGCGTTCCGACAGCGAACGGTTCGCATCCGCTTCGCTTTCGAGGCGGGCGCGCTCGACGGCATTGGCCTTGAAGACGGCGACGGCGGCGGCCATCGAGCCGATCTGGTCGGTCCGCTCTTCGCCGGGGATCTCGACGTTGTGGTTACCCGACGCGAGTTTCTCCATCGCGCTGGTCATATCCGTGACAGGACGGATGACGAGGCGGTTGAGGAAGGTCGCGAGGAAGACGAGCATCACGCCGACCGCAAGGATCGTGGCGATGGTCGCGGCAATGCGGAACTGATCGATCGCCGAATAGGCGGCGTCGGCGTCGATGACGAAGCCGACATACCATTCGACTGAGGGCAGGCCTTGGACCGGAACGAAGCTCACCAGCATCGGCTTGCCGTCGAGCTCGGTGTTCATGATACCGGAGCCGATTGCCGGCGTGTCGATCGGGAAGGCATCGGCGAGCGACTTGGTGACCAGCTTGGCATCGGGATGAACCAGGATCTGGCCGTCCTTGCTGGCGAGGAAGGCAAAGCCTTCACCGCCGACATCGACGCCCTTGATCATCGTCACCAGGGTATCGAGCGAGAAGTCGCTGGCGGCAACGCCATAGAGCTTGCCGTCGCGCTTGACCGGAACGGCGGCGCTGATGATCAGCGCGCCGCTGGACGCGTCGACATAGGGTTCGGTCAGCACGCGAGCGTCAGCCTTGACGGCCTGCTGGTACCAGGGGCGCTGACGCGGATCATAGCCTGCCGGCATCGGATTGTCGGGCCAGGTGATGAACTTGCCGCTTTCGTTGCCAACATAGGTCGACATGAATTCGCTGGTGAGAACGTCGTTCTTCAGGATCGGCTGGACCCCACCGTCATCCGCGACGTTGCCGGTGGCATCAGCCACCATCGCCGTCAGCGTGACGCGGCCGTTCAGCCACTTGGCGACGCTCTGCGCGGCCTGGGTACCGGAGGAGGCAATGTTCTCCTCGACGGCCTTGGTGGTCGTGTCGCGCTGCAGGCTGTCGATGTAAACGGAAAAGCCGGCGAAAGCGCCGACGACGACACAGGACGCGGCAACGAGAATGCGCGTCATGAGGTTCGATCGCTTGGACAAGGTGGGCTCCCAATGGGTGCCGGCGGCGACCGCCGGACATGAGCTCTTGATGATTTTCGCGCAGCATCCCTCGTCCGTCCGTGAAGACGGCGCGCAGAGGCTGACGGGAAAACGTTGAACATGCCCGAAGGCGGGGCCAGCCCTGCTTCATGCGGCTGGGGCCATCCCAAAATACGGATAGGCCTATCGCGCAGGACGCTAGCGACCGGTATTTAAGAACAAATTAAAATTGATCTATTCAAGTTCGCGATGGCGGCGGCAACGGGATCTTTACCGCCGGACGGGTAAGAGCTTGCCCCCGAATGCAAAACGGGTGCACAGCGGCACCCGTCTCACCCATCACAAATCCAAACTGGTTTAGCGGCGCATGAACGCCTCGAAGGCGGCCCGCGCCTCGGCACTCTTCAATTGCGCGGCGAAGTGCTTCGCCTCTTCGTCGATACGCGCCAGCACGTCGCTGCGGTCGCCACGGACGAGATCGCGGGCGATGCGAAGCGCCTCCGGCGGCTTCTTGGCGAGCCGGCCAGCAAGCGCCAGGGTTTCGCGCTCGACCGCGTCCGCGCCGACAATCTTCCAGATCAGTCCCGCGTCCACGGCCTCGCCTGCGGTGAGCGGTTCGCCGGCGGCAAGCAGCGCGAAGGCCCGCTGGTGACCCATGATGCGCGGCGCGATCAGGCTGGAGGCCGCTTCCGGCACCAGCGCCAGGTCGACGAAGGGCGTCTTGAAGACCGAGCGCTCGGACGCAATCGTCAGGTCGCAATGCAGATGGATCGTCGTGCCGATGCCAATCGCGAGACCGTCGACGCCCGAAACGACAGGCTTCGTTGCGGTCGCGAGTGCCTTCAGGAACTCGATCACCTCTATGCCCATGGAACCGCCCATGGCGAAGGCGAGGAAGTCGGCCATGTCGTTGCCGGCGGAGAAGCAACCATCGGTGCCGAGAAAGGCGGTGGCGCGCACGGCCGGATCGCTAGAAGCGACCGTCAGCGCATTGGTCATCTTCGCGTACATGTCGCGCGTGATGGCGTTTTTCTTTTCCGGCCGGTTGAAGCGGATCACCTGGACGCCGGGGTGGGCTTCCGGCCGTTCGATGAGCACGTGGTCGGTCATGATGGGTCCTTTCAGGCCAGAACAGCGCGAGCGACGGCGAGGCTGTCGGCACCGTTGACGACACGGTCTTTCAGCGCGGCAGTCTCGGCCAGCAGGTTTTCGGCGGTGAAGCGGCAGAGCGCGATGCGCTGATCGTCCTTGCCATCGCTGACGTCCGCCAGACCACCCTTGGCGAGATAGGCGCCGGTCAGCGCCAGCCCGAAGAGCCGCTGGTAGGCGGTGGCGCCGGCGAGTGCTTCTGTGAGCTTGCCGCCGGCAACCGCCGCAATCAGCCACTCGGTCGCGGCCGAAAGATCGTCCAGCGCCGCATCGAGGCGTGCAGCCGTCTCGCCAAAACCGTCGCGGTTCGAGGCGCGAACTGCCGCCGCGATCTCGCGCAGCTCGGCAATGAAGCCACGCACGTGGCCGCCATCCGAAAGCGGCAGCTTGCGGGTGACGAGGTCGATCGCCTGGATGCCGTTGGTACCCTCGTAGATCGGCGCGATGCGGGCGTCGCGCAGATAGCGGGCAGCACCCGTTTCCTCGATAAAGCCCATGCCGCCATGCACCTGGATACCCATCGAGGCGACATCGACGCCGGCGTCGGTCGAGAAGGACTTGGCGATCGGCGTCAGCAGGCTGGAGCGTTCCTGCCAGAACTTCGCCTTTTCGCCTTCGGCTGCATGCCCCATGTCGACGGCGTGGGCGCAGGCGTAGGAAATCGCGCGCGAGCCCTGCGTCAGCGCCTTCATCGTCAGGAGCATGCGGGCAACATCCGGGTGCTCGATGATCGGGCTCATGCCCTGCCCCGTCCAGCCAGGCGCCTTACCCTGGGTGCGTTCCTTGGCAAAGGCGATCGCCTTCTGCGTCGCGGCGTCGGCAATGGCCACACCCTGCATGCCGACGGCCAGGCGGGCGTTGTTCATCATCGTGAACATGCAGGCGAGGCCGCGGTTCTCCTCGCCGATCAGATAGCCGATAGCGCCCTTTTCAGCGCCGAACTTGCCGTCGCCATAGATCATCGTGCAGGTCGGCGATCCATGGATGCCGAGCTTGTGTTCGAGCGAATGGCAGAAGAGATCGTTGCGCTCGCCGAGCGAACCGTCCGCGTTGACCAGGAATTTCGGCACGAGGAACAGCGAGATGCCGCGGGTGCCGGCCGGCGCGTCCGGAAGGCGCGCCAGCACCAGATGGACGATGTTGTCGGTGAAGTCGTGTTCGCCCCAGGTGATGAAGATCTTCTGGCCGAAGATGCGGTAAGTGCCGTCGTCGCGGCGCTCAGCGCGGGCCTTGAGCACACCGAGGTCGGAGCCGGCATGCGGCTCGGTCAAGTTCATCGTGCCGGTCCATTCGCCGGAGACCATCTTCGGCAGATAGGTGGCCTTGAGTTCATCGGAACCGTGCTTTTCCAGCGCCTCGACGGCGCCCATGGTGAGCGTCGGGCCAAGCGCGAAGGCCATGGAGCCGGCGTTCCACATTTCCATGGCGGCGACGTGCAGCATATGCGGCAGGTTCTGGCCGCCGAAGTCTTCCGGGGCCGTCAGCCCGTTCCAGCCGCCGGCGATCCAGTTGTGGTAGAGATCGCGCCAACCGTCTGGGGTCTCGACCTTGCCTTCGACGAGGCGCGACCCCTGCTTGTCGCCGATGTTGCCAAGCGGCGCCACCTCTTCCGTCGCGAACCGACCGGCCTCCGAAAGGATGGCATCGACCAGGTCTTCACCGAGATCACCCAGCGCGCCCGATTGCAGCGCATCGCCCATGCCTGCCACGTGCTTCAGCGTGAATGCGATCTCGTCGACGGGTGCCTTGTACATGATGATCCTCCCAGATAGCCAGGTCGCGCCGGGCGCGGCCTCGTGCGCCGAACACTATTGATTTTTACGTAAACGTCAACGTCAATTGCCGTCGGCTTCCCGAACATCGGGCTACGGCCGCCCGTAACAAAACTGTCATCAACGGCGCATAGAAGCCAAGACAGATAGTGCCGCGCGTCGTCGCTGGACGCGCGACTGTCACTTTAGCACTTTGAATGGCTGCGTGTTCCTCCCTCCCGTTGCCAACGATGGATCGGAACAGGCAGCGGACCCTGGACAAGGCGTTCAGATGAACCTGATTTCCCCTGAAATACCCGGCATCGTCTGGGCCTATCGTTTCCTGCCGGGCGAAAGCCGCTGCCAGCGGATCGCCACCGACGCCTCGATCGACAGCCTGCTATCCGGGGAAGGATGGGTGTGGGTTCACCTCGCGCTCTCGGACGCGCGAACGCCTGCGCTCATCGAGCGGATCGGCAACATGCCGCCGCTCGCAGTCGCCACGCTGACGAGCCACGACACCCAGGCGGCCATCACCGTTTCGGACGATATCGTGCACGGCACGCTCGTCGATTTCGAGCGCACCTTCGACGCGGTGACGAAGACGATCGGCTGGCTGCATTTCGCCGTCAGCGACCGCATCATCATCACCACCCGCCTGCATCCTTTGCGCAGCATCGACCGCGTCAAGGCAGCGGTGGAAAAGAGCACGAAATGCGCACGGCCGATCGACCTCTTCGAGATGATCGTCGTCGAATTCCAGCGCACGCTGATCTCGCTGGTTCTGGAACTGACCGAGGATCTGAACGTCATCGAGGACCATGTTTATGGCGAGGCTGGGCATCGGCAGCAGCCGGGGCTTGCGCCGCTGCGGCGCACGGTGGTGCGGCTGCATCGGCACCTTCGCACGATCCTCGCCTTGCTCAGGCGGGCGGGCGCATCGGATGAGGACGAGGTACCGCCCGGGTTCATCGACGCCGCCGAGCGGCTTTCCGACCGGCTCGAAGCGGTCGACCGCGACGTCTTCGCGCTGCAGGAACGCGCGCGTCTGCTGCATGAAGAGATCGACAGCAAGATCTCTTCGGAGACCAATCGGCATCTTTACATCCTGTCGCTGATGACCGCCTTCCTCCTGCCGCCGACGCTCGTCACCGGCTTCTTCGGCATGAATACCGGGGCGCTGCCCTTCGCCGACGGCACCGGCACGCTCTATGCGGCGCTGTTCATCGCACTCTCCATGGGCTTTGCCTGGTGGATTCTCCGGCGGATCGGCATTCTCTGAGACGCGGTTCGGAACCCTCCCCAGGCGTTCGGTGTTGATTGGAGCGACGTCCCCGTAGACCGGAACGACACCGTGGAGATTGGAAACATGGCGCTCAAGCGAATGGACAACATAGGCATCGTCGTCGAAGACCTCGAAGAGACGATCGATTTCTTTCGCGAACTTGGCCTTGAGCTCGAAGGGCGGGCGACGATCGACGGGGAATGGGCCGGGCGTGTCACCGGGCTCGGCGATCAGCATGTCGAAATTGCCATGATGCGCACGCCGGATGGCCACAGCAGGCTCGAGCTTTCCCGTTTCCTCGCGCCACCGGTCGTCGCCGATCACCGCACTGCCCCGGTCAATGCGCTTGGCTACCTCCGAGTCATGTTCGCGGTCGACGACGTCGACGAGACGGTTGAGCGGCTCCGCAAACGCGGCGCGCAGTTGGTCGGCGAAGTGGTCCAGTATAAGGACGCCTATCGGCTTTGCTATATCCGCGGTCCCGAGGGCCTGCTCATCGGGCTCGCCCAAGAACTTTAGCCACTGCAGGACAAGTTTTCGCCAGGCACGGCGCGATCATCGGCCAGGCGCATCGCTCGCAGCTATGGCGGCCTCATGTGATCCCAGGCGAAAAAGGGCCAGGAGCGGAAGCGCCCGGCCCTGCCTACCCTTTAACCATAGGGCGAATAGCACTGGCGGCGCGGGCCGCCATAGGGCTGATAGGTATTGTCGTAGGCCCGGTATGAGCGGTAGCGGTCATAGCACCACTGCACATGGCGGCTGCCATAGACGGGGGCAGGACGCGTGTAGCGCGGCGGCTGGGCGATCGCTCCACCGATAATCACTCCGGTGCCGAAGGCTGCCATCGGATACCACCAGCCATTGTAGTAGCGATAGCCAGGGCGGCGGTAGTTATAACCGCGGTAGCCGTTGTAGTAGTAATAGCCGCCACGACGCTCCATGCCCGGTCGGCGATACTGGACGTTCTGTGCATCGCTCTGCCGCTCAAGGCGCGGCGGTGTCGGCGTGAAGGCCTGCGACGGGGCGGCCGACGTCGCCAGCACAGCCACCGCAACGGCCACGGAAAACCACCGGCTCATCCCGGACTTCAGCACGTTCTTCATAAAATCCCTCCATCACCGAACGCATTTTGCGCGGCCCGGTTTCGGGTTGCCGCGGCATTTCAACCTTTCCATGATTTCACCCGGACCGAGGCCGATACGGGATGTCCCTCAGCCGGGAAATCCGAAATCGACCGATAACGCATAAGTCACCGGTTTTGTTCCATCTTCCGCCTCCTGCGGGATCAGGTGGCGCGGCCAGCACCCGTTGCTGCAGCAAGGCATTGCCGCATCGTCGACCAACGCCTTCCCGGCTGATCGTCAGATCGCGAACATGAAAGCAATTGCTTATATACAGCCACAGGTCGGTATACATTCGCGCGTCGCTCCCGCACAGTCCGCTCGGGGGCTGGGATTTACGATGCGTTAACGATACTGTCGGCAATCTCAGAGAATGGCAAAGCGGTGTATCTCCACGACAGGGATGATTCTGCGCCTCGCGACCTTCATCGGTCTGGCTTTCGCGGCGGCGATCGCACGCGCCGGTGAACTGGAGCCCTGGAAGACCAAGTCGAATGCCATCATCGTCGACGCCTATGAGATGAACAGCATCGACTGGGAAACGATGCTTGGCGACAAGCGCGTTTCCGGTTTCATCGCCAAGGCCTCCGACGGCCTGCCCGAAAGCTTCTCCTGCACCGGCGACCACAACGGCGACACCTTCAACCACTGCAAGACCATGTGGCGCAAATACGCCGTCAGCCGCGAGCTCTACCAGACCCGCCGGATGATTGCCCGTTCGCACGGGCTGCTGTGGGGTGCCTACCATCTTGCCCGCCCGGGCAATCCCGTCGACCAGGCGAACCATTTCCTCGATTACGCCGATCCGCGCGACGACGAACTGATGGTGCTCGATCTCGAGGGCATCGATCCGGACAAGTACATGTCGCTGGAGGACGCCGCCATCTTCGCCGGGCACATCAAGACCCGGACCGGGCGCTACCCGATCCTCTATACCAACCACGTCACCGCCAAATACATCGCCGCGCACCGGGCCAAACACCGGCTGCTGTCGCGCCTGCCGCTCTGGTACGCCCGTTACAAACCGGATATCCGCCAGGTTTTCCCGATGGGCAACTGGGATAGTTACGCGCTGTGGCAGTTCTCCTCGGGCATCAACTGCGGCAAGCGCCGCTGCCCCTACCGCGTGCCGGGAACGCTTGACGACATCGACGTGAACGTGGCGGCAATGTCGCCGCTGGCGCTGAAAGCGATCTGGGCACAGGGCGTCTTGCTGCCGGAAAAGCCACTGCCGCTGATGCTCGTCGCCCAAGCCGAGCGGGGAACGGGCATGCAGGCGATCGCAAGGGCGACTGCGATGTTTAGCGAACCGCTGCTCGTGAGCCGCGCCGACGCTACGAGCGGCGCCGGCAGCGGTGTCGACATGCTGGTGACCGGCTCGATCGATTTCGCCCGCCAGGAACGTGCCCTGCAGGTGGCGATCGCCGGCAATGATGCCGCCCAGGGCGCCTGCTCCAAGACGGAGGCCGGCACCGACGCCCCGGCAAGCATTTCCGCCAATCCGATCCCCTGCAACGCGCCCTAAAGCCTGTCGCGTGAAAAGCATTCACGCGACAGGCTTTAGGCGCTTGTTGTTATGCATGTCGTTGTCGCAAAACCGCTGTACACTTTTACGCGATATGCGTCAGCGCCTTCAGGCTTCGATCTGGACATCGCCAAGCGGTCGCGAGCAGCAGGCAAGGATGTAGCCCTCATCGATCTCGTCGTCGAGAATGCCGCCATTGTGGCTCATATCCACCTCGCCTGAGACCTTCATCACCCGGCAGGTGCCGCAGATGCCGCCTTCGCAGGCAGCGCCGATCCTGACGCCGTTGGCGCGCGCCGCCTGCAGGATCGTCTGGCCGGGCTTGGCCTCGATCTCCTTGCCGCTCATGGTGAAGGCGATCTTGGCGGCCTGGACCTCGCCCTCGTCGGCGGCGCCGGCGCGCACGGCAATCTCTTCCGCGGCGGGTGCCGCCGCCGGCTGGAAGCTCTCCTCGTGGTAGCGGCCCATGTCGAAACCGGCCGATTTCAGCATCTCGCGCACGCCGCGCATGAACGGTTCGGGGCCGCAGCAGAAAACGGTGCGGTCCATGAAATCGGGCGCAAGCAGCGGCAGCTTGGCGCCATCAATGCGGCCGCGAAGCCCGTGCCAGCCGTGGCGTGCCTCATGTCCCTCGACGATGAAGCCGAGGTTCAGCCCGGACATCTGCGTCGCCAGAACCTCCAGCTCCGAACGGAACAGCAGGTCCTCCGGACGACGCGCGCAGGAGATGAAGGTCACATCCGTCTCTGGCACGCAGTCCGCCATCCAGCGCGTCATCGACATCATCGGCGTGATGCCGGAGCCGGCCGAGATAAACAGGTATTTGTCGCCGGGATGGCGGACGAAGCTGAAATCGCCGAGCGGGCCAAAGGCGCGGAGTTTCATTCCGGGCTTCAGGTGCTCGAACATCCAGCGGGTGCCGATGCTGTCTGACTGCGCCTTGACGGTCACGGCGATCGACAGCGGCCGCGAGGGCGTCGACGACAGGGTGTAGGTGCGCATCACTGGCTCGTCGGCGACGGGCAGTTCGAGGGTCACGAATTGCCCGGGCAGATAGCGAAACCAGGCGGGCTTTTCGGTCCGGAAGGTGAAGGTCATGACATCGGCGGTCTCGACGACCGCCGATGTGCATTCGAGCATCTGCTGCCGGTCGATCCAGACATGCAGCGCGTCGAAATGGTGAAACGAAGAGGCCATCTGCATGTCAGGCGACCCTTGAAAGCGGAGCCGCGTCGCCGGCAAGGCGCTGCTCCATGAACTTGCAGTACCACTCGACGAACTGCATGACGCCACCCTCGTGCTCGGGCGAATAGGGACCGGGCTCATAGGCCGGTGAGCGGATGCCGAAGGCATTTTCCTCGACGATCTGACGGTCCTGATCGTTGGTCTCGGTCCAGACATGCGTCAGTTCTTCTAGATTGTAGTCGACGCCTTCGACCGCATCCTTGTTGACGAGCCACTTCGTCGTCACCTGCGTCAGTTCGGGCCCGAGCGGCAGCACCCGGAAGGTGATGGCGTGGTCGGCGAGCACATGGTTCCAGGTGGTCGGATAGTGGAACATCAAGAGCGTGCCGATCTGGCTCTGGGAGACGTCGGCGGACAGGGCCCGCCTGACGGCGCGGGCGCCCGACATGGTGTAGCTTTCGGCATTGTCGACAAGCGGCATGCGGGCGGCGCGGAACTGACCGGTCGGCGACATCTTAAATTCGCTCGGCAGGCCCCCGGCCTCGCACTTCGCCCAATGTTCGGCGATCACAGGATCATCCTTTGCGCCCTGCACCCCGGTCGCCGTCGGCGCCTCAGGATAGGTGCGGCAGAGTTCCGGATGATTGGCGGCGCAATGGTAGCATTCGCGGTTGTTTTCCCAGACGAGCTTCCAGTTGCCCTTCTCGATGATGGTGCTTTCGAACGCGACCTTGGTTTCGCCGAGCCGATGCGGCGCGAGATACGGTAAGGCCATGTCGCGGAACGCCGTGAAATCCATCGGCTTTTCCGACAGGTTGATGAAGATGTAGCCGCCGACCGTTTCGCAATGGATCGGCTTCAGACTGTGGGCGGCCTTGTCGAAATCCTCTCCCATCTGCCGGGCGAAGAGCAGCGAGCCATCGAGTTCGTAGGTCCACTGGTGATAGGGACAGACAAGCTTTGCCGACGAGCCTTTCGCCTGCGTGCAGACGCGCGAGCCGCGGTGGCGGCAGGAATTGTGCAGCGCCCGGATGGCGCCCTGGCGGTCGCGGGTGATGACAACGGGGTAGTCGCCTACCTGGACGGTGAAGTAATTGCCGGCCCGCGGGATCTCGCAGTCATGGCCGATAAACAGCCAATCCTTGTACCAGATGTTTTCCAGATCCTGCCTGTAGTAGTCGGGATCGATGTAAAAGGCCCGGTCGAGGCTGTAGCCGTCCCGCCTGCCCTTCAGCTTTCGAAGCATATCGTTTCTGGTGTCCATGTCCTGTCCTCATGCGCCATGTTTCGGAGAGGCAGGACAGGAACCCGCACGGGCGCACACCCATGCGTTTGAGGCTCCGATCCGGCTGCCCGCCGCAACCCGTTACGGTTATGTCCGTCAAGGCTGGTTTCCGGGCTCAGGAGCCGTCCTTTCGGACCTGCCCGGCGCCTTCCCGGACGAACCGTCCAGTGGCCTTTGCCGAGGCTTTCGCTCCACCACCGTTGCGGGGGCAGCGCCGGGATTTGACCGGCTTCCCAATTCTCCATCTTCCCTTCGAAGACGGCACCTTGAGTAAGGATATGTAATCGCGGAAGTCGCCTTGGCAGCTGCCCGATAGCGACATCCAATTCCAGAATGACGACACGGAAAAAACCGTGACAAAAGGCCACCGTCTTAGAATTTTTACATTGCAAACATATAGATAGATCACATCTTGGGCATTTGCCGACTTTTGCGGCGCGGTCGGCGCAGATGCGGGAGGGCTTCGCCCGTTTGCGACATCGCGTCAGATAGAGAACGCTAATGATGCAGCCAGGACGAAATCATTCATTAACCATGAGCCGCTAGCCTAGCCGGCGGACGAGAGAGGTCCTGCAGGCAGGCAGATGGCGCGCTGACGATCATGGCAAAGTTGAGATACTACGACGCGACAGCCGAGAAGCTGCCGACAATCCCGCCGAAGGTGGCGGTTCATACCGAATTCCTGCGCACCGGCCGGATCAACCGCAGGCAATGGTTGCCGAGCGAACGCCGGTATTTGAGCTATGAGGAAGTCGCAGACAGGACGGGCAAGAAGCTCAGCACCGCCGGCGACACGACCCATAAGCGGATCAACGGGTTCCACACCTCGATCCAGTTCCCGAAGATGATCTTCCACCGCACGCTCGTCGGCCGGCCGCATCTCGGCTACTGTCACGTGACGGCGGCGCGTACGCCGGTTACTCCCTCCAAGGACATCACCTGGTCCTTCTACTTCGCCAACTTCTTCTGCAACCTGGGCGACGAGACGCATTTTTTCGAGAGTATCCAGCCCGGCTATTCACGCATGTACTTCGCCGTCGCCATCGAACCGGGCGCCGAAGCCGGGCAAATGGTCATCAACCGCAACTTTCGTGACAACGGGCTGCTGTTTCGCACCGATGATCCCAAGGTCGCGCTGAAAAACGTACTGATGCTTGGCGCCAAGGATGACGCGTTGCGTCGCATCATTCGCAGCCTCTGAGCCGAACCGGTTCCTTCAAAGAAAATCGTTCTGTTTTTCCGGTGCGTCCGTTAAGGAAGCGTCGGAAAGGAAACGGCATGGCTGAGATCATCGACACGGATAGAGAACCGGACCGCGCGATCGCGCGCGCCTGCGCCGTTCTTGCCGAAGGCGAGCCGGTCGCCATTCCGACCGAGACCGTCTACGGCCTTGCCGCCGACGCTACCAATCCCGATGCGATCAGTCGCATCTACGAGATGAAGGGGCGCCCGCGCTTCAATCCGCTGATCTCGCATGTTTCCGACATGGCGATGGCCGAAGCCCATGTGCATTTCGATCCGATTTCGAGGCAGCTGGCCGAAGCCTTCTGGCCCGGCCCGCTGACGCTGATCCTTCGGCAGCGCGCCGACAGCACGGTTCATGCGCTGGCGTCCGCCGGCCTCGACACGCTCGGCATCCGCATGCCCGACGGTTTTTCCCGCCGGGTAATCGCCCACTTCGGGCGACCACTGGCCGCACCCAGCGCCAATACGTCGGGCAAGATCAGCCCGACCAATGCGGTCCATGTGGAAGCCGATCTCGGCGACAAACTGAAACTTATCCTCGACGCCGGCCAGGCCCAAATCGGCCTTGAGTCGACGATCATCAAGGTCGATGGCGACGAGATCCGGCTGCTTCGGCCGGGTGGCCTCGATGCCGCCGAGATCGAACGCCTGCTTGGCCGTCCGGTGACCCGGCCGGAGACGGCGGGAGCGACGATCGAGGCGCCGGGCATGCTCGCCTCGCACTACGCGCCCGGCGCTGCCGTCCGGCTCGATGCCGCCGAGGTGCATGCGGGCGAAGCCTTGATCCGTTTCGGCGGCAATCGGATCGCCGGCGAAGAGCAGGCGGCCGTCGTTCTCGATCTCAGCCCGACTGGCAATCTGCGCGAAGCCGCCGCCAATCTCTTCGACTATATGAAGCGGGCGGATGCCAGCGGCGCAGAGACCATCGCCTTCGGGCCGATCCCTTCGGACGGGTTGGGGGAAGCCATCGTCGACCGGTTGCAACGGGCGGCGGCACCACGAGGGTAAGATAGTGTGCGGCATCTTCTCCGCACCCACCCTCATCGAACGGCACCAATTGCGGTTATGATCGCCGCCAACCAGGAACCGAGGACCAGATCCTCAGATCGACCGATCCGATAGCGCGCGCAGGCGCAATGCGAAGTGAGGCCCATGACCACCCTTCCCTCTCCCGAACTCATCGCTTCCTTCGCCGAGATCGTCGGCAACACCAACGTGCTGACGGACGAAGCCGACAAGGCGCGCTATCTCGTCGAATCGCGCGGACTCTACCTCGGCACGACGCCGATGGTCCTGCGTCCGGCCAACGTCGACGAGGTCTCGCGCATCATGAAGCTCGCGAGCGCCACCCGCACGGCGATCGTGCCGCAGGGCGGTAACACCGGCCATGTCGCCGGGCAGATCCCGCGGGAGGGCAAGGCAGACATCGTTCTTTCGCTGGAACGGCTGAACCGCATTCGCGACATCGATCCGGTCGGCAATGTCATCGTCGCCGATGCCGGCTGTATCCTCGCCGACATCCAGAAGGCGGCGGACGAGCACAATCGCCTGTTCCCACTGTCGCTCGGCTCGGAAGGTTCAGCCCGCATCGGCGGCAACCTCTCCACCAATGCCGGCGGCACCGCCGTTCTTGCCTATGGCAATATGCGTCAGCTCTGCCTCGGCCTCGAAGTGGTGCTGCCGACCGGCGAAATCTGGGACGGGCTGCGCCGGTTGAAGAAGGACAATACCGGTTACGACCTGCGCGATCTCTTCATCGGTGCCGAGGGCACGCTCGGCGTGATCACCGGCGCCGTGCTCAAGCTTTTCCCGAAGCCGCTCGGGCATCAGGTCGCCTTTGCCGGAGTCGGCAGCGTCGAGCATGCGCTCGCTCTGTTCGAAAAGGCGTCCAGCCTTTGCGGGCCGGCGTTGACCGGCTTCGAGCTGATGCCGCGGCTCGGCGTCGAATTCACCACCAAGCACATCCCCGGCGTTCGTGATCCGATGGAAACGGTCCATCCCTGGTACGCGCTGATCGATATCTCGACGTCCGATAGCGCCGAAAGCGCGGAACGGATGGTGCAGGACCTGCTGGAGCAGGGATATGCGGCCGGCCTCGTCGAGAATGCAGTGATTGCCGCCAACGAGACACAGGCGAAGGCGCTGTGGCACATGCGCGAGAGCATGTCGCCGGCACAAAAGCCCGAGGGCGGCTCGATCAAGCACGATGTCTCCGTGCCCGTCTCCAGCATTCCGGCCTTCATGAAGGAGGCGGATGCCGCCGTCGTGAAAGCGATCCCCGGCGCCCGCATCTGCTCCTTCGGCCACATGGGCGACGGCAACATCCATTACAACATTTCGCAGCCAGTCGGCGCCGACAAGCAGGCCTTCCTCGACCGCTGGCGCGAAATCAACGCCATCGTCCACGGCATCGTTCTGAGCTACAACGGCTCGATCTCCGCCGAGCACGGCATCGGCCAGTTGAAGCGCGACGAACTCGCCGAGGTCCGGGCGCCGATCGAAATCGAGCTGATGCAACGCATCAAGCACGCGTTCGATCCTGCAGGTATCATGAACCCCGATAAAGTGCTGCGCGCCGACGGTTGACGACGCGCCGTTTCGCGCGGTGCGCGGCGATGCAGCAACAGTCTTGGGCTGACCGTCAGACGGCGTGCGTCAGCGGCCGCCTGCGCGCAATTGCGAGAGCGACAGCAAGGTCTCGGCACTGACGCCAGCGCTGCCGCCGCCAGTCAGAATCGCGAGACCGGGCGATACATCCTGGTTGTTCTCGACGTCGTAGAGCGCCGTGAAGCGTTGCAGAAGCTTCTCAAGCTGACCCGGCTGCTGCAGTTCCTTGATGTTGACGGTGCGCTCGATAAAGGCCGCCTGGGCCTCGATCTTGGCGTTCTGCAAGCCCTCCGGCATGCTGTAGGCGGTCTTGATGACCTCGAACAGGGCGCGATCGGCCAGGATGTCGTAGGCCGTGTTGATGTCCGAGGCCTTGCGCTTGAAATAGAGCGCCAGGCGAATGCCGCCGTTATCGGCGCCCTCCTTCTCTTCGAGCGACTGATTGAGGAAGAGATCAACGGTGGTGACGAGACCGCGGCGGGTCTGGATCTGCCCTGCCTCGCCCCTGACGATCTTGCCGTCCTTGTCGAAGTTGAAGGACGAGACGATCTCGCGATACTTCAGCCCATTCGGGTCGGTGTTGATGAAGCTCTTCGGATCTTCGAGATCCGACGTAAACATACTCCTGAGATAGTCGGACTTGACCGTCTCCGGATCGATACCTGCGCCGACGAGAACCATGTCGACCAGCCGGCGGTTCTTGAGGAAGGCATCCAGCGTTTCGATCTTCGCGATCTCGGAGGTGTAATATTTGGCTTCTTCCTGGGCCTTTTCCTTCGCGATCTTCTTCTCGTCGTCCGTGCCGAAGCGGGACTTGGCGACGATATAAGCCCGCGCCGTATTCATGATGTCGCCGTCGCTCTGGGCGAGTTTTGGTGCGCCGAGAGTCCCGTCCGGATTGAAGTTGAACGCTTTCACGAGCTTGACGTAGCGTTCGTCGCGCAGCGTGTTGACGTAGCTTCTGGGATCGTTGAGATCGCTCGTCAGAATGCGCTTCAGATCACGCTTGCTCAGGCCCTCGTCTTCGAGACCGAAGGCGCTGAGCGTGAACTTCAGTACGCCACTGTCGGCCAGCAGCTTGTCGACCGACTCCATCGAATTGACCAGCAGCTTGAAGCGCTTGACCAAGGCTTCGTCTTCGGCATCGCCCTTGTCATTGTAGCGGACCATGTAGCCGTCGGACGTCTTCTTCAACTGATCGGCGTCCTGCGCCGTCTTGCCGGGCTGCAGCGTGCCGTCGGGCCGGAAGTTGAAGGCTTTGTGCATTTCCTTAAAGGCGGCATTGTACTCGCCGCCCTGCGTGTTGACGTAGCTGTTCGGGTCGTTGATGTCGCTGGTGAGGATGTTTTCGATCGTCGACGGCACGGTCGTCGACGCTTTGAGGCCGAAGGCCGTGACGAGGTAGTTGAACAGCCGGCTGTCGCTGGTCAGCTCGGAGATGCTGGTGACGCCGGCGATCTTGCCTTCGTAATATTCCTTGTTCAGCAGTGCCCCGGCGCCGGTCAGGCGCGCGCCGCCGAGCGGCGTTTCGCCCGGTTTCTTGAACACGTAGATGTTGTTGAGTTCCGTCTTCTTTGCGTCGCTTATCGCCTTTTCGCCGGCCGGCACGCTGCCATCAGCGTTGAAGTTAAAGGTTTCCGCCAACTTGATGTAGGTTTCGAGATTGCGGATGCGCCCGTTCAGCGTGTTCAATTCCTCGCCGAGCGATGCGAGCAGCGCGGGCGCCTGGTCGCGTGGCGGAAGCTTGGCATCGAGATCGGCGACGATCGCGTTGTGCTCGTCGATCTTGGCCTGAATCGCCGGCTTGTCGGCAGCGGGCGCCTCCGCAAGTTCGGACGTCAGCCTGTTAATCTCCCCGAGGGACTTGAGCCGCGTCTGAAGGTCAGTCTGCAGCTTGAGCGCTTCTTCCCGCCTCGTCACAGCGGCCGTGCGGCTTGCGGTCAGAGCGGCAGGGTCGCTGGTCAGCGCGTCGCGGACCTCGGTGTAGTTGAACGTCTTCGGGTCAATATCGAAGACGGTGAAGGCAAACGAACGCAGTCGTTCGTTGCCGAGGAACTTGTCGACATCGGTGACGAGATCCATGGCCGCGCCAAAATAGGCCATCTCTCCGCGCATGGCCGTGTCGAGGCTGGCGATCCGCTCGTTGTAGAGACCGATCAGCGCATCCTGCTGTGCGTTGGTTTGAGCCACCGGCTTCGACGAGCTGAAGCTGAAGGCCTGCGCGAAGTTGCGGTAGCGTTCATCGGTGAGACGGTTGGCAAAGCTGCTTTCGTCCGAAAGATCGCTTTCCAGCACCTTGCGCATGAAGGCCTTGGCATAGGTCATGTCCTCCAGGCCATGCGCTTTCATCGCGTATGAGTAGAGTCGATAGTCGTTCAGAAACTCCTCGACAGTTTTCACGCTGCCGATGTTCTCTTTATAATACTCCGCTTCGCGCGCGATCTGCGGCTGCTGGGCAATGCGGTTGAGGCTGCTCCTCATGTCCCGCGTGATGCGACTGTAGTCGAGATAGGTCGATACCATGCCCTGGCGCCTTGTCGGTTACCCATGGGGACAGGCTGGACCCGAGCCCCGAAACAGAATTCTGACGCGTCATGATTGCAGGACTGGCTTGCGTGTGGCTTTTCCCGGCAGTTCGAACGACGGCAAAGGTGCGCCTGATCGGAACGAATGCGGCCGCGCTGTTGACGAAACGGAAACCCTGACCGGTCGGCTTTTGCTAACCATCGAGAAACGCAAAGTTTTCTTAACCGCGAATTTTAAGTCGTTCGGAAAGGGCGCCGCCTATTCTCCCGCTCATAGAGGACGAAAAGTCCCGACGAGAAGACCGGAAACCGGCTCTCAAGGAAAAACAAGGGCGATTGAAATGCGCAACACACTCTCTCAACCCGCATGGGTCGAAAACACGCTCCGTCTTGATCCGCAGCGCTTTCCACAGCAGGCGAGCTACGCCTTGCGCGGTCACACCGGTAATGTCACGATCAGCCTGGACGAGCGTGGCGCAGTTCTGCGCAAGGTGCTACCATCGAGCGGCCTGCCGCTTTCGATCGCACTGCCGGCGCGCGCATTCAAGGGGGTCGCGGCTCGCGCGATCGATCACGGCGACGGAGACGTTACAGTGACGCTGGAACTTCATCACGACGACCCGGACCTCTGTGTCCCGCTGCTCGTCGCACACGACCTGTCCGACATCGCAGCCGACTGGCGCGCCTGGGCAGAAGCTTATCGCATTCCGATGCTCATGGTCGAAGCGGATGGCGTGGCAAGGCCGCTCGAAGAGCACCTTGGCGACGTGCGCACCGCGCCCGTCAAGCCGCGCCGCCGCCACTCCTTCTTCGCAGAGCGCCGCCCGCGCTTCCTCGTGCGCCGCTCCACCGGCACGCTTGGCGTACACATGAAGATCGACGGGCGCGAGATCATCGCCCGCAGCTGATTGAAGAGCCTACCTCCAGCGCGACAGCCGGCCGTTCCCTGCGGCCGGCTGTCGCGTTTGGCGAGGTCAGATCTGTCGGGACATTTTCTTCGTGCACGCATGCACTGGGGTCGTCGCCGCCTCCCCCGACGATTTACCGAATGTTCCCCCGGAAACAGTTGCGTCGCCTTCTTCGTGCCATATGGGCTGCATAGCCAAGACCACGAAAGAAGGAGAAACCCGATGCGCAAGCACATCGCCTCAGTCGTTGCCGCCGTCCTGTCCAGCTTCCGTGCGCGTCACGAGGCGAGGAAGCGCAAGGCCGCCCGCGACATCAGCTGGGCCTGAGATTTTTGCGGCCCGCAACAGGCAGGCCGACCATGGGGCAATGAAGACGATCCTCCGCCGCAACGGAGGATTTTTCATATCAGGCGCAGGAGAAGCGCCAGCACCAGCCCGGCGAAGATGATCAGACCGACGATGCTGTTGAACTTGAACAGCGCCAGGCACTGTGCAGGATCATGGATGTTCAGGACGAGGATCTGATAGGTCAGCATCGCTGCTGCGATCAGGAGGCCGACATAGGCGACGGCACCGGCGCCGGCTGCAACGAACGACAGAAGGACGAGCAGCGTCGCGATGCCATAAAGGCCGATCAGCCAGGGGCGCGGGTTTTCACCGAAACGCCGCGCCGTCGAGCGCACGCCGATCAGTTCATCGTCCTCCTTGTCCTGGTAAGCGTAGATCGTGTCGTAACCGATCGTCCAGGCGATGGCAGCGCCGTAAAGCAGAACGGCGGCAACCGACAACGTGCCGAATTCGGTCGCCCAGCCCATCAGCGCGCCCCAGGAAAACGCCAATCCCAGAAAGAACTGCGGCCAGTCGGTAAACCGCTTGGCGAAGGGATAGATCGCGACGGTCGCCAGGGACAGAATGCCGAGCACGATCGAGAAGGTGTTGAACTGCAGCAGCACGACAAGGCCGACAAGTGCCTGCAGCACCGTGAACACCTTGGCCTGAAGGCGCGAGACGCGCCCCGACGGCAGCGGCCGCGAGCGGGTACGGGCAACCTCCATGTCGATGTCGTGATCGACGATATCGTTGTAGGTGCAGCCAGCACCACGCATGGCGATGGCGCCGACAGTGAACAGGAAGCAATGGAACAGGAAGCGGCCGAAGGAGAATTGACCGGCACTCGCCGACACACCCGACGCCAGGGCCACGGACCAGAGGCAAGGCAGCAGCAGCAATTGCCAGCCGATCGGACGGTCCCAGCGGGCAAGCTGCGCATAGGGCCAGAGCGCACGCGGCAGCACGCGATAGACCCAGTTGTTGGACGGCGCGTCCTGAACGCGGCCGGAATCGGCAGAGATTGTGTTCATATCCCTGTTTGACGCCGCAGGCCCGGCCGGTCAAGCGGCGAGATCGCCGCCGACCACGGGAGGAAAACGCCTGATCAGGGAAGCGTGAAGTCGAAGCGGTAGGTGGCCGACAGACCGACGAGAACCTGGTTGCGGCTGCCGCGTTCGCGAACGAGGCTGGAATCGGCCGCCGGGCCAAGCAGGCGCTTGTATTCGGCATAGGCGCTCGTCTCGAGCTTTTCGGTTGCCTGCCAAGTGATCGCAGCACCGACACCGGCCGAGCCGACGCCGCCATGCGGGGTATAGTTGCTGAGACCGGAGGCCGTCGCCTCGCGATCATTCACGCCGTAATAGGCCGTGTAGTAGCCGCTGCTGGCTGCCGACAGGCGCGGGCCGCCGGAAATGCGGACATTGCTGCTAACATCGGCAAAGGCGTCCGCCGCGACATCGGCAACGACGCCGTGGTGACTGCGGATACCCTGGCGGACTTCGGCGCGCACACGCAGCCAGTCGGTCGGGTAGACCTCGGCAAAGCCGCCGGCTTCACCGCCGAACTTGACCGGATCAAGTCCCTTGAGGTCGCTGGACGTGCCGGCATCGCGTTCGAAAATCAGCTTTCCGACGAGACCGGCGCGGAAGCTGCCCTGGTCGACCAGCGCATAGGACATGTTGTCGTTGCGCGAGGAGAAGCGGACCGTGCTGCCGGCCTTGCCGAGCGAGATCAGCGGGGCCGCCTGGAACATGCGCTTGGAAGCGCCTTCGTATTTCGGGCCGTAAAAGCCGGTGGCGCCGACCTTCAGGTACCAGTCACCGGACCAGAAATGTTGGCCGTCACCGGCGGAGGCGGCATTTGCCGACAGCAAAAGGGTTCCAGAAAGGAAAACAAGAGAACGGATACGCAAGAAACAACTCCGGAAGATTCATTCGCCGGGGCGAAATTGGCCGTGCCGTCGGGCCGAAGGAGGGAGTGGGCAGGAACGGCACAGGGCGAGTTATTGGCCCTTGTTCCTACGATTCCGTTAACCAGGTCAATTCAGCTTTCGTTTCCCATGAGCGCCGTAGCTGCCCGCGGTCACTGGCCGAGATAGGTCTTCAGATAGACGCTCGGCGGGCTGCCGAGCATGCGGCGGAACATCGTCGTAAAGGCCGCGACGTTCTCATAACCGGCATCGAGCGCCACATTGATGATCGGCTCGCCGTCGGCCAGAAGCGGCAGCGAGGCAAAGATGCAGGCCTGCTGGCGCCAGGTGACGAAGCTGACGCCCGTCTCGTTGCGAAACAGCCGCGTGAACGAGCGGCGGCTGAGACCCAGCCTGTCGGCCCACTGGTCGATGCTTGCGGCCGCCGACGGCGCCTGCAGGAATTGCCGGCAGAGCGCCGCAAGCTTTTCGTCGCGCGGGAACGGCAGGCCGAGTGGGCGCTCCTGCAGCCGGCCGATTTCCTCCAAAAGCAGATCAGTCACCAGTTGTTCGCGCCGCTCCGACATCGCCTCGTTCTCTACGCTGACGAGCGCATCGACGAGGCTGCCGGCCAGCGGGTTGATTTCCATGACCATCGGCCGCTCGGCGCGCAAAAGGTCCGGCGCGAAATAGATCGAGTGCATGCGCACGTCGCTGATCATCTCGGCCGAATGCTCCACGCCCGCCGGGATCAACAAAGCGTGGCCGGGCGGCACCATCCACCGCCCGCGCTCGGTGCGCATCAGCACGACGCCGCCGCGCGCCCACCACAGCTGGGTCCGGGTGTGTTTGTGAAAAGGCACGAGGAGGCCGGCATTGTAATCCCGTCCGAGCGCGAGCACCGGGGCGTTTCCCGTCTCGACCCAGTCGAGGTTCCGGAAGTGATCGTCATCGGGAAGCTGCGGCAGCGGATATCGGCGGATCGGCATTTGGCCCACTCACGAAAGAAATCGACCAGATCACAAAAGCAGGCCAACCGCAACCTCAGTAGAGATAGGCCACGCCGCACACAACCTTCGAGACGGCAAGGAATCACCCATGTCTACCGTGACTTCAACTTCCGGGATCTCCCCGGAGAAGACGGCTTTCTCCGTCATCCTGGCAGTCAGCTTCTGCCATATGCTGAACGACATCATGCAGTCGCTGCTGACGGCACTCTATCCGCTGCTGAAGGCGAACTACTCGCTCGACTTCGTGCAGATCGGCCTCCTGACCTTTACCTTCCAGCTGACGGCATCGATGCTGCAGCCGGCGGTCGGCATCATCACCGACCGCTGGGCCCTGCCCTATTCCCTGCCGCTCGCCATGCTGTCGACCTGCAGCGGCCTGATCCTGCTCGCAAATGCGCATGATTTCTGGGTCCTTCTGGTTGCTGCCAGCCTGATCGGCGTCGGCTCGGCGATCTTCCATCCGGAGTCCTCCCGCATCGCGCGCCTCGCCTCCGGCGGCCGCCATGGCCTGGCGCAGTCGCTGTTCCAGGTGGGCGGCAATGCCGGCAGCGCGATGGGTCCGCTGCTCGCCGCCTTCATCGTCATCCCCTTCGGCCAGGGCAGCCTCAGCTGGTTCTCGATCGTCGCGATCATCGGCTTCTTCGTGCTCTCCTGGGTCAGCACCTGGTATGTCCGCCATCGCCGCACGACCATGAGCCGCGCTGCGCCGAGCCGGGCACTGCCTCTGCCGAAGGGCCGGGTGATGTGGGCTGTTGCCGTGCTCGTGCTTTTGACGGCCACCAAGAACGTCTACATGGCGAGCATCTCCAGCTACTTCACCTTCTTCGTCATCGAGAAATTCGGTATCGACGTACAGCAGGCGCAGTTGATGCTGTTCCTGTTCCTGGGCGCTGCCGCAGCCGGGACCTTCCTCGGCGGCCCGATCGGCGACCGCTACGGCGCCCGCTTCGTCATCTGGTTCTCGATCCTCGGCGTCATCCCCTTCGCGCTGATGCTGCCCTATGCGAACCTCTTCTGGACCGGCGTGCTCTCCGTCATCATCGGCCTGATCTTCTCCTCGGCCTTCTCGGCGATCGTCGTCTTCGCCCAGGAGCTGGTTCCCGGTCGCGTCGGACTGATTGCCGGCGTCTTCTTCGGGTTCGCCTTCGGTTTCGGCGGTATGGGCGCTGCCGTACTCGGCATCTTCGCCGACCGGCAGGGCATCGAGTTCGTCTACACGATCTGCTCCTATCTGCCGCTGCTCGGCATCCTGACGATCCTCCTGCCGAAGATCCCGACGCGATAGCCGCCCCGGCAGAAAAAACAGAAAATCGGACCGGGCGCCGCCATGCGGCGCCCGGTTTTCGTCTGCGCGGCCAACGGCACGCGGCACCCCGGCCACTCGTCGCAGCCCTACGTAATCATTCATCAATTTTTGCGCGCTACGGTCGTCTGACGGGCTTGGGCAGGGGTACACAATGCAGGGGCGAACGGCGATTCCGGCCTTACTGGCGACGTTGCTCTTTGCAACGGCGGCACCGGCCGAGACCCTGAACCTGCTCATCTGGGAATCCTATATCGACCAGAAGATCCTCGACCGCTGGTCGTCGATTACAGGCGTGTCAGTGCACCAGGTCTATTACGACAGCGGCGATACCCGCGACGAGGTGCTGGCCGATCCGAACAGCCGCGTCGATCTGGTGGTAACCGGCGAAAACAGCGCCGCTCTCTTCGGTCGCAAGGGCGTTCTCGAAAAAATCGACGAGACCAACGTCGCCTCGCTCAGGGACTATGACGAGAGCTGGCGCAAGCGCTGCTCCGGCCGGGGCCTGCCCTATCTCTGGGGCACGATGGGCATTCTCTACCGTTCCGACGTCTTGGCCGAAGCGCCGACCTCCTGGCAGGATCTGATGCACCCTGCCGCTGCGCTTGCCAAGCATGTGGCCATGTACGACGACCACAACGAGGCCTTCGTCGCCCCGTTGATGCTGCTCGGCCAATCGATCAATACCAACGACAGCAGCACGCTGAAGGCCGCCTTTACGCTGATGAAGGAACAGGCCCCTTCGGTGCTCACCTACGAATACATCATCAGCGCGATCCAGAACCCTGCAGTCAGCAAGGACATCTACATGGCGCTCGGCTACAGCGGCGACCAGCACGTGCTGAACGCCAAGGCCAGCACCCCTGGCGTGTGGCGTTATGCGGTTCCGAAGGAAGGCACACTCTCCTGGCTCGACTGCATGTCCGTCGTTGCCAATTCGCAAAACAAGGATCGGGCGCTGGCGCTGCTCGACTATCTCGGTTCGCCGGGAAGTGCCGCCGCCAACGCGCTGGCGCTCAACATGCCGACGGCAAGCCGGGCGGCCCACGCACTCCTGCCGGAAGAGGTTCGCTCCGACCCGGCGATCTACCCCTCGCCCGACATTCTGGCCAAGAGCCAGTATCAACAGGAACTGTCCACAGAGTCGGTGCAACTGCGCCGGCGTATCATCAGCACATTGGCGAATTTCCAGTGAACCTCGGCAAACGCGCGCTCATCCTGATCTTTCCCGTGGTGCTTGCCGGCTATCTGCTGGCGGCGGTCTCGGTCCACGTCACGCAGAGCCGCTCCATCCGCGCGCTCGAGCATGCCAAGCTGTCGCAGCGCCTTGAACATGCGGCCGCCGTCTTCCAGAACGAGATCGGCCGCAGCAAGGGCTTTCTCAATGCGCTGCTGAACGGCAATTCGCTGCGCCAGTACGTTTCCGAAACCGATGCGAGCTACAGGGCCAATGCGCTCGGCGTCCGGCTGCAGGAGAGCGTCAAATCGCTGCTCGACGATCCGACGGGTTATGTTTCGCTCGCGCTTCTGAGTTCGGAACTCAAGTCCGAATACTATTTTGAAAACAGCTGGGATCCGTTCGCCGAGATCGACGAGGCGCAGCTCAACCTCGCCCGCCGGCTGATCCGCGAAGACAAGCTCGCCGACTGGACCTATCTCTACGAAGCGGGCCAGAGACCGCGCATCGTCTATTCGTTCTTCCTCGACCCCATTGCCTTTACCCGGCCGTTGCCGAGCAAGAAATCGAACGCCCTGCTCGTTCAGGTCGCGATCCAGCCCGACCGCTTCCTCGACATGCAGCAGGCGCTGAAGAAGGAATACGGATCCGACATCGTTCTGCAGCCCTGGCCGCAGGCCATCACCGACGACCTTTCGGCAAGCGTGCATCTCGGACCTTCGCTTTATGCGACGCTCACCGTTTCGAGCGAGCATTTCGACGCGCTGATGGCGCGGCAGAAAATCCTGCTGGCGCTCGGCGCCGTCGCCATGAGCCTGTTCTCGATCTGGCTGATCATCATGTTGATCCGCCGCTTCATCACCGATCCGATCGCCACTCTCGACGCCAATGTGATGGCCGTGATGGTGGGTGCGCGCGACGAAATCCGCGATATGGAAGAAAAGGGCGAGATCGGGCGTCTCACCGAAAACATCCGCGAACTGCACCGCCAGTCGGTGCAATCGCTGAAGCTCGTGCAACGCAGCTCCTGGACCGATACGCTGACCGGGATCAGCAACCGTGGCCACTTCAACGCACTCGCCGCCGGCGTCGTTCGCGAGGCGATCGCGGCCGGCGAGAAGTGCAGCCTGCTTTTCATCGACATCGACAACTTCAAGTTCGTCAACGACAAGCATGGTCACGAGATCGGCGACGAACTCCTGAAAACCTTGGCGGCCCGCATCGCCGAGCGGGTCGACGTGATCACCGAGCGCCGCGGCCAAAAGCCGGCGATCCTCGCGCGCCTTTCAGGCGACGAATTCGCCGTGCTGGTGCGCTCGCGCCCGGGCGACGGAACGGTCCGGGAAATCTCGGGCGCCATCCTCTCGCTGTTCGAGGACGGCTTCGAAGTCTCCGACAAGCGTTATCCGGTGACCGCAAGCATCGGCGCTGCGATCTGCCCGGATGACGCCACCAACCTCACCGAACTGATCGCGAATGCCGATGCGGCAATGTATCAGGCCAAGACCAGCGGCAAGAACCGCTCCGCCCGCTACTCGCGCGCGCTTCACGACAAGCGCACGCGGCTGCGCCAGATCCAGGACGAGCTGCGCTCGCTCGATCCGGACGAACAGTTCCACCTCGTCTACATGCCGATGGTCGATACCGAGGGCCGGGTCACCGGCTGCGAGGCGCTGCTGCGCTGGTACTCGCCGGTGCTCGGCAATGTCACCCCGGATGAATTCGTGCCGATCGCCGAAAGCTCAGGGCTCTTCACCAAGATCGACTGGTGGGTGATCAACAAGGCGATGTCCGACTGCGGCCAGTTGAAGGCCCTGTTCGGCCCCGAAACAGTGCTCGCCATCAACATTTCCTCGGCCGAACTGCATTCCAAGGCGATCGCCGACCACTTCGCCGACTGCCTGGAACGGCATGGGCTGGAGGCACGCTCGATCGAGATCGAGCTTACCGAAACCTTCGCCGTCAAGTTCAGCGACCAGCTTCGCCGCAACATCGATGCGCTCCGCCAGAACGGCTTCCGGCTTTCGATCGACGATTTCGGCGCCGGCTACACGTCCGTGCAGCAGATCATCGAATACACCGCCGATACCATCAAGCTCGACCGGGCGCTGGTGTCGAACCTCACCGCGTCGCATTCCCTGCCGGTATTGAAGGCGCTGATCGCGCTCTGCCACGCCAAGGACGTCGCGGTCGTCGGCGAAGGCATCGACACGCCGGAGAAACTCTCCATGCTGACGGCTGCCGGCTGCGACCTGTTCCAGGGCTACCTCATCAGCAAGCCGCTGCCGATCGAGGATCTGGCGATCTGGGCGCTGACACGCACCGCGCGTTATGCGCACGACGAAGCGCTGGACGAGCAACAGAGCCGCCAGGCCATCGCCTGAGATGGTGGCGATTGCGAGAATCGCCGCCCGAACTCCCGTTTTCCCTTGACCTTGCCGCCCTGCCGTCCTAACCGCAGCGCAACATTTTTCGGGATATCGGGGGCTGCAATGAAGGTTCTTCTGATCGGATCGGGTGGGCGCGAACACGCCCTTGCATGGAAGATCGCGCAGTCGCCGAAACTGACGAAGCTTTATGCCGCACCGGGCAATCCCGGTATCGCCGAAGAAGCGGAAATCATCGCGCTCGACACGGATGACCATGCAGCGGTCGCCGACTTCTGCCGCAAGGAGGCGATCGATTTCGTCGTGGTCGGACCTGAGGGTCCACTGGTCGCCGGTATCGCCGACGTGCTGCGCGCAGCCGATATCGCCGTCTTCGGCCCGTCTGCCGCCGCCGCCCAGCTTGAAGGCTCCAAGGGCTTCACCAAGGATCTCTGCGCCCGCTACGATATTCCGACCGGCGCCTATGGCCGCTTCACCGATGCGGAGAGCGCCAAGATCTATGTGCGTGAACACGGCGCACCGATCGTCATCAAGGCCGATGGTCTCGCCGCCGGCAAGGGTGTCACCGTCGCCATGACGCTCGACGAGGCGCTCACCGCCGTCGACGACTGTTTCGCCGGCGCCTTTGGCGCCGCCGGCGCCGAAGTGGTCGTAGAAGCCTATCTCGATGGCGAGGAGGCAAGCTTCTTCTGCCTCTCAGACGGCAAGACGGCGCTGGCGCTCGCGTCGGCCCAGGACCACAAGCGCGTCGGCGACGGCGATACCGGACCGAACACCGGCGGCATGGGCGCCTACTCGCCGGCCCCGGTCATGACGTCAGAGATGATCGAGCGCACTATGAAGGAAATCATCGAGCCGACGATGCGCGGCATGGCGGAAAGCGGCCATCCCTTCTCCGGCGTGTTCTTTGCCGGGCTGATGATCACCGCCAAAGGACCGGAACTCATCGAATACAACGTCCGCTTCGGCGACCCGGAATGCCAGGTGCTGATGATGCGCATGAAGAGCGATCTTCTGCCGCTTCTCTATGCCGCGGCGACCGGCACGCTCGCCGGCATGACTGTGGAATGGCGCGACGAGACGGCGCTGACCGTCGTGATGGCCTCCAAGGGCTATCCGGGCAGCTACGCGAAGAACACGCCGATTGACGCCCTCCCCGCAGCATCCGACACCACCAAGGTGTTCCACGCCGGCACAGCGATGAAGGATGGAGGCCTGGTCGCAACCGGTGGCCGTGTGCTCAACATTACGGCGACAGGGGCAAGTGCCGGCACGGCCAAGGACAGGGCCTATGCGGCGCTGTCGGCCGTTTCCTGGGACAACGGCTTCTACCGGCACGATATCGGCTGGCGCGCGGTCGCGCGCGAGAAGGCCTGACCGGAAACCGGTCAATTCGCGGATCATTCTATTTTTACCAATTCTCCTGACGGGAAAGTAAGGGAGCGCGCATATTCTCGCCGGTAACGATCCGGGAGAAAAACGATGCGCCTGTTGCTGATCACCACCGTCCTTGGGCTTGCTGCTGGCAACGCCGCGGCGTCGTCGATCGAAGCCATCGCCTCCGGCACGACCGACAATGCCAGCGTCTCCACGGTTTCCTGCGTCGATTGCCCGCCGTTGCAGTCGCGGAAGAAGGTCACCTACGTCGTCCCGACGATCGCGGCGGGCGACGAGACGATCGAGCTCAAGAAAATCAACGGCGAGATGAAGATGGTGCGCACGGAGGCCTGGCTCGGCGGATCGCCGGTGGTGTTCGTCAGCAAGCCGTCCCACGAGATGATCAGGACGGCTGCGGCCGAAACCGACGATGCTGCAACGGTGACTGTCTCGAACATCGCAAACGACCAGAACCCGCAGGCTTCCAGGCCGGAGTTTCTTTCCATCGATCAGACCGCAAAGACCGCCGCGGTGACCCCGATCGGCGCGTCCATGGTGGCTGTGCCCGTGGCCGACGAGAGCTCACAGGATTTTGATCCGTCCACCCTCGAACTTCGGCTAGACTGATCGCCTATCGGGAAAGTTCCCTGCCCCGCTCAGCCGTCCCCTGCATTTAAAGGCTGACGGGCGTATCGCTGTAAGAGCGAGAGATTGCGCCCCTGAGAGAAGCGGGGGCGCAATCTTTTTATTGCGAGCCTTCCAATTCATCGATCCGCGTGACCAGCGCCTCTATCTGTCTGTCAGAATAGACTTCGACGCCGTTGGCGAGGAGCAAGGCGGCCGTTACGCCTTCACCCGGATGGCGCGCGCCGGAAAAGCTCCCGTCATAGACGAAACCCGACCCGCAGGACGGGCTGCCATCGATCAGGAGCGCGAAGCGACAGTCGGCTTGCCTGGCAAGCGAAAGAGCGTTTTCGGCAGCCTGTATGAACCCCTCGGTGACGTCGCCGCCGTCTATCTCCACCACCCTCGCCTTGCCGGCGAGCACGTCCTTGCCGACAGCGCCGGCGGCAATCTCGGCCGGCGGACGCGGCACCGGCATGCCGGCCGACATTTCCGGACAGATGGTCACGAGACGGCCTTCCGCGCGCCAGCGGTCGATCGCCGGGTGCAGGAGCGGCTTCGACTGGCCGTCATAGCGGACGGCATGGCCCATGAGGCAGGCGCTGACGAGAATTTTTGCGGGCATGCCTTTCTCTACTCCGGCGCCATGTCGGTCAGCAAGCGAGATCGTAGTGACCCGGACAAGGGATCAGATCCAGCGGTCGTTTTCCGCGGTGCGTTCGCCACCCTCGTGGCCGGTGTTGAGCGTGCCGCGCGGCTCGATCAAGAGCATCTTCACCTCGCGCTCCGCATAGGGCTTGTGTTCGACGCCCTTCGGCACGACGTACATTTCGCCGGGACCGAGCGTCACAGCCCCATCGCGGAAATCGATGCGCAATGTTCCTTCGAGTACGATGAAGGCCTCGTCGGTATCTTCATGATCGTGCCAGATGAAATCGCCTTCGATGCGCACGATCTTGAACTGGTAGTCGTTGAGTTCGGCAAGGACGCGCGGTTGCCACTGATCGCTGAAGAGCGAGAGTTTTTCGGCAAAATTGATCGGCTTGTAGGCCTTTGTCGCGATAGTCATCGGCTGTCTCCATCTTGCGTGATCGAGACAGCATATAGGTCGCCGGGCAGCGAGCCGCTTGAACGTTTGTGCGCGGGTGTGAGGCCGCCGGTCTCCCGGCGGCGACCCGGCCTTAGCCGACGATCTTCGAGAAGTCCGCGACCGTGCCGGTGGCCGAGCGGATCAGGCCGAGCAGCGCCAGACGGTTGGCACGGATTGCCGCATCATCGTCATTGACGAGTACGTCGTTGAAGAACTGGTCGACCGGTTCGCGCAGCTTGGCCAGCGCTTCCATGGCCGAACGGAAGTCTTCCTTGGCGATCGCATCGCGTGCTTCAGCCGAAGCAATTTCGACAGCCTGGTGCAGCGCCTTCTCGGCGTCGAGACGGAAGAGGCCGGCATCGACGGCGTCGGCGACGGCAGTGCCCTTCTTCTCTTCGGCTGCGAGGATCTGGGTGGCGCGCTTGGTGCCGGCCAAGAGGTTGCGGCCTTCCTCGTCGGTGATGAAGGCGGTCAGCGCTTCCACGCGGCGGGCGATCATCAGCAGGTCGTCGGCTTCCGGCGTCAGCACGGCGTCGATCAGGTCGTGACGGGCGCCGAGGTCGCGCAGATAGACCTTGAGGCGATCATGGAAGAAGGAGAGCAGATCGGCCGAAATGTCGTCCGCAAGCGCCGGCTTCTGCGCGCGCAGGGCGACGAGTGCCGTCTCGAATACAGGCAACAGCGCCAGGCGCGCCTTGCCTTCCAGGATCAGGCGGATCACACCGAGTGCGGCGCGGCGCAGCGCAAAGGGGTCTTTCGAGCCGGTCGGCTTTTCGTCGATCGCCCAGAAGCCGACGAGCGTGTCGAGCTTGTCGGCAAGCGCAACGGTCACTGCCACCGGATCGGTAGGCGCACGGTCAGAGGGACCATTCGGTTTCCAATGGTCCTCGATCGCCGTGGCGACAGATCCGTTCTCGCCCTGAAGCAGGGCGTACTTGTGCCCCATGATGCCCTGAAGCTCAGGGAATTCGCCGACGGCTTCAGTGCGCAGATCGGCTTTGGCCAGCACGACGGCGCGGTCGACGAGCTTGGCGTCGGCGCCGGTGACCTTGGCAAGTTCACCGGCAAGCGCGCGGATACGCGCGACGCGTTCGCCCTGGGTGCCGAGCTTGGCATGGAAGGTAACGTTCAGCGCATCGAGCTTGGCCATGCGCTGATCGAGCGGCTTGCCGAGGTCCAGATTGAACTTCTTGGCGGATGCTTCCAGCGTTTCGAGATCCGGCAAGTTGCCCTGGTCGCGGTGCCAGAAATGCGCTGCGTCCGAAAGACGGGCGCGCACGACCTTGCCGTTGCCATGCACGATCTCCTTGCCGCCGTCCTTCGCCTCGATGTTCGAGACCAGGATGAACTTGTTGGAGAGCGTGTCGGCGCCCGGCGCGCGGGTGACGAAGCACTTCTGGTTGGTCTTGATCGTCAGTCGGATGATTTCCGAGGGGATTTCGAGATAGGCTTCCTCGAAGCTGCCCATCAGCACCTGCGGCCACTCGACGAGGCCGGAGACTTCTTCGAGCAGGCCTTCGTCTTCGACGAGCTCAAGGCCGTTGGCGAAGGCGACATTGCGGGCGTCGGCCAGGATCATTTCCTTGCGGCGCTCGCCATCGAGAACGACCTTCGCCTTTTCCAGCTTCTCGGCATAGTCGGCAAAGCGGCGAACCGTGATCGCTTCCGGTGCATGGAAGCGGTGACCATAGGTGACGTTCGAGGCGACGATGCCGTCGACTTCAAACGGGATCACATGGGTTTCCTCGGTTTCCGACCCGAAGGTGCAGACGATCGACTGCAGCGGGCGGACCCAGCGCAGCGCGCCGGGCCTGGCCGATGCCACGCCGGAACGCATCGGCTTCGGCCAGGGGAAATTGCGGATGATATCCGGCATCGCCTCGGCGATGATCTCTTCGGCGGGACGGCCCGGCTTGACGATATGGGCGACGTAGAAGTCGCCCTTCTTCGGGTCGCTATGGACATGCGCCTCGCTGATCGAGGAAAGGCCGGCGCCGCGCAGGAAGCCTTCGATCGCCTTCTCGTTGGCGTCGGTGCGCGGACCCTTGCGCTCTTCGCGAACATCGGCGGAGCGGGCGTTGAGGCCGCGGATGTCAAGCGTCAGCCGGCGCGGTGTCCAGTACTCGCGCGCCCCCTCATAGGTCAGGCCCGCTTCGACCAGGGCATCGGTCAGCAGCTTCTTGAGGTCGCCGGCCGCCTTGCGCTGCAGGCGGGCAGGAATTTCCTCGGAGCGGAGTTCGATAAGAAGATCGGGCATGGGAGTGACTTTTTCTGTTCCTGACGGTTGCGGCGGACTTAGCAATCTCTGGCAAGATTGTCACCAAGCGCCGCGATGAATTTGGTTTTCCAAGGGCAAGTGCGAGGCGGATTTACCAGCCGCCGCCACCACCGCCACCACCGCCGCCGCCGGAGAAGCCGCCGCCGGAAGAAAAGCCCGACGATGACGATTTGGGTGGGGGCGGCAGCGACGACGTCATCGTGTCGGCCATGGATCCGGCAAAACCGCCGATGCGATCGCCGAAGGTGCTCGAGCCGAAGCCGTCACCGTGATACCAGCCCGGCTGATAGGCAGCGGCCGCAGCCGCCCCAGCCGCCGCGGCAAGCAGCCAACGATCGAAGGTCTCGGTCCAGGGCTTCTCGACGCCAAGCGCCACGGCGTAAGGGAGCAGCGTCTCGAAATGCCGGGGCGACATTTCGGGAGCGCCTTGCATGTTCATCCGGTCTTTCTCGGCGAGCGTCATGTATTGCCTGAGCCCGTCGATGCCATCCATCATCCGCGTTCCGAGCGGCGTCGGCGCACCCATCAGGAAGAAGAACAGCACGTTGACGAGCACGATCGCACCGATCACGAAGAGCAGCGGCAGTTCGTCGGTTTCGGCTGCCGAATAGAAGACGGCCGCAAGGATGGTCGAGAAGATGGTGAAGGCGACGAAGCCGATGAAGGCGACCACGACGATCGACATGATCCGGCTCATCAGGCTCCTTTCGCGGCGAAGCGACTTGCCGAAGGAGACTGCGAGGATCGAGACGAAGAAGGCGATGAAAACAGGAACGATCACCAGCGGCAGGCTGTCCTCGCTGAGATCCCCGAACAGGAACACGGCCGCAACCGCCAACACCGAAAGGATGACACCGGCGACGATGTAACCGCTGTTGGCGTGGTAGTACTTGCCGCGATGCTCGCGCTCCATGGCGTTGCGGAAATCAGCGCCGGTCGCCTGCACCCGTGTGCCATGGGCGCGGTCGATGGTGAGCTTGCCGCCAGCGGCATTGACCGCCTTCATCACGGCCGCCTCGCCGGTCGGCAGCTTTTCGTCGGGTTTCTTGCCGGTGGCGGCAATGACGATGGCGTTCTTCAGGTCTTCGAGAACCACGTGGCCCTTGACCGCGAGATTGAGTGCTGCCGCCGACAACGCGGTCCAGCCCTCACCGGAAAAGCCCCTGTTGTCGATGTAATTGACGAGCGCCGGTGAGATGCCCTCCGGCGGATCCCAGCGCGGCACCATGACGCCGCGGTCCGGGTCACGCCCGGCCCTGAGCCAGGCCTGGCTATAGTAAAGCAGGACGACGGCAAGGCCGGCACCGGCGATGACGAGCGCCAGATGGTCGTGCAGCCACCAGGCATTTTCCTGGCTGGAGGCGGGCCTGTCGATGCTGCCCTTCGGCATCTTGATGGCGATCGTCAGCCCTTCGCGCGGATCGAGACGTCGGGTGGTGGCAAAGAAGATTTCGCTGCCGTCCCTGGATGCGCGCGCATCCTTGCCGGTCGCGCCATAGCTGCCAGTGAAATAATCGAGCGCTTCGGCCCTGACGCCGTCCGGCAGCGTCACGGTCGCACTCGCCTCGTCGATCGGGAAATCCCACTCCGTACCGGTGACGTTCCAGTAGAGTTCGTCGTGATCGTCAAAGAAGCGGACCTGCCGGCCAGTCTCGTAGGTGAACTGGAAGGTATGCTCGCCCCGCTCCAGAAAGACCTCGGCCGAACCGGTGTAGATGCGGATGCCGCCGTTGATCGTCTCGGTGCGGTAGGGCTCCTCCTCGCCGTCACGCTCGACCGAGAGCAGCTTGAAATCGACCTTGCTGCGCTTGCCCTTCGCGTCGGTGAAGGTCAAAGGCATGTCGCGATAGATGCCGCGGCGGATCTTGTTGCCCTCGACCGTCGCCGTGATCGTCTCGGTCACCGTCATCGTGCCGTCCTTGGCGACATCGATGACGGAGCGATAGGCGGAGAAGACCTCCTCCGCCCGACCGACGCCTGCCGTTGCCAGCAAAAACACCAGAACGGCAAATGCGGCAGCGAAACGGACCATGCGGATCAAGCTTTCTTCCGGTTGAGGTTCAAGACACGAAATCGGTTCTTATGGGTGAGAACGGGATGCGCGCGGAAACCGCAGACACGGCCGCACATCCCGCACGGTATCAAGGCCGGTCGCCGGTAAATTCGACGCCGAGCGAGGCGAGCGCATCCCAATAGGCCGGGTAGGTTTTGGCAACGCAGCCGGGATCTTCGATGGCGATGCCGTGGATCTTCAGGCCGGCAAGCGCAAAGCTCATGGCGATGCGATGGTCGGCGAAGGTGTCGATCGAGGCGGGCAAGGTCTGGCCGGCAAGCGTGGGATCGGAAGAGACGATCAGGTCGTCGCCTTCCTCATGCGCCAGATCCGGCCGGATCGCGGTCAGACCGAGCGACAGCGCGCGCACGCGGTCGCATTCCTTGACGCGCAGGTTGGCGAGACCGACGAAGCGCACCGGCGTGTTGTTGAAGGCGGCAAGCACGGCGATCGTCGGGATCGCGTCCTGCATCTGCGAGCCGTCGATGACGGCGGGCAGGTTCGGGAAGCTCGCGATCACCGCATGGGCGCGGGCATCCGGCTGCGAGAAGGCGTCCGCCGGAACGCCGATATCGATGGCGCCGCCGGTCAGGACTTCCGCAGCCCAGAGATAGGTCGCCGCCGAAGCATCCGGCTCAATGACATAGTCGGCTGCCTTGTAGCCGGTCGGCGCGACCTGCCAGACGGAGGGGCTCAGCTGCTCGACTTCGGCGCCGAAGGCACGCATGGCGGCAACCGTTAGGTCGATGTAACCGCGCGCGCCGATCTCGTCGCCGGCAAGCTCGATGCTGACAGGACCCTTGGCGCCGGGGGCCGCCATCAGCAGGGCCGAGACATACTGGCTCGACAGGCCGGCATCGATGACGACGCGACCGGCCGGGAAGCCGCCGGTGCCCTTGACGATGACCGGCGGGCAGCCGGTTTCGGAGGTGACTTCGACGCCGAGCGTTCCGAGTGCCTCGACCAAGGGCTTGATCGGCCGCTTGCGCATGTGCTGGTCGCCATCGACCACGACCGTGCCATCGACGAGCGCGGCAGCAGCCGTCAGGAAGCGTGTCGCCGTTCCGGCATTGCCGAGGAACAAGGGAGCTGCCGGCGGGAGCAACTTGCCCGTGCTGGTGACGACGAAGGTCGTTTCATCCGGCTCGCTGACTTCGACGCCCATCGCGCGCAAGGCTTCCGCCATGTAGCGGGTGTCGTCGCTCTTCAAGGCACCCGTCAGCCGGCTCGTGCCCTTGGCAAGGCCGGCCAGAAGCAGCGCCCGGTTGGTGATCGACTTCGAGCCCGGCGGGCGCACATGACCGCGGAGCGGGTGGTCGGTCGGCAGGATGGTCAGTTTTTTCATGCTATCGGAGGTCATCGAATAGGTCTCTTGATGCGAATGGCGCCGCGGCGGGATCCCGCGGCGAGGAATGTTCGGGAGGCGTGGCGGTCAGAACTTGACCTGCGGCACCGCGCGGTCGGCTTCGTTGGTGATCTCGAAATAGCCGGCTTTGACGAAGCGGAAGGCGTTGGCGATCAGGTTGGACGGGAAGCTCTCGACCTTGACGTTCAAGTCACGGGCCGCACCGTTGTAATAGCGGCGCGACATCTGGATTTCGCCCTCGATCGTTTCCAGCGAGCGCTGCAGCTCGGCGAAATTCTCGTTGGCCTTGAGGTCCGGATAAGCTTCCGCCAGCGCAAAGAGCTTGCCGAGCGCCTGGGAGAGCGCGCCTTCCGCCTGGGCCCGCCCCTCGACGTCGCCGGCTGGTACCGCCTGTGCGCGGTTGCGCATGGCGATCACCTCTTCGAACGTCGACTTCTCGTGTGCGGCGTAGCCCTTCACGGTTTCGATCAGGTTCGGGATCAGATCGGCGCGGCGCTTCAACTGCACATCGATACCGGACCACGCCTCCTCGGCGATCTGCCGCGCCTTGACGAGACCGTTATAGACGAAAACCAGATACAGAATCACGACGACGGCGATTGCCAGACCGATCATAGGGCACCCTCCAAAAACTCGCGCAGAGATTAGCATTCGCTTCTCAGCTTCAAAGCGCTTTCTGCAGCATTTGGCCAGAGAAACCTGCTCCTCCCCAATTCCCGCCTGCACCGTGAACACTGTGTTTCCCGATGCCACGCCTTTTCACGTCAAAAGACCGGCTTTCCTGTTCCATCGGGAACGGCGACCGGACCGGTGATGGGCGATAGTCGGTTCATCGAACAACACCGGAAACGAAGTGAAGACCATGAAAACGCTCGCAACTCTCATCAACGTGATCGCCTTTACGGCGCTCTTCGTTGCCTATGCGAGCGCCCATTCTCCGGAACGGCCGAGCGGTGTTCGCCGCGCTCTTCAGACCTACTCCGGTCAGGTCTATACCGGCGCCTATCCCACAATGAAGCCGTACTGCAAGAACGACGCCGGCACGACCTTCGTCATCTGACAGTTGAAGGTTCAGCGATCCGCGCCGCGATCGCCGCTGCCGCCTCATCAGCGCCGAGCGTCGTCACATCGATCTCAATCAATCGGTCGCTTCTGCCGCGCAGCAGCCGGTGCGCGCGCCGCAATCCCAGAAGAACTTCCGGATCGGTCAGCTTGTGCAGCTTGCTCCGGCCGGCGCGTGTCAGGCGCTTGACATTTTCCTCGACGTCGCAATCGATCACGACCGCAACGAAGCGAGCGCCGCGTTTTTGCGCGAGTGCGGCGCAGTCCTCGAAGGCACGCGTGTCGGTGGTATCGTCCGAGAGCGCATCGGTGAAGATGAACGACCGTTCGGCTGCCGCCCTTTCCAGGTGCTCGAACACGCTTTGGCGGACCGCCGATCGAAGCGAGCGATAAAGCGGGTCACTGCGCGCAAACAGTGCCTCGGCCGGATTGATCAGCGTGTGATTGTCGGCGAGCCCCGCGCCCAGCCTTTCAGCAAGATGGCGCGCGATCGTCAGCTTACCGGTGCCCGGCCAGCCGTTGATGTGAGCGACAAGGCCGGACGGTTCTACGCTCAAGCGGCGTCCCGGTTGAGGTTCGCGCCACCGGCGTCGGTCAACAGGAAGGCTTCGCCGCAGGCCTTGGCGAGCGTGCGCACCCTAAGGATGTAGCTCTGGCGCTCGGTGACCGAGATCACGCCGCGGGCATCGAGCAGGTTGAACACATGGCTTGCCTTGATGCACTGGTCGTAGGCTGGGAAGACGCATTTGTGCAGGTGGTTGTTGCTGTGGTCGCCCGGTGCTCCGGCAGCCAGCAACGCCTGGCACTCGGCTTCCGCATCGATGAAGTGCTGATGCAGCATCGCCGTGTTGGCGTATTCGAAATTGTAGCGCGAATATTCCTGTTCGGCCTGCAGGAAGACATCGCCATAGCTGATCTTCTCGGCACCCTCGCGACCGTTGAAGTTCAGGTCGTAGACGTTGTCGACGCCCTGCACATACATGGCGAGGCGTTCGAGACCGTAGGTCAGTTCCCCCGAAACCGGCGAGCACTCGATGCCGCAGACCTGCTGGAAGTACGTGAACTGCGACACTTCCATGCCGTCGCACCAGCACTCCCAGCCGAGACCCCAGGCGCCGAGCGTCGGGCTTTCCCAGTCATCCTCGACAAAGCGGATATCGTGCAGCAGCGGGTCGAGGCCGATCGCCTCGAGCGAGCCGAGATAGAGTTCCTGCAGGTTGGACGGGTTCGGCTTCAGGATTACCTGATACTGATAGTAGTGCTGCAGGCGGTTCGGGTTTTCGCCGTAGCGGCCGTCGGTCGGGCGACGCGACGGCTGGACGTAAGCCGCACGCCAGGGACGCGGGCCCAGCGCGCGCAGGGTCGTTGCCGGATGGAAGGTACCGGCGCCCACTTCCATGTCGTAGGGCTGCAGCACGGCGCAACCCTTGTCGGCCCAGTAATTGTGGAGTGTCAGGATCAGAGCCTGAAACGAGCGCTTCGGGTTCATATGATCAGGCAGAGTGGTCATGGATCGCGTCCGGATTTCTTCTAGAAAATGTGCCGGACAGGTGCCACGCCTGATGACAGGGGTCAAGCGCTACGGCAGCGGGCGGGCAAATAGACCGCAGCCACACTGACGCGTTCCGACCGCCCTCACTCGCCGTCGCGCTTCAGCCTGTATTCGCCGGTCTCCGGGTCCTGCACCAATGTTCCCTGCGCCCCGGTCTGCTCCTCGCGGCGAGCCTGTTCGCGCTGGCGCGTCAGCTTCTGGGCATCCGCCACGAACTTGCGATAGCCGAGCCAGAAGACGAAACCTGCGATCAGGAGCAGGATGAGTTGCGGCATTTTCCCTCCAAGGACATTTCAGGCCGGGCAGGCATCAAAGCCCGAACCGCGCCCACAATGCCCTTTCCTCGATGGCTTCGGCAAGTCCCGCCGCTGCGGAAGCGGCCATTGGCTCGACCAGAGCACCGGCAATGGCCGCGCCGCTCTGCCGGCGGCCAAAAAGGCTGCGCACCGGCTGGATGAGCTCGAGCCGCGCCTTGTCGCCATAGCGCTTCTTCACCTCGCCGCGCAGATCGCCGAGACTATCGATGATGCCGAGCTCCAGCCCGCGCCGGCCGGTCCAGAAAAGGCCGGAGAAGATATCCGGATCGTCGGCGAGCAGCTGGCCGCGACGGGCCTTGACCATCTGGATGAAGGTATCGTGGATATCGAGCTGCAGGTTCTTCAGGAATGCGATGTCGTTTTCCTTTTCCGGTTGGAACGGATCGAGCATCACCTTGTTTTCGCCAGCGGTATAGACACGCCGCTCGACGCCGATCTTCTTCAGGAGTTCCGGAAAACCGAACCCGCCGGAGACAACGCCGATCGAGCCGACGATCGAGGTCGGGTCGGCAATGATCTCGTCGCCGGCAAGCGCGATCATATAGCCGCCGGATGCGGCGACGTCCTCGACGAAGATCAGCACACGCTTTTTCTTCTCCTGGGCGAGATCACGGATGCGTTGGTAGATCAACCGCGACTGCACCGGGGAGCCGCCAGGCGAATTGACGGAGATCGCGACAGCAGGCGCGTCCTTGTTTGCGAAGGCCTTTTCGAGAAGCGGGGCCGCTGTCGCCAGGTTGAGCGCCGGCCGGAACTGACCGCCGCCGGCCATGATCGCGCCGTGGAGCCGGACGACGGGGATCGTCACACCTTCCTTGCGAAAACGCTTGGGCAACAACCGTCTCAAGAACGTCTTCATTTCAACTCCTGCCTGCTGGGACATGCCATGATTTTGAGCCGGAACGACCGGAAATCATAGACATGACCGCGTCTCATCGGCGAAAAGCGGAATGCTTCGCTCGATCGCCCGCCAGGGGCTCTTCCATGCCATGTATGCACTGATGCGGCGAACGCAATGCCGCATACGGTAAATCAGCGGCGGCGATAGGCGGCGCGGCCATTGTTGAGGTCGTCGACATGGTCTGCGAAGCGATGCCCCTCCTCGTGCATGACGAGCGGGGCGCGGAAGACCAGCCGTTTGCGGCTCTGCTTGATCGCCGTCACCAGGATGCGCACGGCGTTTTCACCGACCCGCGGATGCAGCGCCGTGATCTCGATGCCGCCAAAGCGGCGGCCGCAAGCGGCGATGATCTCGGCGATCGATTCCGGCCGAGCGATCAACGACAGTTGCCCGCCGGGCTTCATGATCGCGCCCGCCGTCTTCACCCAGATCTCGAACAGCCCGTCGCTCATCGCATGGGCCTCGGCCTTGAGCGCATCCGGAGTCTTGCGGTCCGAGGCATCGTTGAAGGGTGGGTTCATGATCACATGATCGAAGCTGTCATCCGCCAGACCCGTCGCGACACGCGCCTTGCCGGTCAGTGAAACGTCGGCCTCAACGACCGAGACGCGCGAGGAAAGACGGGCGTTTTCGGCAAGCGCCAGGCTGCGGCGGGCAAACTCCGCCATAACGGGCGAGCGCTCCACCAGCACCACTTCCGCATCGTCGATCCGCGAGGCGACGGCCATGCCGGCTGCACCCGCGCCCGCACCGAGATCGGCGACCCGGCAGGGACGATCCGATGCAACGAGCGACGCAAGCAGCATGGCGTCCATGCCGGAGCGATGCCCCTGGCCGAGTGGCTGGACGACATGGAACTTGCCGCGGTGAAATGCATCGACGGTTTCGGTCGCAGCCGGCATCGGCTCCGTGCTCAAGGGCGCAACTCCGCCTCGAGCCCGGCATCGATCAGGATCCGGCGCGCCGCGTCCGCGTCTTCCTCGGCGACCAGAAAGCGACGGGGCAAGAGGCCGAGCGAGCCCTCAAGAATGCTCATCCCCTGGTCGGCGATGAGGCTTGCGATGCCGGCATCCTTCATCAGGCTCTCGGCAAAGGAGAGCACGACGGCATCGTTGGTACGGATCAATTCCTTCATCCGGCGGTTTTTCCTGTCCTATTTCAGCAAGCGGGACAATTCGCCTCTTGCCGCACGGGACACCCCTTCCTATTGTCGAAAGCGACAATGAAAACAGGAGTCCCGGTGTGGGCGTAGTGATACCGCTGGAAGACAGCAAAAACAAACAGGCGTCCGTAAAGCCGCTCGTTGATCTGACCGCTGCGGACATGGAGCGCGTCAACCAGCTTATCCTGTCGAAGGCCGGCTCCGACGTTCAGATGATTCCCGAGGTCGCCAACCACCTGATTTCTTCGGGCGGCAAGCGTCTGCGCCCGATGCTGACGCTCGCCTCCGCTGCGATGTTCGGCTACGAGGGCGACGCCCACGTCAAGCTCGCAACCAGCGTCGAATTCATGCACACCGCGACGCTTCTCCATGACGACGTCGTTGACGAAAGCGACCTTCGCCGCGGCAAATCCACCGCACGCACGATCTGGGGCAACCAGGCAAGCGTGCTGGTCGGCGACTTCCTGCTCGGCCAGGCCTTCCGCATGATGGTCGATGTCGGCTCGCTTGACGCGCTCGACGTGCTGTCGACGGCAGCTTCGGTCATCGCCGAAGGCGAAGTGCTGCAGCTCTCCGTCGCCAAGAACATGGAAACGACCGAGGACGACTATCTCCAGGTCATCCGTGCCAAGACCGCAGCCCTTTTTGCCGCCGCCGCCGAAGTTGGGCCGATCGTAGCCCAGACCAGCAAATCGGACCGCAATGCGCTGAAATCCTACGGGATGAACCTCGGCCTCGCCTTCCAGCTCGTCGACGACGTGCTCGACTATGGCGGCTCGTCGAGCGACCTCGGCAAGAATGTCGGCGACGACTTCCGCGAGGGCAAGATCACCCTTCCTGTAATCCTCTCCTATCGCCGCGGGACGGCGGAAGACCGTGCCTTCTGGCGCGAGGCGATCGAAGGCGGCGACAGCAGCGACGCGAACCTCGACAAGGCACTCGGCCTGATCAAGCGCTATGGGGGCTTGAGCGACACCATCGCGCGCGCCCAGCATTACGGCACGATTGCCCGCGATGCGCTGGCGCCGCTGCCGGCGTCTCCCTGGAAATCGGCGCTCACCGAAGTCATCGACTTCTGCATCGATCGCGTCAGCTGACGGGCTCCGGGCAGGTCAGAACGAGCGACAGGATTTTCTTGCCGCGTTGCGCCAAAAAAGCCATTCTGTTCCTCAAGAGTTGCGTTGGGCTATATGTGGCTGACTCCGAAAACAACCCTTAGTGGTGCGAAAGCCGAGCAATCGGCGCGAAAGGTTTGACATGCGGCAAAAGACGATTCTCCGCCTCCTCAGCGGCGCAGCACTGCTGGCTCTCGCTGCTGTCAGCGGCGGCTACCAGGCATTTGCCGAGGAGAAGACCGCAGCCGTCGAGGAAACTGAGCCGTTCGACATCAAGTCGGTCAATACCTTTTCCGGCGCATTTCTCGCTGCCCGCACCGCCGATACGGACCGCGACTTCGCTTCCGCCACGGAACTCTACCGCATCGCGCTGCAGTTCGAGCCGAACAACAACGACGTCAAGCAGCGGCTGATGATCACGCTTCTGATGGCGGGCCAGTTCGACGAAGGCGCGAAGATTGCCGAGCAGCTGAAGTCCGACCCGGCCGTCGAGCGCATCACGACGGTCATTCGCGCAATCGAGGCGATCCGCAAGCGCGAGTATCGCAACGCACAGAAGCTTCTGAACTACCAGGGTCCGAACGATCTCGACCGCCTGATGAACGGCCTGCTTTCGGCCTGGGCGAAATTCGGCCAGGGCAAGCCGAAGGAAGCACTCGCCGAGATCAACGGCCTTGACGGTCCTGAATGGTTCCGCGTGTTCAAGAACTATCACGCGGGCGCGATCGCGGTTGCTGCGGGTGACAAGCAGACGGCGCGCACCAGGCTCAACGATGCCATTCTCGACCGCGAGGGCGGAAGTGCCGCTCCGGACACCTTCATGCGCGCGGTCGAAGCGCTTGCCCGTTTCGAGGCGCGCGAAGGCAACAAACAGAAGGCGCTCGATACCGTCGCCGTCGGCGAAAACATGGTCAACAACTACACGCCGCTGCAGGCGCTGAGGACCGATATCGAGAACGGTGTTCCGCAGGAACAGCAGGTCAAGAACGCCACCCAGGGCGCTGCGGCCGTGCTCTTTTCGATCGGTGCGGCACTCAACCGCGACGGCGCCGAGGACATCGTCTCGCTCTACCTGCAGACCGCGCGCCGGCTCGACCCTGACAGCGCCGACATCCTGGTCATGCTCGGCGGCATCGCCGAAAACCTGAAGAAACCGAACGAGGCGATCGAACTCTACAAGGCCATTCCCGAGACCTCGCCGATGCGGCGCGTTTCGGAACTACAGCTCGGGCTCAGCCTCGCCAGCATCGGCAAGGTCGACGAGGCGAAGAAGCACCTGAAGGCGCTCATCGACGTCGATCCGAAGAACATCCGCAACTATCTCGCCTATGGCAGCGTGCTTTCCGACGCCAAGGACTACAAGGAGATGGGCGAACTCTACGATCGCGCCGTCGAACAGATCGGCTCCGTGCCGAAGCGCAGCGACTGGACCGTGTTCTTCCAGCGCGGCATCGCCTATGAGCGCCAGAAGCTCTGGGACAAGGCCGAGCCGAACTTCCGCAAGGCGCTGGAGCTCAATCCGGACCAGCCGCAGGTGTTGAACTATCTCGGCTATTCCTGGGTCGACATGAACATCAACCTCGAAGAGGGCCTGGAGATGATCCGCAAGGCCGTCGAGTTGAAGCCGGATGACGGCTATATCGTCGATTCCCTCGGCTGGGCCTATTTCCGCATGAACCGCTTCGACGACGCAGTCGTGGAACTGGAGAAGGCAGCCGAACTGATGGCCGGCGACCCGACGATCAACGATCACCTTGGCGACGCCTACTGGCGCGTTGGCCGCAAGCTCGAAGCCGTGTTCCAGTGGACGCAGACGCTCGAACTGAAGCCCGAGGAAGCCGAGATCCCGAAGATCAAGGCAAAGATCGAGAACGGCTTGCCGCCGCTCAAGGAAACGGTCCCCGCCTCCGCCGATGCCAAGGAAACCGCTCCGAAGAAGGTGACCCCGGAAGCACCGGCGCCGGACAAGAAGTCCTGATCGTTCCATGTCGGAAGGTGACATCGCGGGCTTCGCGCTGACGCGCGCAGCCCCCGCCAAGATCAATCTGGCCCTTCACGTCGTCGGCCAGCGCGCCGACGGCCACCATCTTCTCGAAAGTCTCGTCACTTTTGCCGATCGCGGCGATCGCATCGGTCTCTCGCCGGCGGATGCGGATCGCTTCACGGTTTCGGGCGCGTTTGCCGCCGCGCTGCCGATGGATGCCGGCGCGGGCGGCAACCTGGTTCTGAAGGCACGGGACCTGCTGCGCGCCGAACTGCAGGCAGTTGACCGCGACACGGCCGGGCCGGTCCACCTGCATCTCGAGAAGAACCTGCCGCTCGCCTCGGGCATTGGCGGCGGATCCGCGGATGCGGCGGCGACGCTTCTTGGGCTTCTCGATCTTTGGGGCGCGACGATCGAACCCTCCCGCCTCGGCGCCATCGCGCTGCAGCTCGGGGCGGACGTGCCGATGTGTCTTGCCGGCACGCCACTGCTCGCGAAGGGGATCGGCGAGGACATTACGCCGCTTGCGGATTTCCCCGCGCTGCCGGTCGTGCTGGTGAATCCGCTCGTCGCCGTCTCGACTCCGGTTGTCTTCCGGGCCCTCGCCAACAAGACGAACCCGACGCTCGTTGCGCCTCACAGAGCCGGTACGGCGGCCGAGTGGATTTCTGCCATCGCCACGATGCGCAACGATTTGCAGCTGCCGGCAGAGGGCCTTGAGCCCGTGATCGGCACGGTCCGCAAGGCATTGACCGAAGCCGGAACGGCGCTCACGCGCATGTCGGGCTCGGGCGCCACATGCTTCGGCCTTTTCGACAGCGACGTGCGCGCGGCTGCGACAGCGCGCGCTCTTTCGGAGGCCTACCCCGGGTGGTACGTTCTCGCCTGCAGGACAGTGGGCAAAGGGAAATAGCATGGCCGGCATCGACGAAAAGCGTCCGTTCATTCCTGTCGGGATCGCCATCCTCACGGTCTCCGACACGCGCACGCGCGCCGACGACAAGTCGGGCGACACGTTGGAAGCGCGGGTGCGTGACGCCGGCCATCGGCTTGAGGCGCGCGCCATCGTTTCCGACGACAAGACGAAGATCTACGACCAGGTGAAGGCCTGGACGCTCGATCCCAACATCGACGTGGTGATCACGACAGGTGGAACGGGCTTCACCGGGCGGGACGTGACGCCCGAGGCGCTGGAACCGTTGTTCGAGAAGCGCATGGACGGGTTCTCCGAAGTCTTCCACCGTATCTCCTTCGAGAAGATCGGCACCTCGACGATCCAGTCGCGGGCAACTGGCGGCGTTGCCAACGCCACCTTCATCTTCGTCCTTCCGGGTTCGCCCGGTGCCTGCCGTGATGCGTGGGACGGCATCCTCAAGCAACAGCTCGACTATCGGCACATGCCCTGCAATTTCGTGGAGATCATGCCGCGGCTCGACGAGCATCTGAAACGTGGCTGAAGAGCTTGGACCGTTCCGGCTTGGCCGACCTGTTACCTTAGTAACTGACGGTCGCTTCTCCTCTCGTTAGTCTCCAAGCGTTGACACAGCGAGGAACGACCGCCGCACGTTCTATTCCTCGCGCCGCCAGACCCTTCCGCCTCTGTCCCCCAGGCGGAATGCAATGTTGGATACGACGGGCAGCCAGAATGCTGCCCGGATAGAAATCTACCAAACAAGGTCATTTGAGAGCCGCTTGGAGGTGCCGTCCCCCCGGGACTGGCACCTTTAATTTTGCGCGCTACGAACCGGCGTTACCGCCTGGCTTCGACGGCGACCCAGGCCGGAACAAGTTCGGTCGAGAGCTTGCGGACAGAGCGGACATTCGTCATGGCATCCAGGCCCGTATTGCCGCGGGCGGCCGCAAGAGCATCGTTCTTGCGCAGGAGAAAGCCTGTCTCCAGCGGCTTTCCCCGCCGGGTCAGCCGGCGGAAGAAAGGCCTGCGATGCAGTCTCGAACCGGAGAAGCGGGCCGGTGCCTTGTTCATCGACACGTACTCGGCCAGTTCATCGATCCAGCGGCCGATCGGGCGGGCGCCCGGCTCCAGCAACATCAGCCATTCGCCACGCGCCGAACCCACCACATCGGCGAGATTCCAATCCCGGCAGAAACGGCATCCAGCGGCATCGGCCACATCGGACGAACCATCCTTCGAACCGTGATCGAGGATGATCACATCGCTGACCAGCCCCTCCACCGCGCCGGCAACCAACACAGCAAGCGTCTGCGCCAGTTCGGCTTCGTTGTCGCGGGTTTCCATAATGATCGTGAGCATGGTTTCTCGTAACGCATCGGCACGGCAATTGCTACATCCAGGACATCGACCGAAGCGGTGCCTTGATCGACAAAACCGAAATTGCAATTTTTTGTTCTTGAATTGTTCCCTCATTCGCGATAGGAAAATAATCAGAACAAAACGGGATCAAATATCTGATTCCGGGGAGATTCCAATGACCGAGCTGTCTCAGATCAGGCAGGGTGCTCTTGCGCCCGCCAACACGGCAGATGTGGCCGAAGCGATGATGAGCGCAACGGGCCTCCGGATCGACATCGATCGCCGCCGGGGGCGCGGCGCCGGGATCAACATGTCCGGCAGGTTCGAACCGCGCAGCCGCGAGACGTTCGACGACGGTTGGGAAAGCCTGGAGGATCTGCCGCCGTTCAAGACCGAGGTTCAGGTCGAGAAGCCGCGCACGGTGATCACGAGGAACGAGTCTCCCGACATCTCCTTCGACCGCTCGATCAATCCCTATCGCGGCTGCGAGCATGGTTGCATCTATTGCTTTGCCCGCCCCACGCACGCGTATATGGGCCTATCGGCCGGCCTCGACTTCGAAGCAAAACTGTTTGCCAAGCCGGATGCACCGCGACTTCTGGAGCGCGAACTGGCGCGGCAGGACTACAAGGTGAGGCCGATCGCCATCGGCACCAACACCGACCCCTATCAGCCGATCGAGAAGGAGTGGCGCATCATGCGCCAGATCCTCGAGGTGCTGCGGGACGCCAACCATCCGGTCATGATCGTCACCAAATCAGCGATGGTCACCCGCGATATCGATATCCTGGCGCCGATGGCGGAAAAGGGACTGGTGCGCGTCGGGATCTCCGTCACGACACTCGACCGGAAGCTCGCCCGCACGATGGAGCCGCGCGCCTCGACCCCGAGCAAGCGGCTGGAGGCGATACGCATGCTTGCCGAAGCCGGCATCCCGGCCGGTGTTCTCGTTTCCCCTATCATTCCGGCGCTGAATGACCACGAGATCGAGCGCGTGCTCGAAGGCGCAAGGACAGCCGGCGCGACCGAAGCGAGCTATGTCCTCTTGCGGCTGCCGCTCGAGGTCAGCCCGCTCTTTCGCGACTGGCTGCTGCGCAATTATCCGGACCGCTACCGGCACGTCATGTCGCTCATCCGCTCCATGCGTGGCGGCAAGGACTATGACGCCGAATTCGGCAAGCGCATGAAGGGCGCCGGCCCCTATGCGTGGCAGATTGGCCGCCGCTTCGACCTGGCGGTCAAGCGCCTCGGCTTCAACCCGACGCGCCGGCAGCTGCGCGACGATCTCTTCGTGCCGCCGCTCGGAACGGGGGTGCAGCTCTCGCTTCTTTGAAGGCTTTCCGGTCGCCTGGGTAGCCATCCCGCAATTTCGTAATCGGCGCGCGGCGAGAGATGATCGCCCCGCACCGCCAGGCGAACCCGATAGCGGGCGCCTCAGATTGCATAGCAGTTCCGGTGCCCCTTACCCGCCGTGGGCCCCGGTAATCCCCCGTCCGCCGCCGCACTCGGACCTGGGGGCTTGAAGAGAATCGGTCGATCATGCGAATTAGACTTATGTCTCGCAGATCGTCCGATTCTCCCCTTTTTCCCGATATCATCGAAGCGCCCGATTTCAATTTCGAGCTTTCGGCCAAGGGCGATGGCTTCTGGCCGGTCGCCGGAGCGGATGAGGCCGGGCGTGGGCCGCTCGCGGGACCGGTGGTCGCCGCCGCCGTCATCCTCGATCCGGACGCCATTCCCGCAGGCCTCGACGACAGCAAGAAGCTGACGGCGCAGGCGCGCGAAAAACTGTTCGAAGAAATCCTCGCCACGTCCGAAGTGTCGATCGCCTCGGCTTCGGCCGGCACGATCGACGCCACCGACATCCGCAAGGCAAGCCTTGAAGCCATGCGACGCGCCGTGGCCGGCCTGCCCTCGAACGCACGCTTCGTGCTCGTCGACGGCCGTGACGTGCCGCCCGGCCTCACCTGCCACGCCAAGGCGGTCGTCAAGGGCGATGCGCGGTCGCTGTCGATCGCCGCCGCTTCGATCGTCGCCAAGGTCACCCGCGACCGCATGATGGCCCGTGCCGATCTCGCACATCCCGGCTACGGCTTCGCGCTCCATGCCGGCTATGCGACGGTGACCCACCGTCGCGCCATCGAGACCCACGGCCCCTGCCCGCTGCACCGCATGAGCTTCCGGCCGCTGCGCCGGGACGACTAACCTTTGCGCAATCCCTGACCAGCGCTACGCAGGCGTTGTCGGTTCCGCTTCCGACATATCTCGTCAACAGCTTTTCTCGCGTCAAAAGCCATACCGGCGGCGCGCATGCTGACGTGCGCCACGCTAGCTCTTGAACACTGGTCCTACTTCGGCGGCCAAACCTGATGTGGCGAAACGCCTACGCAAATCTCTGACGGAGGCTGGCACCACCCATTGTTCGGGCCAACGCGGTCTCTGCAGACAGGCATAAAAAAAGCCCCGCACGAAGCGGGGCTTTCTCCAATCGAATGTCCGAGCGCTTAGTTCAAGCGTGCCTTGACGTCGCCAAGTGCCTTCTTGAACAGATCGCTCTGGGCGCCGGCGTCGGCCTTGGCGGCAATGACCTTCTCGGCAGCGGCGATCGCGAGATCGACGGCAGCGGAACGAACCGCGTTGATCGCGTCGCTTTCGGCCTGCTTGATCTTCTGTTCCGAAAGAGCCGTGCGACGAACGACGTATTCCTCGGTCTTCTGCTTGGCTTCCGCGGTCAGCATTTCGGCTTCGCGCTGGGCGGCAGCGACGATGCCAGCAGCTTCCGCTTCGGCATCCTTGCGCTTGCGCTGGTATTCAGCGACGAGGCCCTGTGCTTCTTCGCGCAGGCGCTTGGCTTCGGTCAACTCGTTGCCGATCTTTTCGGCGCGGGCGTCGAGCGCCTTGCCGACCATGCCCGGAACCTTGAGATAGGCAATCAGGACGAAGAACAGGATCAGGCCAACGAAGGCATAGAAAGTTGCATCAAGATGCATAGTTCAGTGCTCCTCAGTTGCCAGCCGATGCCTTGACGGCAGCGGTGATCTCGGCCTTGGTGACGGTTCCGCCGATCAGCTGCTTGACGACAGCCGTTGCGGTTTCCTCGGCGATGGCGCCGACGTCGGCCAGTGCCTTTGCCTTGATGTCGGCGATGCGGTCTTCTGCAGCCGAGATCTTCTTGGCAAGGTCGGCTTCGACGGCGGTGCGGTCAGCATTGGCCTTGGCCTTTGCGGATTCGCGGGCGTCGTCGGCGATCTTGTGACCCTTGGACTTGGCGGCTGCCAGGTCCTGCTCGTAGGAAGCGATGGCAGCGTCGGCTTCGCCCTTGAGGCGGGACGCTTCATCGAGATCCTGAGCGATCCGATCGTGACGGGTTTCCAGAATTCCGCCGATGCGCGGAATGATGACCTTCGACATCAGGAGATAGAAGAGGCCGAACGTGATCGCGAGCCAAAGCAGCTGCGATGCGAAATGGGTCGTATCGAAGGGCGGGAACACGCCGGAGCCAGCCTCGCCTTCGTGAGCCACACCCGTTTCGGTGTGCACCTCACCGGCCGCAGCGGCATCGTGTGCTTCGGCGCCTTCAGTGGTGGTTGACTGCTGGGCATAAGCCGCGGTCACAAACATGCTCACCTCCAGGTGCACTCAAGAATATGCGCGGCCGCGACCTTTTGACGGGTCGCGGCCGAAACTCCAGCCGATATTAGACGGCGAAGAGGAGGAGCAGGGCTACGAGCAGCGAGAAGATGCCCAGAGCTTCCGTAACGGCGAAGCCGAATACGAGGCGGCCGAACTGGCCGTCAGCAGCCGACGGGTTACGCAGCGCGCCAGAGAGGTAGCTGCCGAAGATGTTGCCGAGGCCGAGAGCCGTGCCGGCCATGCCGAGGCAAGCGAGACCTGCGCCGATGTACTTTGCTGCTTCCGCTTCCATGTTTGAACTCCTTCGAATGGTGTTGCGGCTTAGGATTGCGCTTCCGGCGGAGGTCCGGCCGGAAGCAAGCGACTGTTATTCCTTAGTGGCTTCCGGGATGGACAGCGTCGTTGAGGTACATGCAAGTCAGTACCGCGAAGACATAGGCCTGGAGGAAGCAGACGAGGAACTCAAGACCGGTAATGGCGACGGTCATGATGAGCGGCAGGATGGCGCCACCGATGCCGACCGCGCCGAGGGCGCTGAGCGAGGTGACGAAGCCTGCGAAGACCTTCAGCGTGATGTGGCCGGCCAGCATGTTGGCGAAAAGACGGACCGAGAGGCTGATGGGGCGGGAAAGGAACGAGATGACTTCGATCGCGACGACGAGCGGCAGAAGGACGCCAGGAACGCCATGCGGCACGAAGAGCTTCAGGAAGCCGAGACCGTGCTTGTAGAAACCGTAGAGAATGACGGTACCGATGACGAACAGCGCCAAAGCGAAAGTGACGATGATCTGGCTGGTGACCGTGAAGAAGTAGGGCATCATGCCGAGCAGGTTCGCCGTCAGGATGAACATGAACAGCGAGAACACCATCGGGAAGAACTTCATGCCGCCGCTGCCGGCACCTTCGCGCAGCATCGAGGCGATGAATTCGTAGGACATTTCCGAGACCGACTGCATGCGGGTCGGGATAAGACCGCGCTGCGACGTCGTCAGATAAAGAAAGCCTGCGGCAACACCCACGGTCGCAACCATGAACAGCGACGCATTGGTGAAGGAAAAGTCCATTCCGCCAATTTCGATCGGGACAATCTTATTGACCAAGAACTGGTGGGTCGGATCGTTTGACACCGCGCTTCTCTTTCGTTCTACCCGCCCGAGAGCGGAAACCGTTTTCTTCGGGGCAACGCCTCAGCGGGCGTCGCCGTCCTTCTTGTCATTCCCAGAACCGCCTCTTCCGGCTTCCGGTGTCGCCACCATACCGGCCGAGCGCAGCACATTCAGCACGCCAGCGCAGAAGCCGAGAAGCAGGAAGATAATCAATCCCCACGGCCCTGTACCCGCAAAGTGGTCCAAAAGATAGCCCAGAAACGCCCCGACAACGATGCCGGCGATGAACTCGCTCGAGAGCTTCATCGCCGCCGCATAACCTTTACGGCTTTCGGCGGCCCTGGCTTCCGCTACATCAGGCGTATTGGGCCTCTTGGCCTCAATCTTGTCGCCGAGCTGCTTCAGCCGCGCTTCCAGACTTTCTTCAGGTTTCTCCGCCACGTGGCTACTCCCTTGTCGTCCTTATCGGGTCTCAGACCGCGATTTCGGTCATACAATAGGCCTTCGCACAAGCCACGTTTCGGCCCCATTTGAAGTCGCGCGCAACATAGTTTTAGGCACCCGCATAGTCAAGGCGTGCAGGTCGCTTGATCGTGGACAATGTTTTCCATGAAATTCAATGGGTTAAGCACACGTTCATCGATCTTCGACAAGGTCGCCGCAGGATTCCGGCCGGAGACCGGCGGGAATCCCCCTTCCGCGTGTGCGCAGGAAAGGCGGCGGAATCGCGTCGGGCGCGGATCAGCTCCAGCCGCCGCCATAGGTGCGATAGAATATATGCATGCCGATCTTGCCGACCCGCTTCATCGTCTTCGCCCACGGCGGATTGACGTAGGTTGCGTGGTAATGGGTGGCAGAGCCCACTTCCGGCAGCCAGATCTTGCCGGCGGTGACGGCCATGGCGACTTCCTTGGCGGTCTTCCAGTGCGAGCGGGAATAAATAAGGTCGCGTATCATGTCGCAGGCGAAGGAAAACTGGCAACGGTTGCGCCAGGCCTTGTTCTGATAAACAACGCCGCAGATGGTCTTCGGATAGGTGGGATTGCGCACGCGATTGAGAATCACTTGCGCGACCGCGGCCTGACCCTTGAGCGGCTCGCTACGGGCTTCGAAGTAGATGCCTTCGGCCAGGCAGGTCTGCTCTTCCTTGCTGAAGACCGACCCCGGCAATGCGGTGGCGGCCCAGGCGTGGTCGTCCGGCGCAATCTCGGGAATGAAGCGACCGGCGTTCCTGTCTTCGCGCAGGATCGAATCGAAGGGCGATTCACGCGCGTAGTCCGGCTCGGGCCGGACGTAAGCAGTCGCAAGAATGTCGGGGCGATCATTGGTAACGAGCTTGGCCAGCATCGGCGAAACGCCGGGCTCCGCCTTTGGCGGCGTCTTCCGGTAGAAGGCGGTGGCGATCTCGATCTCCTTGCCTTCGATGCGGGACTTGGCGAAGACCATCTTCTCCCCCTCCCCCAGGCTTGGCTCCATCAGGGAGCTGGTGCGCTGCAGGATGGAGCCGGCGGAGAAATCCTTCGGCGGCGTTACCGGGGTCACGGCGACGACGCGGCCCTTCTTGGCCTGACGGTTGACGCGGTCTTCGTCGGGCGTGCCCGAATGTTTGGTTTCCGCGGTCAGCGCGACGCGGCTGCCGTCCGGCATGGTGATGCCGGCGCCGCCGTCAAGCGCGCCCGTGGTGACCGGATCGGCAAACACCATTTCGGCTTCGTGGATCGAGCCGGCCGGCGACGGCGTCATATACATGCGCCAGCGCTCGCCGCCCCGGTTGATGCCGGACAGGAAGGTCGCGAGGTCGGCATAGGCCGCAGACGAGGGAAAGCCGAGATAAAGCGCAAGGCCGATGATCGCGGGCGCCATCCAGGCGGACGGGTTCAGGCGAGACTTTATACGCAGGTTCCGACTCTTACGCACCAACCGACTCCACGCAACGCTATCAGGCGGCACGGCTTCGCCCGCGCCGGCTATGCGCCAGCGTCGAGAATTCCGCGCGGGAAGATTAGACAATCAAGCAACCGGACACTTCGCCGGGACTGCTCCGTTCGTGCTTTGAAAATGAAGCATTAACCTTGATGTTTGGTTAATGCGCGATCGCTGAAAGGTGGATGCCCCCACAACGCAACGAAGCCGCCTCCCCATCGGAAGGCGGCTTCGTCGCGTTGTATATCCGGCCCATCTCGCGCCCGGCCAAGGACCGGGCGAACGTCAGATGATCACGTGCGAGCCGAGTTCGACCACGCGGTTGGTCGGCAGGCGGAAGTAGTCCGATGGATCGATTGCCGCATTCGCAAGCGCGATGAACAACCGGTCCTGCCAGTGCGGCATGCCGCTCTCGGCATCGGGCACGAGCTTGCGGCGGCCGAGATAGAAGGACGTCGACATGATGTCGAACTTCAGGCCCGACTTGCGGAAGAGACCGAGCGCCTGCGAGACGTTCTGCGTTTCCATGAAGCCGAAGCGCATTTCGAGCAATGTGAACCGGTCCGACAACGGCTGCATGCTCACCCGTTCCGACTTCGGCACCTTCGGCGTATTGGCCGTGCGGATCGTCAGGATGAAGTTCTGATTGTGCAGCACGTGGTTGTGCTTGATGTTGTGGAGCAGTGCGGCCGGCGTCGATTCCGGATCGCTCGTCAGGAACACGGCGGTTCCGGGCACGGCCACCGGCGCATGTTCGCTCTTGCGCTCGATCGACTTGATGAAGCTCGCCAGCGGTATGTCGATGTGGCGGGTCTTGGCGTGCAGGATTTCGGTGCCGCGCCGCCAGGTCCACATGATGATGATGAAGGTGGCGGCGATCAGCACCGGAACGTAGCCGCCGTCGTGGATCTTCAGCATGTTGGCGCCGAGGAAGATGAACTCCAGCGCGAAGAGCGGCAACAGCACAGCGGCGGCCGCAAGCGCCGACCAGTTCCAGCGCATGCGCAGGAACTCGAAGGAAAGCACCGTCGTCACCACCATCGCGCCGGTCACCGAGATGCCGTAGGCGGTCGCCAGCGATTCGGACGAACCGAAGACGAAGACCAGCGCCATGACGCCGAACATCAGGAGCGTGTTGACGTTCGGCAGGTAGATCTGGCCCGTATGGGTCTCGGACGTATGGAAGATCGCCATGCGCGGCAGGAAGCCGAGGTGGATCGCCTGGCGCGTCAGCGAGAAGGCACCGGTTATCACCGCCTGGCTGGCGATGATGGTTGCCGCCGTCGCCAGAATGACCACTGGCAGCAGTGCCCATTTCGGGAACATCAGGAAGAACGGGTCGGACATCGCTTCCGGGTTCTTCAGGACGAAGGCGCCCTGGCCGAGATAATTGAGGGTCAATGCCGGAAAGACGATCAGGAACCAGGCCCACTGGATCGGCCGGCGGCCGAAATGGCCAAGGTCGGCGTAGAGCGCCTCTGCACCGGTCACCGTCAGGAAGACGGCGCCGAGCACGATGATGCCGACATAGCCTTCGCTGAGCATGAAGCTCACGGCGTAGTAGGGATTGAAGGCCTTGAAGATCGATAAGTCGTCGGAGATGTGCACGAAACCGATGCCGCCCATCACCAGGAACCAGACGAGCGTGATCGGACCGAAGAAGTTCGAGACCGCCGCGGTTCCCTTCGACTGCACCGCAAAGAGCATCAACAGGATGACCACCGCGATCGGCACGACATATTCCGACAGCGCCGGCGTCACCAGCTTCAGACCTTCGACCGCTGAAAGAACCGACAGCGCCGGCGTGATCATCGCGTCGCCGATAAAGAGCGCGGCACCGGCGATGCCCATGAAGAAGAGGATGGCGGCGTGGCCGTTGGCGGACTTCATCAACAGGGCAAGCAGCGACAGCGTACCGCCCTCTCCCTGGTTGTCAGCGCGCAGAAGAAACAGCACGTATTTGATCGTGACGATGATCGTCAGCGTCCAGATCATCAGCGAGATCAGGCCGATGATCTCCGCATCGGTCACACCGTCATGGGAAACCGGGCGCAACGCTTCGCGAAAGGCATAGAGCGGGCTGGTGCCGATATCGCCATAGACGACACCGATCGAACCAAGCCCGAGGACCAGCAGACGGCGCAGGTCCTTCGGCTCATGAGTGGAAGGGGCATGCGATTGGGTCATGCAAACCTACTGGCGTTCAAAGCCAGCCTTTCCAGCGGAAAAAGAAAAAGGGGATCACGGCCGATATCACCATCGCCGCGATCGCCCAGGGATAACCGAATTGCCATTCCAGCTCGGGCATGACGCGGAAGTTCATGCCGTAGACCGAGGCGACCAGCGTCGGTGGCAGAAGCACGACCGACGCGATCGAGAAGATCTTGATGATGGCGTTCTGCTCGACGTTGATCAGGCCGAGCGATGCATCGAGCAGGAAGGTAATGTTGCCGGAAATGAACCCGGCATGTTCGGACAGCGATTGGATGTCGCGCGAAATCGAGCGGCAGAGTTCGCGCGTTTCCTTGTCGTCCTGCACCTGCGGAACGGTGTAGACGAATGTCAGCAGGCGCGAGAGCGAGGCGAGGCTGTCGCGGGTCTTGGCGACCAGACGATGATGCCCGGCAACGTCGCGCAGGCGCGCCTCGAGAAAATGCGGCGGGCGGCGCTTGCCGGCAGCCTTGTCGCCGAAGACGGCGATCGACAGATCGTCGATCTTGGTCACGGCCTCTTCGAGAATTTCGGCGGTCCGGTCGGCGATCGTTTCCAGGAGCCGGGTCAGAACCACCGCGCCGTCTCGGCAATTTCCGGGGAAGCGGTGCATCGACGCCTTGAAGAGGGCGAAAGATCGGGGCTCGGCATAGCGGATGGTGACGAGCCGGCTACCCGCCAGGATAAAGCCGATGTCAGTCAGGCCGGGTATCTCCGTGTCCGAACGAAACACCAGTGACGCCGTCATGAACACGGCGCTCTCCTCGATATAGAGACGGCTCGAAGGCTCGATGTCCTTGAGGTCGTCGCGCGTCGGGATGGAAATGCCGAGCAGCTTTTCCATCATCAGATCTTCCGCCTTGTTCGGCTCGACCAGATCCAGCCAGATGAGGTCCGAACGCAAGCTCTCGGGCGGGTCGGCGGGCGTCAGGACGACGGCCGTGCCATCGGCGCAATAGCCGGTGATCATGCGAGCGTCCTCGTCATGCCAACCTTAGGGTCGAATGGAAGAGGCGAAAGATCGTGCGCCACAAAATACCCACAATAGAGATCCATCGGATGGGACGTTCCGCCAGTCAGGACAAAGTCTTCAACTCAGTCATCGCGAGAGGCCAAGATCTCGGGCGAGAGGGCGTCAAGTTGGGCACCTTCGCAAGTGCGGCAAGGCATATGGCGCAACGCAAACGCAAAATCAATGCCCTCTTGCAATCCGGCACGCGGGCATGCGCCGCCAGTTCGGCGCCACCCTATAGCATGTTTGCTTAAATCAAAACCGAATCAAGGGCAAAACGATTCGTGCCCGACAGCCGGGCAGAACCGCTTCGAGACAAACTACTCGAACACGATGTTCGGCGCGGCGCGGCTCTTGTCCTGCTGCGTGGCCGATACCTGTTCCCAGACCTTTGTCGCGATATCGCGGTAGACGCGCGCGACCTCGCCTGCCGGGTCGGAGGCGACCAGCGGCGTTCCTGCATCCGACGTCTCGCGAATTCCCATCGTCAGCGGCACTTCGCCGAGGAAGGGCACGCCGATGCGTTCTGCCTCCTTGCGGGCGCCGCCGTGCCCGAAGATGTCGTAGCGGTTTCCGGTGTCGGGCGCGACGAAGTAGCTCATGTTCTCGACGATGCCGAGCACCGGGACTTCCACCTTGCGGAACATGGCAAGGCCCTTGCGCGCATCGATCAGCGCCAGGTCCTGCGGCGTCGAGACGATGACGGCACCGGCAAGCGGCACCTGCTGGGCCATGGTGAGCTGGGCGTCGCCCGTGCCCGGCGGCATGTCGACGACGAGCACGTCAAGATCGCCCCAGGCGACCTCGCGCAACATCTGCAGAAGCGCCGACTGGATCATCGGTCCGCGCCAGATCATCGCCACTTCCTCATCGACGAGGAAACCCATGGACATGACCTTGAGGCCGTAATTTTCCATCGGGCGGATGAGCCGGCCCTCGATCTGCTGCGGCCGGCCGGAAATCTTCAGGAGCCGCGGCATCGAGGGGCCGTAGATATCGGCATCGAGCAGACCGACTTTCAGGCCGTTTGCCTGGAGTGCCAGCGCCAGATTGACCGACGTGGTCGACTTGCCGACACCGCCCTTGCCCGAAGCGACGGCGATAATCGCGCCGACGCCGGGGATCCCCGCCTTGGCGGGCGGTCCGCCAGCCGGACGCGGGGCGTGGGAGTGGCCTGCATGGGACGGTGCCTGCGGCTGCGGGCGCTGCACCGGCGCGCTGCCTGCGGCTGCCTTGCGGTCGGCCGTCAGAGCGACCATTGCCGCGGTGATCCCGGGAATGTCACGCACCACGCGCTCGGCTGCAGCCCGCATCGGCTCCAGCTCCTTGGCGCGTTCGGCCGGCACGGTGATCGAGAAATAGGCCTTGCCGTCGGAGATGAAGACATCAGACACGAGCCCGAGGTCGACGATATTGCCTTCCATGCCCGGGCCACGCACCGTGCGCAACTTTTCGAGCACTACTTCTTTCGTGACTTCCGGCATCGCGCCCTCTCATTCTTTTGTTATCTCTTAGATAGTCGAGGCGGGGCGCTTCGCCAATGCGACATATCGGAAAAAGGAAGGGCCACCACCCGCCTCGGTGTCCGTACATCCGGGATCACCTTTAAGGCGGGCAGTGGCCCTTTCGGTCGCGACCTTCTTGGGCGCTGTCTTCTTTTTAGTCCCCTCTGGACATGCCAATAGAAATGCAGGATGCGTGCCAGTTTCAGATCTGGCGGAAATAGGCAGCAATTTCAAAAAGATAATCTCGACCGCCATTCATCGGCCGGCGATGGCATATGCCCAGTTTCTGAGCAACCGTCTGCAAATCGTCCAAGGATGGAGCAGATCGCCCAGATGACGGAACCTTGGCGACAGCATGCCGGGCTTCCCCAAGCTTCTTTCGATCGCATCAGGTCGAGGACATTCAGGAAGAGGCTTGCGGCGCAGGGCCGACTTGGGGCTAGCTGATGTAGCCCTTCTTCATCGCCTTCACGACCGCCTGAGTGCGGTTGACGGCATCGAGCTTCTTGGTCACGTGGTTGAGGTAGTGGTTGACCGTATGCTCGGAGAGCCCGAGGATGCCGGCGATCTCGGCGCTGGTCTTTCCGGCAGCCGTCCAGCTCAAACACTGGATCTCGCGCTCCGAAAGTGCTGCGCCGCTGCTCTTCCACACGGAGCCGATTTCGGCGAGGCGGTTATAGACATGGATTGCAATCATCTGCAGTTCCATGGTGACGGTCATCGGCAGTTCGACCAGCGGGCCCATCAGGATGACAGCGCCGCGGCCGCCCTCGGCGTCATGAACCGGGAAGTAGCTTGCCTGGAAGATACCGTTTTCGCGCAGCATCTCGATGTATTCGGCCGCCGATTCCGGTTTGCCGCCCTCTCCCTCCCAGGCTGCAAGCGTCACCTGGAACGGCGTCGTCGTCTCGCGCAGGCGGCGCACGCCGGTGCTGAAGCGCAGCATCGACAGGCTGTCATACTTGTTCAGCAGCTCGGCCGGCATGTTGGAGATGACGGTGCTCGCGGCGAGGCGCTCCACGTCGATCGAGGGGATCGAGCAGATCAGAAACGTCTTGAAGCCAAAAACCTGCGTGATCCGCCGCATATAGCGGATGATATCGAACTGGGTCTCAAGCTTTGCGATCTCGGACGCGAAATCGCCGCCCCGGGGCAGATCTGCGTCAGTCATCCCGGTCGTCATCGTATCCTGCATTCGCGCGTTCCATGGCATTCATCACGTATCAAATAGACCGAGCCGCCTGCCAATGCCAACAGATGATCGAAAATCCCTGCCGCTTCGACCCAAAAGTCTGTGTATTTCCCCTCGTGAAGGCCGATATTGCCATCAGCTCGCGCGCGACGCGTGCCGGCGATCAGTTGATCAACCCGGCGCGCACGGCCTTTGCGACGGTCTGAACGCGATTGACCGAATCCAGCTTGCGCGTTGCCCGGTTGAGGTAGTGGTTGACGGTATATTCGGACAGCGCCAGAATTTTCGCCATTTCACTGGTGGTCTTGCCGGCGGCCGCCCAGCGCAGGCACTCGACCTCGCGGCGTGAAAGGCTTCCCGCACCGCGCTTGTCGCGATCGCGCACCTCCATGTATTTGCTGTAGAGCACGCCGGCCCAAAGGTTGAGCTCCTGAAGCTCGTCATTGGAAACCACGGGACGGTCGCCGCCAAAGGCGATCGCGGCGCGGTGGCCGCTCGCATCGTGCACCGGCAGATAGAGGCCGCGCGGCATGTTCGCCTGCTCGAAGACGCAGACCGCCGCATCGCCCTTGCCGTCGGCTCGGCGGCGCGCAAGCTGGTGCGCGTCGTAGGTAAAGGGGATGGTGCTGCGCCGAAGCCGCTGGATCACCGGGCTGCCATTGATCAAGCCGGCACTGTCATAGCCTTTGAGAAAGGCGGCCGGGTAGTTCGTCATCAAGGCGTTGACGGACAGGCTGTTGCTCTCCGTTTCCGGAATGGCAAGCACCAGGAAACCACGGAAACCGTAGGAATCCGCAACCTGGGCGATCACGCGCCTGATATCCTCTTCGCAACAAATCGGCCCACGGATGGTTCGCCCATCAGGAAGCGCCAACGCCGACAAATTCGCGCTGAAATCAATCATCTTCCGCCCTTCTCCACATCCGGTTCCATGCGGGAACCGGCCGCTGACGCCGCATGAAGATCACGTCAAAAATTTATACCAATACCAAAAACGAACCAGACTAAGACCATCCACGAACCTGAGTCTGATATATTAAAGCTATCGAGCGAGACGCGCCACGTCCAGTCGATGTTTCTAATTTACCGTAAAGTGAATTCAAGGTCCACCACGGCCGGGCCCAAGACGGATCGCCGCGTCCTCGCCAACCGCTTGCGCCGCTGCCCGAACCGCTGCCGCCCAGGCCGACAATTGCTCCATGGTCACCCGATAGGCGGGCCCGGTTACCGACAGGCCGGCCGCAAGTTCGCTGCCGGGAATGAGGATAGGTGCTGCAACGCAGCGGATCTCCGTCTCATGTTCCTCGCGGTCGAAAGCGTGGCCGTCGCGCCGGATTTCCTCGATCTCCGCCAGCAAGGTGGCAGCCGAGCGATGGGTGTGCGGCGTGAAGGCGTGAAACTCGGTTCGGGCCAAAATACCTTCCAACTCCGGCTGTCCAAGCAAGGACAGCGCCGCCTTGCCGATGCCGGTGCAATAGGCCGGCGACGCCTTGCCGATCTGCGAACTCATGCGCACCGTCTGGCGGCTTTCTACCTTGTCGACATAGACGATCTCGGTCTCGCGCAGAATGCCGAGATGCACGGTCTCACCGGTCAGTTCGTGCAATCGCTGCAGGTGAGGCTCGGCAACGTCGCGAAAGCGATTGGCGGACCAGGAACGATAGGCCAGCGTCAGCAGCCGAAGGCCAGGCTCATAGGAGAGGTCGCGGCGCTGGATCAGCAGTCCTTCCTCGACCAGATGGCTGAGCAGCCGGTACAACGTGCCGCGCGGCTGGCCGGACCGGGCGAGAATATCTGTAAAGCGCTGCGGGCCATCGGCGGTGACCACCGCTTCCAGGACGGTGATTGCCTTGCCGAGCGTGCCCGTGCCAGCCTCCGCACGCACTTCGTCCCCTCCGCCTGCCGCTTCACCCGTCATCGTCGCTCGCTTGTTTGTTTCCGATTGCAGTCGCGCGATCGGGCGCGCGACCTTGACAAGGTAGACGCTTCGACGTGATAATTCCATATAATAAAATCAAGTTCCAAATAATGGAACAACTCTTCACCATAGGACTGATCGGGGATACAGGAATATGCCGGTGCCGAAGGCACAATTTCATGATCTCAAAGACCGCGCGGTGCTGGTCACCGGTGGCGGTTCCGGCATTGGCGCAGCGCTTGTAGAGGGCTTCGTCGACCAGGGTGCACGGGTGGCCTTCGTCGATATCGACGAGAGGGCAAGCCTCGACCTCGTCGAAAGGCTCGCCATCAAGGCAAGCACGGCACCGGTCTATATTCCCGCCGACTTGCGCGACATCGAAGCGGTAAAAAAGGCCGCGCAGACTGCGGCGGCCGCTCTCGGCGCGATCCACGTGCTCGTCAACAATGCGGCGCGCGACGATCGCCAACCACTCGAAAGCGTAACCGAAGAGAGCTGGGACGAGAGCCAGGCGGTCAACCTCAGGCACCTCTTCTTCATGAGCCAGGGGGTTGCGCCGCATATGCGCGAAGCCGGCGGCGGGTCGATCGTCAATTTCTCGTCGATCGCCTATCTGCTCAACATGGCCGAAATCCCGGCCTATGCGACGGCGAAAGCCGCGATCGTCGGCCTGACCAAATCGCTCGCCGGAAAGCTCGGCCAGGACAACATCCGCGTCAACGCGATCCTGCCCGGCATGATCGTCACCGAGCGCCAGAAACGGCTGTGGCTGAGCGACGCGGCAATCGCCGGCATGCAGGAACGGCAGTGCCTGAAGCGCAGCCTCACCGCCGACGATCTCGTCGGCCCTTGCCTTTTTCTCGCGTCGGCGTGCTCGTCGGGCATGACCGCGCAAACAATGATCATCGATGGAGGCGCACTTTGATGACGGCAGCCTATTATGCCGCAGTCGACTGGGGAACCACGAGTTTCCGGCTGTGGATCATCGGCGAGGACGGCTCGGTGCTCGCCGAGCGCCGAAGCGGCGAAGGCATGACCACGGCCAACAAGGCCGGGTTCCATGCGATCCTCGAAAAGCACCTGGTCGCCGTCGATGCGCCAGGCCACCTGCCGGCGATCATCTGCGGCATGGCCGGCGCCAAGCAGGGTTGGGTCGAGGCCGGCTATCTCGATACGCCGGCCGCGCTCGCCGATATCGCCTCCCATGCCGTGGCAGTGCCGGATCTCGATCGCGACATCCGTATCCTGCCGGGTCTGGCGCAGCGTGATCGGCGGCACCCGGATGTGATGCGCGGCGAGGAGACGCAATTGCTCGGCGCGGCAAGCGACCTCGGTCGCGGTCTACATCTCGTCTGCATGCCGGGCACACACAGCAAATGGGTGCGGCTCGAAGACGGCGCCGTCAGCGGCTTTTCCACCTTCATGACCGGCGAATTGTTCGACGTGATCTCCAAGCACTCGATCCTCAGCCACTCGATCGCCGACGCGCATGCGTTTACCGGCGATCATCCCGCCTTTGCGGCGGCGGTGGCCGAGGCACGCACAAATCCGGCGCTCGCCACCAGCCTGATCTTCGGCGCGCGCTCAGGCCAATTGCTGCACGGCGCAAGCGCGACCGACGCCAAGGCATTGCTGTCGGGCACGCTGATCGGCCTGGAGATCGCCGGCGCGCTGGCTTCAGCCAAGACGATCGACAGCATCTGCCTCGTCGCCTCCGGATCCCTTGGTACGCTTTATCAGGCCGCGCTCGAAAGCCTCGACTGCCCTCTTCAGGTGGTCGATGCCGACACGGCCGTCCGCTCCGGCCTTTCGACCGCCGCCCAGGCGATCTGGCCCCTCTGAACGAAAGACACGCTCATGACCCGCATTCCCTTTCCGTCGATGAAGTACCCGCTGATCGCGATCCTGCGCGGCCTCAAGCCCGAGGAAACCGCAGGCGTCGTTGGTGCCCTGATCGAGACCGGCTTCTCCGCGATCGAGATCCCGCTGAATTCACCCGATCCGTTCCGCTCGATTGAGACGGCCGTGAAGATGGCGCCCGAGGGATGCCTGATCGGCGCCGGCACGGTGCTGACGACGGCACAGGTAGAACAACTCGCCGATGTCGGCGGCCGCCTGATGGTGAGCCCCAATGTCGAGCCGGCGGTGATTTCTCTCGCCGCCAAAAAGGGCATGGTGACCATGCCCGGCGTGCTCACCCCGACCGAGGCGCTTTCGGCCGCGGCGGCGGGCGCCACCGGCCTCAAGTTCTTCCCGGCAAGCGTGCTCGGCCCGTCCGGCATCACCGCGATCCGCGCGATCCTGCCGCCGGAGCTGGAAATCGCTGCCGTCGGTGGCGTTTCGGACGCGAATTTCGGCGACTATGCCAAGGCCGGCATCCGCAGCTTCGGTCTTGGTTCCAGCCTCTACAAGCCCGGCATGAGCGCGGCTGAAGTGCGCGAGCGCGCCGTTGCCACCATCAAGGCCTACGACGCCGTCTACGGAGCGCGCTGATGAGCGACACCATCCCCTTCTCCGGCAGCATTCTCTGCGAAGCGACGTCGATCCTCGGCGAAGGTCCGACCTATGACCCGGCCACCGGCACCGCCTGGTGGTTCAACATCAAGGGCCAGGAACTGCATGAACTGCACCTAGAAAGCGGGCGCAAGACCGTGCACGCCCTACCCTTCCTCGGCAGCGTGCTCGCCGTCATCGATCCGACCCGGCAGCTGATCGCCTCCGACCAGGGCCTCTTCATCAGGGATACGCGGACCGGTGCCTTCAGCCTGCTGACCACGCTTGAGGACGAACCCATCAATCGCTCGAACGACGGCCGGGTTCATGCGTCCGGTTCGCTCTGGATCGGCACCATGGGCCGCAGCGCCGAAAAGGGCTCCGGCGCGATCTATCACGTCGCCGGCAGCAAGGTGACGAAGCTCTATGCCGCCATCACCATTCCCAACAGCATCTGCTTCTCGCCGGATGGAACCGTCGCCTATTTCGTCGATACCGACATCAATCACCTGATGCGCGTCGATCTCGACGCCGCGACCGGGCTGCCGAAAGGCGAACCGAGCCTGCTCGTCGACGGCAGTGGCGAAGCTGGCGGCATCGACGGCTCCGTGTGCGATGCCGACGGTCTGATCTGGAACGCCCGCTGGGGCAGTGGCACGGTCGATGTCTACCGCCCCGACGGCGCGCGCATCGCGCGCTACGCCGTGCCGACGGGCCAACCGAGCTGTACCGCCTTCATCGGAGCGAAGGCCGATCGCATGCTGGTGACATCCGCCTGGCAGGACATGGACGAGGCAACGCGTGCGGCGGACCCGCATGCCGGCAAGACCTTCGATCTCGGCGTCAGCGTCAAGGGCCGGTTCGAACCGTCTTTCCGTCTCTGACCGGAAATTCTTGGCCGAGTAACTCTTGGCGAAGCGCCAATAAAAAGTCATACAATTCAGCCACGCGTTTGATCGCATGGTGAGGAGGAAGCTCGCATGAGCGACAAGAAGAAAGAACTGCGCAGCCGTCACTGGTACGGCGGCACCGACAAGGATGGGTTTATCCATCGCTCCTGGATGAAGAACCAGGGATTTCCGGACCACGTATTCGACGGCCGCCCGATTATCGGCATTTGCAACACCTGGTCGGAACTCACGCCCTGCAACAGTCATCTGCGCATTCTGGCAGAGGGCGTGAAGCGTGGCGTGTGGGAGGCCGGCGGTTTCCCGGTCGAGTTCCCGGTGTCTTCGCTCGGCGAGACGCAGATGCGCCCGACCGCGATGCTCTTTCGCAATCTGCTCGCCATGGATGTCGAAGAGGCGATCCGCGCCTATGGCATCGACGGCGTGGTGCTGCTCGGCGGCTGCGACAAGACAACCCCCGGCCAGTTGATGGGTGCGGCGTCGGTCGACCTGCCGACGATCGTCGTCTCCTCCGGCCCGATGCTGAACGGCAAGTGGAAGGGCAAGGACATCGGCTCCGGCACGGATGTCTGGAAGTTCTCCGAGGCCGTACGCGCCGGTGATATGAGCATGCAGGAATTCATGGCGGCAGAAAGCGGCATGTCGCGCTCACCGGGTGTGTGCATGACGATGGGCACGGCCACCACCATGGCGTCGATCGTCGAGGCGATGGGCCTGTCGCTGCCGACCAATGCGGCGCTGCCGGCCGTCGACGCCCGCCGCATGGCGCTGTCGCACATGACCGGCAAACGCATCGTCGAGATGGTGCATGAAGACCTGCGCCTGTCGAAAGTGCTGACCAAGAAGAATTTCGAGAACGGCATCATTGCCAACGCCGCCGTCGGCGGTTCGACCAATGCCGTCGTGCACATGCTGGCGATCGCCGGCCGCGCCGGCGTTGATCTCTGTCTTGAGGATTTCGACCGCGTCGGCAGCCAGGTGCCGTGCATCGTCAACTGCATGCCGTCCGGCAAGTATCTGATCGAAGACCTCGCCTATGCAGGCGGCCTGCCGGCGGTGATGAACCGCATACAGCATCTGCTGCATGCCGACGCGCCGACAGTCTTCGGCGTGCCGATCAGCAAATACTGGGAAGATGCCGAAGTCTACAACGACGACGTCATCCGCCCGCTCGACAATCCGCTGCGGGCTGCCGCCGGCATTCGCGTGCTCAAGGGCAACCTTGCCCCGAACGGCGCCGTCATCAAGCCGTCGGCCGCAAGCGAGCATCTCCTCGTCCATGAAGGTCCGGCCTATGTCTTCGAGACGATCGAGGAGCTGAAGGCAAAGATTGACGATCCGGACCTGCCGGTGACCGAAGACACGATCCTTGTGCTCAAGGGCTGCGGACCCAAGGGCTATCCGGGAATGGCCGAGGTCGGCAACATGCCGATCCCGCGGCGCCTCGTCGAAAGGGGCGTGCGCGACATGGTGCGCGTGTCCGACGCCCGCATGTCCGGTACCGCCTTCGGCACCGTGGTCCTGCATGTCAGCCCGGAATCGAATGCCGGCGGGCCGCTCGCCATCGTCAAGACCGGCGACCGTATCCGCCTCGACGCGATGAAGGGCGAGCTCAACCTGATGATCAGCGAGGAAGAGTTTGCGACGCGCATGGCCGCCTGGCAGGCGCCGCCGCCGAAATGGACCCGCGGCTACTACAAGCTCTACCAGGACACGGTGCTACAGGCCGACAAGGGTGCGGACCTCGACTTCCTCGTCGGCGGCAGCGGCAGCGAAGTGCTGCGCGAAAGCCACTGACGGCTTCGGACGCAGTTCGAGGCAGACGCGTTTCAAATACCCCGCCCGTCAGGCGGGGTATTTTTATCCGGCCAGGGGACGGGAGCCCAACGGCGAAAGCCTTGCGGCCGGCGAACGCAGTCGCGACCAGGTTTCAAAGCCGTAGATGGCGAGCCCGAGCGCAATGAAAAACTCCTTGTACTCGGTCGGGTCCCAAAGGCGCACGAGCGTGGAAGCCTGGAGAATGAACAGCTCCTGGATCGCGACGATCAGAATGGCGCCTGCCGTCAGCACGATGAACTCGCGCCAGTGCCCTGCCCTCAGCGCGATATCGGCAACCATCAGCAGTATGATCACGGTCATCATCACCATCATCTGCGTCGGCAACATGCTCCAGTTGTCGCTGTTGAAGGCGGCCATCGGGGCGCTTGCCGCCAGCACCAGCACGCTCGGCGCAAAAGCATCGAGCCGACCAAGGCTGATGCTCTTGCGCAGATAGAGCCAGACGAAGGGCGCCAGCGTCAAAAGGAAGAAGCTGCCGGTGTAGTAGAGCAGTTCCGAGAAGCCGGTGGAGATGTTGTGCAGGTTCAATTCCTGCTGCTTGTTGAGCGCGAGCAGGCCCTCCGGCGTGGCGATACCGAAGACGCGCTGCATCCAGGATATCTCCTCCATGCCGACCACGAAGAAGCAAAGCGCCAGAAGCGCTGCAAAAGCCGCGGCCATCCAGGCGCGACGTCCCATTCCTGAACGGACCACGCGCAGTTGCCCGACGGCAGCAAACGCAAAGAAACCGCTGGCGATGAAGATCAGCAGGGCAGAGGCCCATTCGACCAGGCCGTCTTCACGCGCCAGAAGGCTGAAACCGAGGGGATCGGCAACGAACACCAGCGCCATCAGCACGGCGAGCATCCAGCCGGCGACACAAAGCCCAAGCTCGCGGCCGGACGCCAGCCGCAGCTCCGGCGCGCCCAGCCAGGCGGCATCGCGGGTAAAGCCCTGAACAGCCGCGAGCGACAGGCTCAGAGCCACCCAGGCATGCCAGAGATTGTAGGGCTCGACGCCAGGAACCCGTTCCGAAAAATAGCGCAGCCCAAAAAGATTGCGCTCGATCAGAACAAGGCCGGCCATCGCCAGAACGGAGAGCAAGGAAACAGAAAGAAAGCGGCGCGGCAAAAACATCGTGAAAACCATCCCGGGATAACAGGGTGACGACGCTGCGCGCTATTTCCTGCCATCTGCCAAGTATCGACAAGAACGCTCAAGAATTCATGAATGGCACAAAGTACATAATTGATCACTAAAATACATATATTCGAAAACCAAAATACATGTCCGCGCGAGATTGCCGACAATCCTTGGAAAATCGCGGCGGAGGGTCACGTTCAGCGGCAACGGACCTTTCGACCTGAAACTTTGACTATTTTTTCCGGAACCGTTCGGGCTCCCGGGCGTTGACACCATATCACCGGCGCGGTGGACCTGGCGGCAGAAGCCAGGCCGCGCCCTGATCGAAACGTCAAGGAAAGGCAGTTTGAGATGATCAAGAAACTCGTAACAACCGTCGCAGCCGGCGCGCTCTTCGCGGGTCTTACTGTCGCCCCGGTGGCTTTCGCGCAGGACGCAACCAAGCCGATGGAACAGCCGCAGACGATGCAGCCGGCGCAGCCCGCCCCGGACGCCATGGCTCCGGCCGATCAGGCTGAAACGAAACCGCCGATCACGGAAACCAAGACCGCTGATGTGGCGCAATCGGACGCCACCTATCTGACCGAGCAGGCAAGCGACCAGATCGCAGCCAGCACCTATATCGGCCAGAGCGTCTACAATGCCGGTGACGAAAGCATCGGCGAGATCAACGACCTGATCATGAAGAAGGATGGCGGCGTGGAAGCGGCCGTAATCGGTGTCGGCGGCTTCCTGGGTCTCGGTGAAAAGGACGTAGCGGTTCCGTTTGATCGCATCACGATCGCCGAGCAGCCCAACACGGACAAGCTGAAGCTGACGACCACCGAAACCGCCGATACGCTGAAGGCGGCTCCGGAGTTCAAGACGAAGGCACAGCAGGTTGCCGAACAGAACGCCAACCAGCCGGTTGACACGTCGACGACCTCTTCGACCACGACTACTGCACCGGCACAGCCGATGCAGCAGGGTACCGAACAGCCGCAGCAGTAACGTCGTAGCATTCCAAGCTGTTCAGTACGCCTTCCAACGGGCGGCGGTGCCAGGCATCGCCGCCTTGGCTTTGCGTCAGACGAGCACTCCGTCGCGTTGGGCATCGTAAATGCCCCCGTGGATGTTGCGGCTGGCGACGGCATCGCCGATGCGGAACATGTCGAAGCGGGCATCGAGGTTTTTCTGCGGGGTGGGGTTCTCACCGCGAAGCAGTGCCTTGTAATCGACGCCCCCCAGCTTGCGTGAAAGCGGCTTCAGTTCACGATAGAGGTCGTCCATCGGCACCGTGCCATGCTCGACCACCAGTGGCGCGACGCGCCCCTTGATCGTTGCCTTGTCCGAAAAATCGGAACCGAGCGTCGCAACAAGGCCATTGCACTCCCGCCGAACGGATTTCACCCGCGTGTTGATCGTCACCCGGACATTGTGTTCGGCAAAGGCGGTCGCATAGGGCACATGGTTCATGCCCGCGACCTCGGGCGCGAACATGCGCTCGGGCGAGACGATCTCGAGCGCGCCGCCGCCGCGCGCGATCAGCTCGGCCGCCATCATGCCGCTATAGGCGCCGTTGTCGTCATAGAGCGGCCCCTCCGGCTTCACCGTCCCGGCGATGATATCCCAGCTCGACACGACGAGGTCGTCGGCTCAGGCGGTAAGACTGCAGCAGCGGATCTTTCGACGATGTCGTTTCCTGTTCCTTGAAAGGCGACCGAGAATGCCGGCTTCGTCAGTACCAAGCATCCGCCATGCTCTCCTTGCGGCGCGTGACATAATCGATCAGCGCCTCGTCAAGCGCCACATCCAGCGGCGGCGCTTCATATTCGGCAAGCGTCTTCTTCCAGGCGCGGTTGGCACGCGTCGCCATGTCGGTCTCGCCCTCCTCAACCCATTTCTCGAAGGGCTCGTTGTCCGAAAGGGCCGAATCCCAGAAGGCGGTCTGGTAGTTGCGCATGGTGTGGTCGCAGCCGAGGAAATGGCTGCCGGGACCGACCTGCAGGAAGGCGTCCATGGCCAGCGTGTTGTCGTCGACGACCACGCCGGCAAGATAGGAATGCAGCGCGCCGCAGAAGTCGGTGTCCATAACGAACTTCTCGTAGGACATGGCGAGCAGCCCATCGACGAAGCCGGCGGAATGCAGGATGAAATTCGCGCCGCAATGCACCGCCGAGAGCATCGACATCGCGCCTTCCTGCATCGCCTGTGCATCCGGCAGCTTCGAATTGGAGAAATTGCCGGCACAGCGCAGTGGCAGGCCGAGCCGGCGCGCAAGCTGGCCGACGACCATGCTGCCGATCGCCGGTTCCGGCGTGCCGAAGGTGGGCGAGCCCGAGCGCAGCGACATGGACGACAGGAAATTGCCGAAAATGACCGGGGCGCCCTTGCGCTCCAGCTGGGTCAGCGCACAGCCGGCAAGCGTCTCGGCATAGGACTGGGCGATGGCGCCGGCATTGGTGACCGGCCCCATGGCGCCGCCAAGGATGAAGGGCACAATGACCGCGGCCTGGTTTGCCCGCGCATAGGCGCGCAGCGACTTCGTCATCGTCCCGTCCCAGACGAGCGGCGAATTGACGTTGACGTTGCCGAGGATGACGCAGTTGCGATCGACGAAATCGCGACCAAAGAGAATGCGCGCCATCTCGATCGAATCTTCGGCACGGTCTTCCGCCGTGATCGAACCCATGAAGGCGCGGTCGGAATATTTGATATGGCTGTAGACCATGTCGAGGTGGCGCTTGTTGACCGGCACATCGACCGGCTCGCAGATCGTGCCGCCGGAATGGTGCAGCCAGGGGCTCGACTGCGCCAGCTTGATCAGGTTGCGGAAGTCCTCGATCGTGCCGTAGCGCCGGCCCTTGTCGAGGTCCATGACGAAGGGCGAGCCATAGGCCGGCGAGAAGACGACGTTGTTGCCGCCGATCTCGACATTGCGCGCCGGATTGCGGGCATGCTGGGTAAACTGGTGCGGCGCCGAGGCGACGATTTCCTTCAGCATGCCCGGTTCGAAGGTCACCCGGACGCCGTCGACCTTCGCGCCGGCCCTTCGCCAGTAATCGAGAGAAACCGGGTCGTCGCGAAACTCGATGCCGACTTCGGCAAGGATTCGATCGGCAATCGCTTCGATCCGAAGCAGGCTTTCCTCGCCGAGGATATCATAAGTCGGAATGTTTCTGGTGATGTAGGGAACACCGAGGCTGCGTCCTGCGCCCTCGCGCCGGTTCGGCCGTGTACCGCGTGTCCGTCTCGGTGCCGCCGCGTCCGTTGCCAGTGCCGTATCCATGCCCATAACCTCCCATCATCTCAGATGATGCTATGGGAGAAGAATTCCACTGTAACGCTGGAAAAATTCGATCCATGCTATAAGCGAGGTTTATGGAAAACCTGCGCCGCCTGCTCCCGTCCGCCGCAAGCCTCATCGTGTTCGAGGCAGCCGGCCGCCACCAGAACTTCACCCGTGCTGCCAACGAGCTCGGCATGACCCAGGCTGCCGTCTCCTACGCCGTGCGCGGTCTTGAGGAACAGCTGGGCGTGCCGCTGTTTCATCGCGTGCACCGCGCGGTCGAGCTGACGGAAGCGGGCGAGAAGTTTCATGCCGACGTCTCCGTCGGCCTGTCGCGCATCCAGAAGTCGGCCGAAGACATTCGCGCAAAGGGCCGCGAGACCAACGTGACGCTCGCGGCCTCCACCGCCTTTGCCTCGATGTGGATGCTGCCGCGCCTCAACCGCATGCGCGAGGACCTGCCGGAAATCGATCTCCGGATCCAGACCAGCGTGCGCGACCTCGATCTGGAGGAAGAGCCGATCCCGCTCGGCATCCGCGGCGGCGACCCAAGCCATTGGCCGCGTTACCATGCCGCCCTGCTCGCCGACGAGGTGGTCAACGCGGTCGCCACACCCGCCTATATCGAGCGGCACGGCTTGCCGAAAACGGCCGCCGACCTGCCACGCCACAACCTCATCCACCTGGAAGAGCCGGTCCGACGCGCCTGCGACTGGACCGAGTGGTTTGCGAGCGCCGGTCTTGCCTATCCCAAACAGGCCCGCCGGCTTTCGATCAACGACTATGTCCTGGTGATCCAGGCGGTGCTATCCGGCGAAGGCGTGGCGCTCGGCTGGGAACACTTGATCTATCCGCAGATCCGCTCGGGCGCGCTGGTCCCGGTCGCCGGACACGTGCTGAAGACGGGCCTTGCCTTCTACGTCGTCTGGCCGAGATCGCGCGAACTGAATGCGCAGGCCAAAAGGGTGCGTGACTGGCTGCTGGATGAGGGGCGGCGCGACCGCGCAGCGATGTCCGGCGCCGAGGACTAACCCGGATCAGGCCTGGGCGGGAAGATCGCGGTAGCGATCGGCAAGATAGCGCATCGTCGCCACCGCATCGGCGGGCTTTCCGTAGAAGTAGCCCTGCCCCAGTCCGCAGCCGAGCGCCTTCAGTTTCAGGGCTTCGGAAAAATCCTCGATGCCTTCGGCGACGACTTCGAGCTCAAGCCCCTCGCACATCGACACGATCGCCTTGATGATATGCTCCGAGGCACGATCGGCAGAAATGCGCGAGACGAAGGCCCGGTCGATCTTGACCTTGTCGAAGGAGAAGTCGCGTAGCCGGCCAAGGCTCGACTGGCCCGTGCCGAAGTCGTCGAGCGAGACGCGGACGCCGGCGGCGCGCAGTTCCGCAACGATCTTCTGGGCGATATCCGCATCGGCCATGACGGCCGTTTCGGTGATTTCCAGCTCCAGGCGCCGCGGGTCGAGGCCGATCTGGGTGATGATCGACAGCAGGCGCCGGCTGGTGGTCGGATCCGTGAGCTGCGCCGAGGAGAGATTGAAGGAGAGGAAGAGCTCCTTCGGCCAGGAAAGCGCGGCATGGGCTGCCTTGCGCAGCAGGACCTCGGCGAGCGAATCGATGAAACCACGCTCTTCGGCGAGCGGCACGAACACCGCCGGCGAGACATAGCCGAGATCGGCATCGCACCAGCGCGCCAAGGCCTCGAAGCCGACAACCGCGTCGTTGCGCAGATCGACGATCGGCTGGAAGTGCACGTCAACCTCGTTGGCGATGATGGCGTTGCGCAGCGCTTGCTCAAGCTGCGTCGCGCGCTTCATCTCCTGGGCGATCTCCTGCGAGTAGACGGTGATCTGCCCGCGGCCGCGGCGCTTCGAGCGATAAAGCGCGGTATCGGCGCTTTTCAGGAGGTCCTCGAATACCTCTCCGGCAAAGGGATAAACGGCGAAACCGAAGGAGGCGGACAGACGAACGTGACGGTCGCCGAGATCGAAGGGGGCCGACAGCACCTCCTTCAGCATCTGTCCGATCTTCTCGGCGCCCTTGCGCTCGAAGATCAGCGGCAACACGAAGGCAAATTCATCGCTGTCGAAACGGATGATCGTGGCACCCTCGGGCGCGCAGGCCTTCAGGCGATAGGCCACCTGGCAGAGGATCTCGTCGCCCGCTTCCGGTCCGAACAGGTCATTGATCGGCTTGAAACCATCGATATTGGCAAGGCCGATGGTGAACGGAGCCGGGTCACTGGCACGCTCCTCGGCGAGATCAAGGACACACTGGCGCAGGCAACGGGCGTTGCCGAGCCCGGTCAGTTGATCGACATCACCCCGGGCCGCAGGCGCCTCGCGGCCAACACGGTGGTAAGGTGTTTCCGCTGTCATCATCGCCGTCCCCCACTCATCTGGCAGGGATGGCGTGCGATCGAGCCCGCCGCCAGCGTGCGCCACGACGCAAACCGGCTGTGTCTTTCCGACACGACCGGGGCTTGGGCAACGAGGTGGATGCGAGGCATACGGATGGGGCTCTACACTTTAGCGGCAATTCGGGGCAGACGATCGCAATCGGCGGTTAACAATCCGATATCGTGCCGCTCCAAGATTTGCCATTGGCCTCCCCAATTCTAGCGAGTTGACACGCCTTTTACTCAACCTGCCGTTCGTACTGCCTTCACCGGCATGAATTTTCTCAACACCGCCTCGATCATATCGGGGCTCACCGGCTTCATGATGTGGTCGTCCATGCCGCATGCCTTGCATTGCTGCAGGTCGATATCCAAGGCCTGGGCGGTAACCCCGATGATCGGAGTTTTCTGTGCGCGTCCCTTTTCAGCCGACCGGATTGCGACGGTTGCGTCGAAGCCGTTCATGACCGGCATCGACACATCCATCAGCACAAGGGCCGGTTGCAGTTCGTGCCAGAGTTCGACGGCCTCGCGACCGTTGGCGGCGATCCGATGCGAAACGCCGAGCCCCTCGAGGATCTGGGTGAAGACGAACTGGTTGATCTGATTGTCCTCGGCAACGAGCACGTCGACCTGCGGAGCCGGCGGCGGCGGCGCGATCTCTTCGGCCTCGAACGACAGCGACCATTCCGGTTGCAGCGCGGCACCCGCGCGCTCGGAACAAACACGGAAGACTTCCGCAAGCACCGCCGCCCCGTCCTGATCGGCGGACACCGGGAGGATCGGGCTGTCGCGCCAGCCGGCAGCGATCTTCTGCCGCTCGGGGAAAGCCGCGTCGAGCAGCAGGATGTCGAGTTTCAGCCCCGCCTCGTCGACAGCAGCGCAGAAGGCGTGCAATTCGTCGACATCGCGAACGGCGCAGGCGTCGAGCCCTGAGCCGCGCAGCCGGGCGACAAGCCGCTCCTCCAGCGCTCGGTCGTCGGTCGCCAGGAGCACCCGCAGGCCGCGCGCCGGCAAGGTCTCGATCATCGACCCCGCCTCGACGAGCTGCTGGACATTCAGCGCCCGGAAAGGATCGTAGAAATTCTGCGCCGCGGCAAAAATGCTGTAGTCGCGGATCTGCAGGGTCACCTCGCCCGAGGGTTCCTCGCCGCCCTGATACCAGACGGCAATATCGGTCACGTCGTTCATGCAGGTGACGACGAAATGGCGGCCGGGCATGCCGACGCGGTACTTGCGGGTCAGCACCCAGAGGTCGCTGCCGTCGGCACGCACGATGTGCTCGGCCTGCGAAAACGGCTTGCCGGTTTCAAGCACCGTGCGATCGGACTGTTCGAAGCGCTCCGCCAGGTCGCTCTCGACCAGGTCCCAGGCTGAGCGGCCGAGGATGGCGTCCTGCGCCAGGTCATGGATCAGGCAGAAGGCCTTGTTGACTGCGATGTAATTGAGATTGCGATCCTTGACGCAGATGGGATTGGGCTGCGCGTCGAGGATCTGCTCGGTCAGCTCCACCCGCTCCAGGTCGGTCTGAAGCTGTTCGTCGCGCTTCTTCTGGTCAGAGACGTCGCTGATCGACAGGATGCCCATGCCGCTCGACAGGCGGCGCTTGCGCATCGAAACCCAGCGGGTGCGGCCGGCACGCTCTACGCTCTCGTAGCGCTCGCGCCAATGCAGCGCCATGTGCTCGGCAATCCATTCCTCGCGGTTGGTGCGTCGGCGGCTGTTTTCCGGGACGGTGCCCGGACGGACACCGGTGTCATAGACGGCACCGAGGAAATCCCTGAGCCGTGCGCCCGGCATCAGGGCTTCCGCCGGCACCGGGAAAAATTGCAGCATCGTGCGGCTGGCAAAGAGAATGGTATCGTCCCGGCTGCAGACAAGCACAGCGATGCCGAGTGCGTCGCAACTCGACTCAAGAATGACCCTGTTGATGTCCGCGCCGTTCGGCGCCCCATCGCTCATCGCACTGTCCTCACTCGCCTACCGCATGTGTCCCTGGATCGTCAGATCAGGGGGAACAGGCGGCCATCCAAAGTGCCACAACGGCCTGCCGCGTCTTCATAATGACGCGCGGCGCTGCAACGGCGGTTTCATTTCGGGACATGCTGGGGTGGCCTTGGCAGGCGTCTCTTCGAGCGGCGGGAGTGCGGCGTCCAGCTACGCCGCAAGGCTCAAAAGACAAAACCCGTGATCATTCAGGTTGTTGTGGAAAATCGCAGCAGAGTGTTAAGGGCCGATTAAACCCTCGATCATTTTTCAAGGGTGTCGGCACCAAGCGCTCGCGGCCGGGGACGAGATACCGTCCCCTCTTCCGTTTCCGCGGCGAATCCCGGAAAATGGGCCATGGCCATCAAGCAGCTTTCAGAAACCCTCATCAACCAGATCGCCGCCGGCGAAGTGATCGAACGTCCGGCCAGCGCCGCTAAGGAGCTGATCGAGAATGCGCTCGACGCCGGCGCGACCCGCATCGAGATCGCGACCGCCGGCGGCGGCAAGACGCTGCTGCGGGTCACCGACAACGGCTCGGGCATGGCACCTGGCGACCTCGAACTTGCGGTTCGAAGGCACTGCACGTCGAAGCTCGACGACAGCCTCTTCGACATCCGCACCCTCGGCTTTCGCGGCGAGGCCCTGCCTTCGATCGGCTCGGTCGCCCGGCTGTCGATCACGACGCGCACGGCCGGCGCCAGCGAAGGCGCGGTCATTGCGGTTACCGGCGGCAAAACCGAGGCGGTCCGCCCCTCGCCGGCCAATACCGGCACGGTCGTCGAAGTGCGCGATCTCTTCTTCGCCACCCCGGCCCGACTGAAGTTCATGAAGACCGAGAAGGCGGAAGCAGCCGCCATTTCGGAAGTGGTGCGCCGCATGGCGATCGCGTTTCCGGCGGTCCGTTTCGTGCTCTCCGGCAGCGACCGCTCGACACTCGAATTCCCGGCAACCGGCGACGACCGGCTGGCGCGCATGGCGCAAGTGCTCGGCAAGGATTTTCGCGACAATGCGATCGAGATCGATGCGGCGCGGGAAGACGTCGAACTGACCGGCTTTGCCGGCGTGCCGACTTACAATCGCGGCAACTCGCTGCAGCAATATGTCTTCGTCAATGGCCGCCCGGTGCAGGACAAGTTGCTGCTGTCGGCGATCCGTGCCGCCTATTCCGAGACGATCCCGAGCGGCCGCTATCCGGTCGCCGTGCTGTCGATCACGCTCGACCCGGCGCTCGTCGACGTCAACGTGCATCCGGCGAAGTCTGACGTGCGCTTCCGCGACCCCGGCCTGATCCGCGGGCTGATCATCGGCGCGATCCGTCAGGCGCTGACGCGCGACGGCGACCGCGCCGCAACGACGGGCGCCCGCGGCATGATGCAGGCGTTCCGCTCTGGCGATTACCGCCCGCAGCCCTGGAGCGCCGAGACGTCGCCTTCCCGGCCGACACAATTCGACGCGATGCTGCGCCACCTCGGCGAGCAGCCGCAGGCAAGCTTTGCGGCATTTTCCGCCCCTTCGGCGCGCGTTGCCACCCCGTTTGAGCGGGAAATGCCCGTGCCGGCGCCGGAGGCCAAGCAACCGCCGCCGCCGCAATCGTTCCCGCTCGGCGCCGTGCGCGCCCAGCTGCACGAAAACTACATCGTCGCCCAGACCGATGACGGCCTCGTCATCGTCGACCAGCATGCCGCGCACGAGCGGCTGGTGTTCGAGGCGATGCGTACGGCGCTGCATTCGCGACCGGTCGCCGCCCAGGCGCTGCTGATCCCGGAGATCGTCGACCTGCCCGAAGACGATTGCGACCGGTTGATGGCCCATGCGGAGGAGTTCTCCCGCCTGGGTCTCGCGATCGAGCGCTTCGGACCGGGCGCGATTGCGGTGCGCGAAACGCCGGCCATGCTCGGCGAAATGGATGCCGTCGGTCTCGTGCGCCAGCTCGCCGACGAGCTTGCCGAATGGGATACGGCAAGCGGGCTGACGAGCCGGCTCGAATATCTCGCCGCGACCATGGCCTGCCACGGATCGGTGCGCTCGGGACGGCGCATGCGCACCGAGGAGATGAACGCGCTTTTGAGGCAAATGGAGGCGACGCCCGGCTCGGGCCAGTGCAATCACGGCCGGCCGACCTATATCGAACTCAAGCTCTCCGATATCGAACGGCTGTTCGGCCGGAGCTGATCTTCACGCCTGGCGAAATGCGACTGGCATTTTTCCGGACGGCGAGCTAGACCAGAGAACCAATAACGAAGACGGAAACAGGCGCCGAGCATGATGAACCGGTTTGAAGGAAGCGCTTCGCGCGAAGCGAAGATCCGTTATCTCGACGGCGACTTTCAGATCGTGCTCGCGGGTTCGCACGTGGTCTGCGCGATGACCGGCAAGATCATCCCCGTCGACGAACTGCGTTACTGGAGCGTCGCCCGGCAGGAGCCCTATGTCGACGCGGAAGCCTCGCTCGAGGCGGAAAAGCGCGCAGGCGCGCTGCCCAACCAGCGCCGCTAATCAAGCCCGGACACCAACAACGGCACTCCGGCGCCACGACCCACAGGGCGCCGTTACTTAGCCGCGCCTTCGCGCAGCTTGCGGGCACGCGCCGCGGCAAGCGCCGTCTCGATGATCCTTTTCGGCGCCATCGGGTCGTCGAAGCGCACATCGATCTCGATCACCCTGCTCGCTGCGGCGAGTTCGGCGGCGCGGCCGTGGCCGGGCTCCAGGCGCACCAGATCCTTGGCAGTGGTAACGAGCTGGCAGCCGAGCGCTGCAGCCTGGTCGAGCAGATCGGCGATTTCGTCCTCGGAGAAATGGTGGTGGTCGGGAAAACTGCGGGTTTCCTCGATGACGGCGCCCGTCTCCCGAACGGTGCGGTAAAACTTCTCCGGATCGGCAATGCCCGCCCAGGCAAGCACCTTGACGCCATTTAGCGATCCGTCGTCGTGCCTTATGACGTCGGCTTCGTAGATCTGCTTGCCGGCGCGGGCGGCGCGACGGATCAGGGCGTCGGCCTCGGTGCCGTCACCGATCTTGAGCAGGGCCGTGGCGTGGCGGAGCTGGTTCGACAGTGGCGCCCGCACCGGGCCCGCCGGCACCAGATAGCCGTTGCCGATGCCGCGGCGGGAATCGATCACCAACAGCGCGAAGTCGAAGGCCAGCCTCGCGCTCTGGAAACCGTCGTCCATGATGATGATGTCGACGCCTTCCTTCACCAGCCGACGAGCCCCATCGACGCGGCGGCGGCAGACGACGGTCAAGGCCTCCTTCGCCAGAAGCAACGGTTCGTCGCCGACGTCGCGGGCGCGATGATGTTCCAGATCGACGACGGTCGTCACGTCGAGCGAGCCGCCATAACCGCGGCTGAGGAATCCGGGCTTCAGCCCCTTTTCGCGGATGACGCGCGCAAGCGCGATGGAGGTCGGCGTCTTGCCGGCGCCGCCGACGGTGAAATTGCCGATGCAGATGACCGGGACCGGCACCGAGGCGCGCTGCGCGCGATCCATGCGCATGCCGGCAATCCGTCCGTAAACCCATGAGAACGGCCACAACGCGCGCGCACGCCAATCCGCCTTGGTCCACCAGAATGGCGGCGCTTCCGATACCATCTTTGTTCCGTGGCCTCCCGGCCGCTCAGGTCCTTCCGTTTCCGGGAGGGACGGTTTGTTCGCCGGTCGAAACCGGCGGATTGCGACAAAAAACGTCAGAACGGGAAAAAACGCAAGCTATGGAGACCGATACGGCCACGGCAGGGGCGCTGAACCGGGCCGATCACGATGCACAACTGAAGGCAATCGCGGCAAGCCGCTGCCGCAACTCGATCTAGAGGACAGCTTCGAGTTCGGTGATGTCCGAGAGGCAATGGTCGGAAGCCGCCGCAAGCGACTGGCGCGAGCCGGTGCCCGTCAAGACGGCGACCGTCATGCCGACGCCGGCGCTGCGGCCCATGTGCATGTCGTGATTGTTGTCACCGACGACAACGACCTGCTGCGGCTCAAGGCCGGTCGCGGCACAAAAACCGAGCACCATGCCCGGCTCCGGCTTGACGCCGTAGCCGCTGTCATAGCCCGCCACATAGTGCAGGTAATCCTCGAAGCCGAAGCGCTTTGCCGTTTCGCGGATCGAACGCTCGTTGTCGCTCGAGGCGACACCGAGGCGGTAGCCCTTGGCGTGCAGCCCGGCGAAGAAAGCGCCGAGATCGGTCACCGGCACGGCATATTCAGCCGAGCGCGCAAACAGGCCGTCAAGCAGGGTCGTCAGTTCGGCAATCGTGAAGGGCGCGCCCGCGCCGACGAAGCCGGTCGCGATCTCGACCGTGTTGCCTGCGGCAAGCAGGCTGTCGGGCAGCACGTGGCCGGTTTCGGCGTCCATGCCGCCGGCTGCAAGCAGCGTGCGGGCCAGGGCCTCATCACCCTTTGCCGCGATCCGCGCCAGTTCGTAGTTCACCGGCACCCAGCTCTTTGCGTAGTCGAGCAGGGTTCCATCCTTGTCGAACAGGATGCCGGCTATGGCTTTGGCTGCGGTCATGACGAGGCTTCGTCTCCTGCTGGATCAGTTGTCGGTCGGCGGGTTGAGACGCGCCTTGACGACGAGCGGATTGATATAGGGCTCAAGTCCCTTCATCGTCGCCGACAGGGCACCGCGCATCTCTTGCACGGTTTCGAGGCCGGCATCGATCATCGAGCGACGCATGTCGTCGTTGGCGAGCAGATAGTTGACGCCCTTGGCCAGCATCTCGACGTCGCGCACGATCTTGGCGCTGCCGTTCTTGGCCAGCGTCTGATAGGTCTCGCGAAAGTTCTGGACGTTGCCGCCGGAAAGGATGGCGCAGCCGAGCATCGCCGGCTCCAGCGGGTTCTGACCACCCTCGGCAAACAGCGACCGGCCGACGAAAGCGACCTCGGTCAGGCGAAGATAGAGGCCCATTTCGCCGATCGTGTCGCCGAGGAAGATATCGACGTCGGGCGTCAGCGGATCGCGGCGCGTGCGCCGGGCGACCTTCAGCCCTTTGGCCGTCAGCGCCGCCTCGATGGCGTCGCTGCGATCGGGATGACGCGGAACGATGATCGTCAGAAGGCCGGTTCGCTCCTTGAGCGCACGGTGCACGACACCGGCGGCCGCCTCCTCGCCGTCGAAGGTCGAGATCGCCGCCCAGGTCTTGCGGGCGCCGATCTGCTGGCGATACTCCTTCAGCGCCTGCGGATCGTGTGGCGGCGCGTCGGTGTCGACCTTGAGATTGCCCGACACCATGACCGGCAGCGCACCGAGCGTGCGGAAGCGCTCCGCATCGACATCGGACTGGGCAATGACGAGCGCGAGATTCTCGAACAGCGCATCGGCGAGCGCCGGCCGACGCTTCCAGCGCGCGAACGTCCGGTCGGACATGCGCCCATTGACCAGAACCTGCGGGATATGGCGGCGGCCGAGTTCCAGGATGGTCATCGGCCAGATCTCGGATTCGGCGATGATCGCCAGATCCGGCTCCCAGTAGTTGAGAAAACGGCTGACGGCCGGCTTGAAATCGAGCGGGACATACTGGTGGATCACCGTCGACCCCAGGCGCTCGGCCACGACACGCGCAGAGGTCATCGTCCCGGTCGTCAGCACGACGTGGATGCCGCGCCGCCTGATTTCCTTGATCATCGGGATGACGGCGTTGGTTTCGCCGACGCTTGCCGCGTGGAACCAGACGAGAGGGCCTTGCGGCCGCGGCTCGCTGGCATGGCCGTAGCGCTCACGGCGGCGCGTCGGATCCTCCTTGCCCTTCGCCGCGCGAATGGCAAGGTAGGACCAGACGAGGGGATAGATGGCCGAGCCGATCCAGCGGTAGCTGGACAGCGCCAGGCGCGCGCGAAAGCTGCTCATGACAGGCCACCTTCCCCGGCCGTTCCGGCCCGGAGAGACTTAAGGGCGACTGGCATGCGGGTAAACACCGCGCATCCCGACCTCATCGGCATCAGCCGTTTTCCGGGTCGAGCAGACGGTGCATGTGGACGATGAAGTAACGCATGTGAGCGTTGTCGACGGTCATCTGCGCCTTGGATTTCCAAGCAGTCAGGGCGCTTTCGTAGTCCGGGTAGATGCCGACGATATCGAGCTTGTCCAGGTCGCGGAAATGTACGTCAGTCAGCGTGGTGAGTTCGCCGCCGAAGACGAGGTGCAGACGTTGTTTTTTCTCGGTGTCGTGAGCCATCGGACTTCCATTTATTCTTGTTGGGTGTGGGCGTTGATTTGAGGCATTCAGCCTCAAAGGTCAATGGGGCTCCATGGACCGCGATGCGGCGATCAGGCCCGGCAAGAGCGGCTTTGCCGCCGCGCAGAGAACCCCGTGAACGACAGTGGATCGATTGTATGAGAGCGGCTGCGCATCGAGATCGGCCAGCGCGCCGCCGGCGCTCGCTAGAATGAGATCTGCTGCAGCCAGGTCCCAGTCGTGGGAGTTCTTCTTCACCAGCGTTCCGTCGATCCGCCCGTCGGCAACCATGGCCAGCCGATAGGCAAGCGACGGCACATGCGGGATACGGGTAACGGCGCTGCGATAGGGCGCCGGAAGCTTGCCGATCGTGTCCTCGGCAGCCGCCAGATGCAGTGTTTCCCCGGGTTTTGCCTCGCGCACCGAGATTTGGGCGCCGTTTTTCAGCGCACTGCCGCCTGCGACCGCCTCGAAGAGTTCATCGAGCGCCGGGGCATAGAGCACGCCGGCAACGGGCTGGCCGCGATGAACGACGGCGACGCTGACGCACCAGAGTTCCTTGCCGGCGATGAAAGCCCGCGTGCCGTCGATCGGATCGACGACGAAGACCGTTTCGCGCGACAGCCGGCTCAGATCGTCGTCCGTCTCCTCCGACAGCCAGCCGTAATCGGGCCGGGCCGCAAGCAAGCGCGTCTTCAGCACATCGTTTGCGGCAAGATCCGCCTCGCTTACCGGCGAGCGGCCTTCGTTCTTCCAGCGGACGTCGGGCGCCTTGCGGAAATAGCCGAGCGCGGTTTCGCCGGCGACAACCGCCGCGGCACGGATCACGTCGAGATCCGGCTTCCAGTCCGCGCCCGGTGGTGCTGTGTCAGACATTCAAAACCCCGTCAGCCCGCCTCTCCCTTGTCCGGAAGGCGGGATCGGCGCGGGCTTCCCGCGCCTGCTTTTCCAGCGGCCTTGTCAGAGGCCGGCGAGCGTCATGCCCTCGATGGCGAGCGTCGGCGCCGCGACGCCGAACTTGCGGTCGATGTCGTCTGCCGGCGTCAGCGCCATGAACATGTCTTTGAGATTGGACGCGATCGTGACTTCAGAGACGGCAAAGGTCAGCTCGCCGTTCTCGATCCAGAAGCCGGAGGCGCCGCGGCTGTATTCGCCGGTCACCATATTGACGCCCTGGCCGATCAGTTCGGTGACGTAGAAGCCGGTGCCAACCCCGCGGATGAGATCGTCCCGCGAGATCGATCCCGGCTCGAGCGCCAGATTGGTCGAGGACGGATTGACGGTCGGACCGCCGCGCACGCCGCGGCCGTTGGTCTGAAGCCCGAGTTCGAGCGCTGCCGATGTGGACAGGAACCAGTGGTTCAGCACACCATCTTCGACCATCGCCAGTTTCTCGCCGCTGACCCCTTCGCCGTCAAAGGGACGCGAAGAGGAGCCACGCACGATCAGCGGGTCGTCGGTCACGGAAAGACCCGACTTCAGGATCTGCTTGCCCATCATGTCGCGCAGGAAACTCGTCTTGCGGGCGACAGCCGCGCCATTGATTGCGCCGGCCAGATGGCCGACGAAGCCGCGGGCTATGCGTGGATCGAAGACGACGGTGACATTCTTGGCGGTCGGCACCTGGCGCGGATTGATGCGGGCGACCGCGCGCTCGCCGGCCAGGCGGCCGATTTCGTCGGCGTCGCGCAGGTCGGCAAAGAAGAGGCGGCTATCATAATCGTAGTCGCGCTCCATCTTGGTGCCCTCGCCGGCAATCGCGCTGACGGAGCGGCCAAAGCGGGTGGCCATGTAGGAGCCGGAAAAGCCATGCGAGGTGACAAGTACCAGCCCGCCCATGCCGGCCGATGCCCCAGCGCCGCTGGAATTGGTAACGCCCGAGACCGCGAGTGCCGCCTCTTCGGCGGCAAGCGCTGCCTCGGTCAGGGTTTCAGTGGAAACCGCCGTGGCGTCGAAAAGGTCGAGGTCCGGATAGGACTTCGCCAGCCGGTCGGCGTCCGCCAGCGCGGCGAAGGGATCCTCCGGCGAAGCCTTGGCCATGGCAACCGCGCGCTCCGCGAGCAGCTTCAGGTCAAAACCCGGATTGGCCGAAACGCTGGCGACACGCCGTCCGACAAAAACACGGAGCGAAAAGTCGTCGCTTTCGGAGGCTTCCGTCGCTTCAACCTTGCCGAGGCGGACGGAGACGGAGCGGGAGCGCCCGCGCACCACCACCGCGTCCGCCGCATCGGCGCCGGCCTTGCGGGCGAGGTCCACGAGTTCGGATGCGCGTTTTTCGAGGTCGGCAGAATCGATCGTGTCTGACATGGTGTGGCCTTTCATTCCTGCCCCATTTATTGTGCGGCGAAGCAGGCATCAAGGGCATCGACCCGATTCCCGCTCAAACACCGCAAATGAAGCGCTCTCGAAAGCTCCGCTTGGGGGCCGGGTTCAGCAACAGTGAAAGCCTGAGGCATGGCAACGACACCGATCATCTATTCCCAGGCCCTGATGCTGCTCGGTGGCGCAGTGATCGCCGCTCCCATCTTCAAGCGGCTCGGGCTCGGCACGATCCTCGGCTACCTTTCGGCCGGCGTGCTGATCGGACCTGTCGCCCAAAGCATCACCGAAGGCGAGCAGATCCTGCACGTCTCGGAACTCGGCGTCGTCTTTCTGCTCTTCATCATCGGGCTCGAACTCAAGCCTTCGCGCCTCTGGCAGATGCGACGCGACATCTTCGGCCTCGGCACGGCGCAGGTGCTGCTGACAGGCATCCTGCTTTCCTACGCCATCTATGCCCTCGGCCTCCTCGATCATGGCGGCAGCATCATCGCCGGCTTCGGACTGTCCCTCTCGTCGACGGCATTCGCCATGCAGATCCTCGACGAGGGCAACGACCGCAATACGCGCTACGGGCAACGCGCCTTTTCGATCCTGCTGCTGCAGGATCTCGCGATCGTGCCGCTTCTGGCGCTGATCCCGCTGCTGGCGGCACAGGCGCCCGAGGACACCACGCCGCCGCTCGAGGATTTCGCCATCGCCACCACTGCGATCGTCGTGCTCTTCGCTGCCGGGCGCTACCTTGTGAATCCGCTGTTCCAGCTCATCGCTCGCACCGGCGCACGCGATGTCATGATCGCCGCCGCACTGCTTGTGGTAATGGGGGCGGCGACCATGATGCAGCTCGCCGGATTGTCGATGGCCATGGGTGCCTTCCTTGCAGGCGTGTTACTGGCCGAGTCCTCATACCGCCATGAACTCGAGGCGGATATCGAGCCGTTTCGCGGTATCCTGCAGGCTCTGTTCTTCATGGCGGTCGGCCTGTCGCTAGAGCTCGGCGTCATCGTCGAGCGCTACCAGCTGATCATCATCGCCGTGCCGCTGCTGATGGCACTGAAGAGCCTGGTTCTCTATTGGCTCTGCCGCTTCACCGGATCACATCACAATGACGCCGTGCGCATCAGCCTGCTCTTGCCGCAGGGCGGCGAGTTCGGCTTCGTGCTGTTCACGGCGGCGGCAAGCGCCGGCGTCTTCTCGGACGGCAACGCCTCGCTGCTGGTCGCAATCGTGACCCTGTCGATGGCGCTGACGCCCCTTGCCTCAATGCTAGCGCCGAAATTGATGCGCGAGCAGGACGAGATGGACGAAGAGATCGAAGAAGACTTCGATGGCGCCAATGCCGATGTGCTGATGATCGGCTTCTCCCGCTTCGGCCAGATCGCCGCCCAGATCCTGCTTGCCGGCGGTCGCGATGTGACGATCATCGATCATTCCGCCGCGCGCGTGCGCCAGGCCGCGACCTTCGGCTTCCGGATCTATTTCGGCGACGGCAACCGCCTCGACGTGCTGCGCGCCGCCGGCATCGAACGGGCCAAGATCGTCGCCGTCTGCACCCAGAAGAAGGAAACGACCGACCACATCATCGATCTCGTGCAATCCGAATATCCGAATGCACGCATCTACGCCCGCTCCTACGATCGTCTGCACACGCTGGAACTGCGCGCCAAGGGTGTCGACTACGAGCTGCGCGAGACCTTCGAGTCCGGCCTGCTCTTCGGCCGCAAGACGCTGGAGGCACTTGGGGTCGGCGACGACGAGGCGATCGCGATCATGGACGACATCCGCAAGCGCGACGAGGCGCGCCTCGTGCTACAGGAGGCCGAGGGCATCACCGCCGGCCGCGACATGCTGCACTCGCGGCCTGTGCGCCCGGAGCCGCTGGTCAAGCCGAAGCGCGAGGTCGATCATTCGCAAGAGACCGGCGAACGGATCCTCCCGGGCCTTCCCGCGGACGAGCGCGAAAGCGCCTAATCGCTCACGCTGCGACGGCACGCTCCGTCATTGCCAAGGTTCAGGCGCCAAGCTTCAAACACCCAGGTTCAGGTAAGCCTTGGCGCTGTCATCCGCTCTTCGAGTGCGCGCTTCAGTTCGTCCTTGATCGCAGCCGTTGCGTTCAGCACGTCCTGGGCGCGCAGGAAATCCATCACGCGGTAGCGGCCGACATCGGGACGCAACAGGATGTCCGGCGCCCCCTCCTTCAGCTTCATGGCGATGATCGACTGCATCATCAGCTGGCTCGCGCCGAACAGGCTGTCGATCCGGCTCGGGATCGCCTTGCCGTCGCCATCCGGCCCGCCGACGACATCGACCGCAATGACGATATCGGCAAGGCCGCGCAGGTGATCGAAGGGAATGGGATTGTAGATGCCGCCGTCGATCATGACCCGCCCGTCGATCCGGACCGGCGTGAAGATCGCCGGCAGCGCCGCAGACGCAGCCAGGGCCTTGCGGAGGTCGCCCTTCTCGCAGATCTTCTCCGTCTGACCGTAATAGTCGGTGGCGACTACTTTCAGCGGGATTTCGAGGTCGGAGAATTTTTGCGGGATGGCCTCGGGCAGGAAGGCCTTGAGCACCCGCTCGACATTGAACTGGCCGAAACGGAAGCCGCTCGCCATCGCTTCGGAAAGACTCGATGGCCGCAATTGCCACAGGCGGTTAACCACTTCGCGCCGGTGGCCGACGGTCGAGAGTGTATGGGCCCGGATCTCTTCGCCGCGCAAACCCGCCGCCATGCCGGCGCCCATGATCGCACCGATCGACGAGCCCGCGATCGCGACCGGCCGAATGCCGAGTTCATCCAGTGCCTCGATGACATGGATATGCGCAAGACCGCGGGCGCCGCCACCGCCAAGCGCCAGCGCGACGGTGGGCCGCGCCGGGGCCCCTGCCGATCCATGCGTCATCGAAAGATCCTGCTTCATCGGCATGCCTCCGCGCTGGGCGGGTTGAGAAAATGGCGTCGTCCGGCTGAGCCTATCCCGGCAACTCAACCGAAATTACGGCATCAGGCTCCGCGAAACCGATAGAAATGCATGCGCGTGTCGCCGAACACCCTGACGTCGAGGTTTTCGAAGACGGCGACCGGCGCCGGCTGGACATCTGCCCGCTCTTCGAGGATCACCAGGGCGCCGGGCACCAGCCAGTTGCCGATGGCAGCCGACTCCAAGGCCTTTTCGCCCAGCCCCTTGGCGTAGGGCGGATCGGCGAAGACGAGATGAAACGGCTCCATCGTACCGACGCCGCCAAGGCTGGTGGCGTCGCGCCGGAAGACCTTGGCCCGGCCCTGCAGGCCGAGCGTCTCGACGTTGGTCTGGATCAGGCCCCTGCCCTCGACGCCCTGCTCGACAAAGAGCGCATGCCGGCATCCGCGCGACAGCGCCTCGAAGCCGACGGCGCCGGTGCCCGCGAAAAGGTCGAGCACACGCGTGCCGTCGAGCGCGTTCGGATAGGAATGGCTCAGAATGTTGAACAGGCTTTCGCGCGTCCGGTCCGTGGTCGGCCGGATATCGTTGGACTTGGGGGTCGCCAGGCTGCGACCCCGAAACTCTCCGCCGACGATCCGCACGACCGCTTAGTTTCCTCTGCCGCGCGGCTTGCCGCCGCCAGCCGGGCGCCCGCCGCCGGAGCGACCAGGACCGCCGGGGCGTCCACCGCCGGGCTTGCCGCCACCAGGCTTACCGCCGCGCGGACCGCCGGAGCGTTCACCGAAGGATTTTCCGCCCGAGGGCTTGCCGCCGAACGACTTGCCGCGAGGCTTGTCGCCAAACGGACGGTCGCCACCTTCGCGACGCGGCGGACGGTCACCGTCAGCGCGTGGAGCCCGCGGCTTGTCGAACCGGCGATCACCGCCGTCGCTGCGAGCCGGACGGTCACTGAACGAACGCTCACCGCCTTCGCGACGCTGCGGACGATCACCGTCGGCGCGTGGCGCCCTCGGCTTGTCGGAATAGCTGCGCGGTCCGCCTTCAGAACGGGGACGGTCGCCGCCGTCACGGCGCGCAGGACGGTCACCGTGATCGCGCGACCTGCGGTCACCCGCGTCGCCCGACTTGCGTCGGCCAAAGCCGCCATCGCGGCCCTCGTCCTTGCCGCGACGGGCAGGCTCGCTGGCGCTGATCCATTCGCCCTCGTCGTCGCGACGCTTGACCGGCGCGGCAGACGCTGGACGATCGGCGCGGTCGAAGTCTCTGTGCGGGCCACCCTTGCGGTCCGGGTCGAACTTGCCGGTCGTCTTCGTCGCCAGACCATCCTTGTTGCGGCCGTAGCGCTTGGACTTCGGCGCGCTTTCCGGACGCTCGCGACGGGCGGACTTCTCGGTGGCATCGCCATCAACGGACTTCGGCTTCTTTTCGGCGAGCGGGCGGGCGCCCGGCGCCATCCAGACATTGGCCGTGCGGGCGCGCTGAGCCGGCGCGCGCTTCGGCCGATCCTCGAACTTGGCGTCGCGGTCTTCGCGCGGGCCACCCTTGCCGCGGGCACCATCCTTGCCACGACCACCACCGTCGCGGCGGTCGTCACGACGGGTGTCCAGACGAGAAAGGGCACGCTCGCGCTTGTCCTCCGGCTTTTCCCAGCGGTTGTTGCGCTCCGGCCTGCGCGTGTCGGCGGCGTCGTCTTCAGCCTCACCGGCAACGGTCGCCGCCTGATCATTGTAAAGCGGCGCGTCGAAGTTCGCCTTGGCGTCCTCGATCAGGCGCGGTCCCAATTGGTCGCGCAGCGTGCGTCCGCGAATTTCCTGGACGTGTCCCTCCGGCAGTTCGCCGAGCTGGAACGGGCCGTAGGAGATGCGGATCAGGCGGTTGACGTCGAGGCCGAGCGCGCCGAGCACGTTCTTGATTTCGCGGTTCTTGCCTTCGCGAAGCCCCATCGTGATCCAGACGTTCGAGCCCTGGACGCGGTCGAGCGTCGCTTCGATGGCGCCGTACAGCACGCCGTCGACGGCGATGCCGTCCTTCAGCTTGTCGAGCGCTTCCTGATCGATCTCGCCATGGGCGCGCACGCGGTAACGGCGCAGCCAGCCGGTCGACGGCAGTTCGAGCACGCGGGCAAGGCCGCCGTCATTGGTGAGGAGCAGCAGGCCCTCGGTGTTGATGTCGAGGCGGCCGATCGACAGAACCCGCGGCAGCTCGTCCGGCAGGTTCTCGAATACGGTCGGACGGCCCTCCGGGTCGGCATTGGTGGTCACCAGACCGGCCGGCTTGTGATAGAGCCAGAGGCGCGTGCGCTCGATACCGCGGATCGGCTGGCCATCGACCTCGATCGCATCGGCGAGCGTCGCGTTGACCACGGGCGTGTCGAGGATGACACCGTTGAGCCTGATGCGGCCTTCCATGATCATGCGCTCGACGTCGCGACGCGAGGCAACGCCGGCGCGCGCCAGGATCTTCGAGATACGCTGCGGCTCGTCGGCGGCCGCTGCAGCCGCTGCCGGGCGCTCCCGGGCCGGACGCGAAGCGCCGGCCTTGGGATCAGACGTCTTTGCGTCGAAGCTCCTGCCGGGGCCCTTGGCACCGAAAGACTTCGGGCCGGAAGCCTTGGCTCCTGCAGCCTTTTTCGGCGCAGCGCCCTTCTTGTCGGCGAAATGCGGTTTCTTGTCCCGGCCAGCGGACTTGCCGCCAGGCCGCGTGGGCTTGTCTTTGGATGTCATTTGTGTTGCCTGCCTTTTGCGGCTGTCCTATCAGGTCGCGGCCCGTGGGTTAAGAGAAATTATTGTTTGAGCGATGGCTGAGACGACACGCTTCATGGATGCGGCCCTTGAAGAGGCCCGCAAGGCTGCCGAACGCGGCGAAGTGCCGATCGGCGCCGTGGTGGTTTTCGACGGCCGTATCATCTCGCGCGCCGGCAATCGCACCCGCGAGCTCAACGACGTGACCGCCCATGCGGAGATCGTCGCCATCCGCGAGGCTGCCGCCGTCCTCGAGGACGAAAGGCTGACCGGCGCCGATCTCTACGTCACGCTCGAACCCTGCACCATGTGCGCGGCGGCGATTTCATTCGCGCGCATCCGTCGCCTCTATTACGGCGCCGACGACCCGAAGGGCGGCGCGGTCGACAGCGGTGTGCGCTTCTTCGGCTCGCCCACCTGCCACCATGCGCCCGATGTCTATTCGGGCCTCGCCGAGCGGGAAGCCGCCGATATCCTCAGGGATTTCTTTGCCGGCAAGCGGTGAGCCCCCTTAACGTCTTCAGTCGGCGGCGAAGCTTTCGAGCGCGACACCCGAAAGGCGGTAGCGCGTCCACTCGGACATCGCCTCTGCGCCGACCGATTCGTAGACGCGGATCGCCGGTTCGTTCCAGTCGAGCACACTCCATTCGAAGCGGCCGCAGCCCTCCTCGACGGCAATCTTTGCCAGATGCTTCAAGAGCATCTTGCCGGCGCCCGAGCCGCGGCAATCCGGCGTGACGTAAAGATCCTCGAGGTAAAGACCCTTGCGCGCCTGCCAGGTGGAATAGTTGTAGAACCACATGGCAAAACCAGCCGGCTTGCCATCCTTCTCGCAGATCACCGCGCGGGTGATCGCACCGGGACCGAAGAGCGAGGCCTGCAGCATCTCGACCGTCGCCTCGACGGCGTCGGGCTCCTTCTCGTAGATGGCAAGTTCGGTGATGAAGCGCAGAATGGTTTCGGCGTCTTCCGGGCGGGCGTCGCGAATGCTGATGGTCATGGCTCAGGCGCTTCTCAAGCAGTTCCAGCAGCCAAGCAAACGCGCTTTCGACCGGAACTGCATAGATCCAAGGGAGAGAGGCATTTCGCCGTTCAAGGGAACGGCGAAAACGGGTTTAGAAGGGCCAATACCACTTGGAGCCGGTATTCTTGATCTGCGCCTCCTTCTTGCGGCGGCGCTCCTTGTCCTTCTCCGGCTCGCCGAGATCGGTCTCGGTACCCTCGGGCAGGCGGCGGTAATCGAGCGGCGGATCGCTCAGGAAGCGGCGCTTGTCGGAATAGGCGCCCATCTCGATCTTGCGCCCTTCACGATAGGCCTCCTGCTGCTCCTTTGCAGAGAGCCGGCGACCGTTGGCGCTTGCCTTGGCAAGCGGCGAGACATAGTTCGGGTTGTTCTTGTTGGCGTCGGCCTCTTCACGCAGGCGGTTGCGCACCTCTTCCGGAGACTCGACCCATTCCGGGTTCCCCTCGCGGCTGGCGAGCGACTTCTGCGGCTCGACGAGCGAGGCCTGCTGGGCCGACGGCGGCAGGACGAGACCCGGACGCGGCTGGTACTTGACCGGATCCCGCTTCGGCGGGCCGAAGCTTGCGACGCTGCCGAGGTCGTCCATGAGCTGTTCGCCGGCGGTCTTGTCCGTGCCGTAGGTCGGGCCGCCGATGCAGCCCGTAAGCACCAGGCCGCTCGTCAAAATGGCGGCCACGCTGGCAAACACTCGCAACTCTCGCGTCATTTCCATGAGATTCCTTCCAGCCGGCCACCAGTCAGCGCGGCCACTCAAGCGCCCATGGCGGAGAAATCCGCCAAATTTCGGGCAGGTTTTACCGGATGAACGCAAGGAGTGCAATTCATCCGGTAACAATGCGTTAAGCCTTGAAACCAAGCTCGCGCAAGGCAGCGGCATCCCGGGCGGACACGTCCGGGTAGAGTGCGTCAGAACCGACATCGGTCGTGATCCGCCAGGAGCGAGCGCATTTCTGGCCTTCGGCAAGCTTCGGCACGACGCTGACCTTGGCCACGTCAGCCAGCCGGAACGCGTCGGCCGGACCTTCGGTGGTCTCGACAGTGATCCCCGAGGTGATGCAGATCTCGGCGAAGTCCTGGCCTTCCAGCGCCTTCAACAGCTCCGGATCGGCGACGTGGACGACCGGTGCGGCTTCCAGCGACGAGCCGATGCGCTTGTCCTTGCGTTCGATCTCGAGCGCGCCGGTGACGACGGTGCGGACCGCACGGATCTTCTCCCACTTGGCTTCGAGCGCATCGTTCTTCCATTCCGCCGGGATCGCCGGGAACTGTTCGAGGTGCACCGAGACCGCATCGGGCTTGCGCGACAGCCAGGCCTCTTCGGTCGTAAACGGCAGCATCGGCGCCAGCCACAGCACGAGGCAATCGAAGAGCTTGCGGATAACGGCGAGTGCCGCACGGCGGCGCAGGCTCGACGGCGCGTCGCAGTAGAGCGCATCCTTGCGAACGTCGAAATAGAAGGCCGAGAGCTCGACGTTCGAGAAATCGATCAGCGAACGGGCGATCTTCTTGAAGTCGAAGGCGTCGTAGCCTTCGCGCACGACCTGGTCGAGTTCGGCCAGGCGATGCAGCATCAGCTTTTCGAGTTCCGGCATCTCGGCATAGGCAATTTCCTCGCCGTTGTCGTGGGCGAGCGTGCCGAGCATCCAGCGGATCGTGTTGCGCAGCTTGCGATAGGCGTCGATGTTTGTCTGGATGATCGTCTTGCCGAGGCGCTGATCTTCCCAATAATCCGTCGTCATCACCCACAGGCGCAGGATGTCGGCGCCGGCATCCTTCATCACCTCTTGCGGGGTGACGGTGTTGCCCTTCGACTTCGACATCTTCTCGCCCTTCTCATCCATGGTGAAACCATGGGTGACAACGGCGTTGTAGGGTGCGCGGCCGCGCGTGGCGCAGGCCTCGAGCAGCGAGGAATGGAACCAGCCGCGATGCTGGTCCGAACCTTCGAGATAGACGTCGGCCGGCCACTTCAGGTCCGGACGGTCTTCGAGCGTGAAGGTATGGGTCGAACCGCTGTCGAACCACACGTCGAGGATGTCCATGACCTGATGCCACTTGGCATGATCGTGGTCGTTGCCGAGGAAGCGATCCTTGGCGCCTTCGGTGAACCAGGCATCGGCACCTTCCTGTTCGAAAGCGTCGAGGATGCGAGCGTTGACGGCCTCGTCGATCAGGATCTCGCCCTGATCGTCGGCAAAGATCGCGATCGGAACGCCCCAGGCACGCTGGCGCGAGAGCACCCAGTCCGGACGGCCTTCGATCATCGCACGCAGGCGGTTCTGGCCGGCGCCCGGAACGAAGCGGGTGTCGTCGATGGCAGACAGCGCGCGCGATCGCAGGGTCGTGCCATCACCGAAGGCCTTGTCCATGTAGACGAACCATTGCGGCGTGTTGCGGAAGATCACCGGCTTCTTCGAGCGCCAGGAATGCGGATAGGAATGCTTGAGGCGACCGCGAGCGAAGAGCGCGTGACGGGCGATCAGCGCCTTGATGACGCGATCGTTGGCGTCGCCCTTCTTGCCCTTGTCGTCGATGACGCGGCCGGCGCCACCTTCGGCGTCCGGGCCGAAACCATGGGCGTCAGCGGTGAAGTATCCGGCGTCGTCGACCGTGAACGGGATCGCCGAGGAGATGCCGCGGGCTTCGAGCGCGCGGGCATTGTCCATCCAGGCATCAAAGTCCTCGCGGCCGTGGCTCGGGGCCGTGTGCACGAAGCCGGTGCCGGCATCGTCGGTCACGTGGTCGCCGTCGAGCAGCGGCACCTTGAAGGCGTAGCCGCCGCCCAGACCGTGCAGCGGATGGGCGCAGGTCACGGACGACAGTTCATCGGCCTCGAGGTCGCGAACGAAGTTGAAGGTGAGCTTCGCCTTGGCGGCAGACTCATCGGCCAGGCGCTTGGCAAAGATCAGCTTCTCGCCCGGCTGGGGGCCGAAATCGTTCTCGGCGGTCGCCACTTCGTAGAGGCCATAGGCATAACGCGACGAGTAGGCGATGGCGCGGTTGCCGGGGATGGTCCAAGGCGTGGTCGTCCAGATCACGACGAAGGTGCCGGCAAGGCTGTCGGGACCTTCGGTGACCGGGAACTTCACCCAGATCATGTCGCTTTCGACATCGGCGTATTCGACTTCGGCTTCGGCAAGTGCCGTGCGCTCGACGACCGACCACATGACAGGCTTCGAGCCCCGATAGAGCTGGCCGAGCTTGGCGATCTTCATCAGCTCACCGGCGATGCGCGCTTCGGCGTGGAAGTTCATCGTCGTGTAGGGATTGTCGAAGTCGCCCTCGATGCCGAGACGTTTGAACTCCTCGGCCTGGACCTGGATCCAGCCGGCGGCGAAATCGCGGCATTCCCGACGGAATTCGTTGACCGGAACCTCGTCCTTGTTCTGGCCCTTCTCGCGGTACTTCTCCTCGATCTTCCACTCGATCGGCAGACCGTGGCAGTCCCAGCCGGGCACGTAGTTGGCGTCGAAACCGCGCATCTGGAACGAGCGGTTGATGACGTCCTTGAGGATCTTGTTCAGCGCGTGGCCGATGTGGATGTTGCCGTTGGCATAGGGCGGGCCGTCGTGCAGCACGAACTTGTCGCGGCCGGCAGCCGATGCGCGCAGCTTCTTGTAGAGGCCCATCTTCTGCCAGCGGGCCACCGTTTCCGGCTCCTTCTGCGGCAGGCCCGCGCGCATCGGAAATTCCGTCTGCGGCAGATAGAGGGTCGAGGAGTAGTCGATCTTTTCAGCGGTGTCGGTCATGGTTTTTGCAATCGCTTCTTCGCGCGAACGGCCGCGCATACGAAATGGGCTCGGTATCGAGAGATGACTGGGGCGTCGGAAACGCCGAAATCCCGGACCTTCCGGCTGATCACAGCACGCGGAAGGCCGGGCCAATAATTCGCTGATCGATGATCAATCGACGGTGCCGGGTCATGGTGGCCGGTTGTTTAAGGCGTTTTCGGCCTTTTGAAAAGGTCCGCCGCCGCGCGAAGACCGAAATCTTTTATCGGGCGAAGTTGAGCTTGCGGTCGATGTCACCGAGTGGCGTGACGCCGGAAAGCAGCGCGCGGGCCTCGGCCTCGTCCTGCCGGATCTGCGCCACCAGCGGATCGAGGCCATCGAATTTCAATTCGTCGCGCAGGTGACCGAAGAAAGTCACGGCGCAGACTTCGCCATAGAGATCGCCGGAGAAGTCGAAGACGAAGGTCTCGAGCAGCGGTTCGCCGTCGCTGTCGACCGTCGGCCGGCGCCCGAAACTGGCGACCCCGTCGTAAAGCGAGCCGTCGGGACGACGGAAGCGCACGGCGTAGATGCCGGGTCGGAGTTCCACCTCGGGTGCAAGCCGCATGTTGGCGGTGGGGAAACCGAGTTCGCGACCGAGCTTCTTGCCGCCGATCACCTCGGCTTCGACGAGATAACGGTAGCCGAGCATGCCCGCGGCCTGGGCGACATCGCCTTCGCCGAGCAGCGCGCGGACATAGCTCGACGAGATGACGGATGCATTTTCATCACGGAAGGCATCGACCAGCGTCACACCAAACCCGTTGTCGCCGCCTGCCGCCATCAGAAAGGCAGGCCCGCCTTCGCGGCCCTTGCCGAAATGAAAGTCGAAACCGGTCACCACATGCGAGGCATGCAGCCATTCAAGCAGGATGCGGTGGATGAAATCCGAGGCGGAAAGCTGAGAGAAGGTACGGTCGAAGGGATATTCGATGACGGCGCCGAAGCCCATGCCTTCGAGGATGCGGGCCTTCAGCGGCGCCGGCGTCAGCCGGAAGACTGGAGTGTCCGGGCGAAAAACGGTTCGCGGATGCGGCTCGAAGGTGAGCACGAGCGCCGGCACGCCGCGCGACTTGGCCTCCTCCAGCGCCCGGTTAAGGACCGACTGGTGGCCGCGGTGAACGCCATCGAAATTGCCGATGGCGACGACACCGCCGCGCAAGTGCTCCGGAAGCGGATCACGGGTCTCGTTGCGATGAAAAACCGTCATCTCCGTCTTCCCGTCAGGCGAGCCGTGGCATCCAGTATTTCGGCGAGGCGCCCTCCTTCTTGAGGAAGGCGGCAAGCTTCGCCTCGTCGGTCCGGCTTTCGTTCATGTATTCCTGGGCGTGGATACCGGCGCTGATATAGAGCAGATCCAGGCCCGCGTCCTGCGCGCCCTTGACGTCAGTCGGCATGCCGTCGCCGACGGCGATGACACGGGTCAGGTCAATCGCTCCGCGTGCGGCCTTCGCCTCGCCCAGGGCGGCGCGATAGATCGCGATATAGGGTTTGCCGGCGATGCGCGCCTCGCCACCCAGCTCTTCGTAAAGCTTGGCAATCGCACCGGCGCAGGGGATCAGCCGGTGACCACGCTCGACGACGAGGTCCGGGTTGGCGCAGATGAACGGGATCTTGCGCTTGGCAAGGCCCGTCAGGGTCGCGCGGTAATGCTCGGGCGTTTCGGTCTCGTCGTCATAGAAGCCGGCGCAGACGACCGTCTCGGCATCTTCCGAGGAAACGATCTGCGTCCCCAGCCCCTCGAGCAGGGGCAGGTCGCGCTCGGCGCCGATGAAGAAGATCTTCTTGTCGGCGGCAGCGATCAGCGCCCGGGTCACGTCGCCCGAAGTGACGATCCGGTCATAGGCTTCGTCGGGCACGCCGAGACTGCGGATCTGCACCTTCACCATCGGGCTCGGGCGCGGCGAATTGGTGATGAGCACGACGGTCAGTCCGGCGGCGCGCGCCTCGGCCAATGCTTCACAGGCGGAGGCGAAAGCCTGCACGCCGTTGTGAAGCACGCCCCAGACGTCACATAAAACGACATCGTAGCGCTTGGCGATTTCGCGAAAACTGTTGATCCTTGCGGCCATCCTGGCTTCCTGCAAACACGGTTTCCGGCTTGCATGGCAAGGAAGGCAGGAGATTACAAGTCTCGTCTCCCGAAAAAGGCGCACCCTCCCAAGGATTCCGGCGGTCTCGAGAACCAGGAAAAATGCACTGCAGGTGCGGCCCGCCGCGCAGAAGCACATTGTCGTGGTTATCAACCGTCAAAATCCCGCCCATGCCACTCATCGACGCGATCGCCCACATTTCGCCAAGAATGGGGCTAGGCTGCCTGTGCCCGCGCCTGCCGCGCCCGTCCAGGGCACCTGCCGTCAGCAAAAAATCTAGGCGCCGATCCTTGACTCACCCCATACCCAAGCTTATCTCGGCATCGCTAGCACTCGATAAATGAGAGTGCTAACACCCATCCATCGGGTCGATCAGCGATCCGTAATGTCATTTGATCGAGGGATTAGACTAATGGCAAGCACCAACTTCCGCCCGCTGCACGACCGCGTCGTCGTTCGCCGCGTTGAGTCTGAAGAGAAGACCAAGGGCGGCATCATCATTCCGGACACCGCCAAGGAAAAGCCGCAGGAAGGCGAAATCGTCGCCGTCGGTTCGGGCGCCCGTGACGAAAGCGGCAAGGTCGTTGCCCTCGACGTCAAGGCTGGCGACCGCGTTCTGTTCGGCAAGTGGTCGGGCACCGAAGTCAAGATCAACGGCGAAGACCTTCTGATCATGAAGGAAGCCGACATCATGGGCATCATCGGCTGATCAGCCGGCGTCCACCCCTTTTTATGACAACCAATGGGCAATGAGCCCGGGAGTTTTCTCTAATGGCTGCAAAAGAAATCAAGTTCGGCCGCACCGCGCGCGAAAAGATGCTGCGTGGCGTCGACATCCTCGCTGACGCCGTAAAGGTCACGCTCGGCCCGAAGGGTCGTAACGTCATCATCGACAAGTCCTTCGGCGCTCCGCGCATCACCAAGGACGGCGTATCGGTCGCCAAGGAAATCGAACTCGAAGACAAGTTCGAAAACATGGGCGCCCAGATGGTCCGCGAAGTTGCTTCGAAGACCAACGACATCGCCGGCGACGGCACCACGACTGCAACCGTTCTTGCCCAGGCGATCGTTCGCGAAGGCGCAAAGGCTGTTGCTGCCGGCATGAACCCGATGGACCTGAAGCGTGGTATCGACCTCGCTGTCACCGAAGTCGTCAAGGATCTCCAGGCCAAGGCCAAGAAGATCAACACTTCGGAAGAAGTTGCACAGGTCGGCACGATCTCGGCCAACGGCGAGCGTCAGATCGGCCTCGACATCGCTGAAGCGATGCAGAAGGTCGGCAACGAAGGCGTCATCACGGTTGAAGAAGCCAAGACCGCCGAAACGGAACTCGAAGTCGTCGAAGGCATGCAGTTCGACCGCGGCTACCTGTCGCCCTACTTCGTCACCAACCCGGAAAAGATGGTCGCTGACCTCGACGACGTCTTCGTTCTCCTTCACGAGAAGAAGCTCTCGAACCTCCAGGCCATGCTCCCGGTTCTCGAAGCTGTCGTTCAGACCGGCAAGCCGCTCCTCATCATCGCTGAAGACGTCGAAGGCGAAGCTCTTGCAACGCTCGTCGTCAACAAGCTGCGTGGCGGCCTGAAGATCGCTGCCGTCAAGGCTCCGGGCTTCGGCGATCGCCGCAAGGCCATGCTCGAAGACATCGCCATCCTGACGGGCGGCACCGTGATCTCCGAAGACCTCGGCATCAAGCTCGAAAACGTGACGCTCGACATGCTCGGCCGTGCGAAGAAGGTTTCGATCTCCAAGGAAAACACGACGATCGTCGACGGCGCCGGCCAGAAGGCCGACATCGAAGGCCGCGTTGCCCAGATCAAGGCCCAGATCGAAGACACCACCTCCGACTACGACCGCGAAAAGCTGCAGGAACGTCTTGCCAAGCTCGCTGGCGGCGTTGCCGTGATCCGCGTTGGCGGCTCGACGGAAGTCGAAGTGAAGGAAAAGAAGGACCGCATCGACGACGCTCTCAACGCGACGCGCGCTGCTGTTCAGGAAGGCATCGTACCGGGCGGCGGCGTTGCCCTGCTGCGTTCTTCCGTCAAGATCACCGTCAAGGGTGCAAACGACGACCAGGAAGCCGGCATCAACATCGTTCGTCGCGCTCTGCAGGCTCCGGCCCGCCAGATCGCTGAGAACGCTGGTGACGAAGCCTCCATCGTTGTCGGCAAGATCCTCGACAAGGACCAGGACAACTTCGGCTACAACGCCCAGACCGGCGAATACGGCGACATGATCTCGATGGGCATCATCGACCCGGTCAAGGTCGTTCGCACCGCCCTTCAGGACGCTGCTTCGGTTGCCGGCCTCCTCGTCACGACGGAAGCCATGATCGCCGAACTGCCGAAGAAGGACGCCCCGGCTGGCATGCCTGGCGGCATGGGCGGCATGGGCGGCATGGACATGATGTGATAATGGCGACAGCCTTATCGCAGCATCGTCCATAAAGCTTCGCCCATGCACTTAAAGTGGTTCAGCGCGTCAAGCGCGCTGAACGGGCGGCATGGACATGATGTGATAATGGCGAAAGCCTTATTGCAAGGATCCATCCGGATCGGAAAGGCGGCCTTCGGGTCGCCTTTCTTGTTTTTTATCAATGCCACTCATCGCCGGAGAGCATCTGCCGAACAGTCGGCAGGAAAAAACCCATCGGTTGTAGTCAGGCTTCAAAAAACCGTTGAAGTCGAAAAAAAACGAACTATAACAGCGCCCCAAGTGAGCGAAGATTGAGGGGAGACTGGGCGGCACACTTAAGGCAGACAGGCAATCGCCGGGGCTTTTTCGTATTCGCTGCCCATCCGGTAATTCTTCGAGACTATACCTAAAGAATAAAAGCATTTAATCGCAAATTAAGCCGACACTCTCCTTCGAAATAAGTTCGCCGGCGAGATCCACTACTATCTATAGACCTTTCTACTTGAGAAAACACCCACATCACGTGGCGTGCGCTCTCGTATTGGTCATGTCGGACGCAGTTTGCACATTGGGACGCGTTTCCCTGGAGCGCCAAAGGCAGCTCCGGGAACTCTGCTGGGGTAGACCGTGTTTAAGATCACCAGAGCAAATTCCGCTCCCCTCGGCTCTTCGGGACATCTGCATCCGGGCCTACCGCATCATGAATTCATGGAGCAGTTTTGCGTCTCGGAGGGGTGGTCCGGCGACCTGTCGACGGGCCTGTTCCGGCTCGGCGAGAAGGCGGCCGCGATCCATGGCCTGCGTGACGGCGAGTGCGGCCTTCTGAACTTCGTTCGCTGCTACGATCCGGCCGATCGCAATCACGTGCTCGAACTGTTCGAACAGGCGGCAACGAGCTGCTCGTCTTTCTGCTTTTCGACGACGATCGCGCTGGAGGAGTCCGGCCAGAAGCAGCCGCTGTTCTGCATCGGAGAATCCTCCGGCCTCGAACAGCGCTATTCCGGCATGATCACCGGCATCTTTTTCTTTCCACGCTTTCTCGTGGAAGTCGCGGGTCGCGCACTGCTGCGCCAGTAAGCCCGCCCCTGCCCGCGCACGGGCCCGAGTGTAGAGAACCCTCGATCACATATGGCCGCCGCAATCGCCCCATGGGCGATTGCGGTGAAGGTGTGCGGCAGAGACGCGGACGTACGGCTCAGGCTGCCGCCGCGTCGTCCTTGTCCGTGAAGAGCACCGTGATCGGCGCCGGGCGACCAAGCAGATAGCCCTGCGCCTCGTCGCAGCCCTCGGCTTGCAGGATATCGAGCTGCTTCTGCGTTTCGACGCCTTCGGCAAGGACAGGCACGGACAGGCTCTGGCCGAGCGCAAGAATGGCGCGCACGATCGCCTTGGCCTGCGGACTGCCTTCCACTTCCCACATGAAGCTCCGGTCGAGCTTGATCTTGTCGAAGGGGAAGGAGCGCAGCGTCTCGAGCGACGAATAGCCGGTCCCGAAGTCGTCGATCGCGATGGTGACGCCCAGTTCCTTGATCTGGCGCAGCGTCAGCAGCGCCCGCTCCTTGTCGTCGATGATCGTCGATTCCGTGATTTCGAGCTCCAGCCGGTTCGGGTCGAGACCCGTGTCGGCAAGCACGTCCTGAACCAGGCTGACGATGTCGCCGTTGGCAAGCTGGACCGGCGAAAGGTTGACGGCAATCTTATGACTGCTCTCCCAGCCCGCCGCCTCGCGGCAGGCCTCGCGCAGCACCCATTCGCCGATCGGCAGGATCGCGCCGCATTCCTCGGCAAGCGGGATGAATTCGCTCGGAGGCACCATGCCGCGTTCCGGATGGCTCCAGCGCAGGAGCACCTCGTAGCCGATGACGGCGCCGCTCATCACAGACTTCTGCACCTGGTAGTGCAAGGCAAGCTGCTTCTTCTCGACCGCGTCCCAGAGATCGTTGGCAAGCGCGCGCCGCTGGCGGGCAGCTTCATCCATCGACACCTCGTAGAAGCAGACGGTCTGGTTGAGGGCGGCCTTCGCCCGGTACATCGCAAGGTCGGCATTGTTGATCAGCGTGTCGGCCGTCTCGGCATCCTGCGGATAGATCGCGACACCCATGCTGCCGCCGGACTTGAGCTCGAAATCGCCAAAGCGCATTTCCTCATGCAGGCTCTTTTCGATCCGGCGCAGGAAGTCGTTAAGCTCGGAGAGTTCCTCGAAGCGCTTGACCGCCGCGAACTCGTCGCCGCCGAAGCGTGCCACGAACTCGCCTTCCTGCAGGAGGCCCTTCATGCGCTGGGCGATCGTCACCAGCACGAAGTCTCCGGCGGCGTGACCGTGCAGATCGTTGACTTCCTTGAACTTGTTGAGGTCGATGCCGATGACGGCGACCTTGCGGTTGAACCAGGCGGCCGCGTCCAGCTCCTCTTCGAGATAGCTGCTGAACTGCAGCCGGTTCGGCAGCCCCGTGAGGCTGTCGTGGCGGGCAAGGAAGGTAATCTGCTCCTCGGTGTCGAGCCGCTCGGTGATGTCCTCATAGGTGCTAACCCAGCCGCCATCGGGCAGCGTGCGATGCTTGGTCAGGATCGAGCGGCCGTTGACGAGCTTTTCGACGATATCGCCGCCGCCATTGCCGACCATTTCGATCCGGTGCTTCTGGTAGAGCTCCTCGGCCTTGGTCCGGGCCATCTCCGGATCTGTGTAGATGCGGGCAAAGACGATGTCGAGGATTTCGCGGAAGGTCAGCCCCTTGCCGGCGAGTGTCTCGGAGAAACCGAAGATCTCTCGGCAGCGACGGTTGGAGAGCAACAGCCGGTCGCTGCTGTCGAACAGGCAGATGCCCTGCGACATGTTCTCGAGCGCGACATCGAGATTGTTGCTGACTTCGGCGATACGGTCGGCGTCAAGCTTCGCCTTGGTGATGTCCTTGACGATCTTGATGAAGCCGGCGTGCTTGCCGTCGTCGTCCATGAAGGGGTCGAGCACCACGTGAGCCCAGAACCGGGATCCGTCCTTGCGATAGCGCCAGCCTTCGTTCTCGTACTTACCATCGGCCAGTGCGACCTCGAGCGCCCGCTGCGGTACGCCGTCGCGCTGATCCTCCTGCGAGTAGAAGCAGGCGAAATTCTGGCCGACGATTTCCTCGCCCTTATAGCCCTTGTTGGCCTCGGCGCCGGCGTTCCAGCTGGCGACGCGGCCGTCGGTGTCGAGCATATAGATCGCGTAGTCCTTCACGCTGCGCACGAAGCGGGCGAATTCCCGTTCGGCAGCAGCGGCGGAAAGCTCGGCATGATGGGCGAAGCCGGCGGCGATCAGCACCATCGACAGCAGGAAGAAGGCGGTGCCGGCGATGACGAAGGCAAGCAGATGCGGCTGGATCATGCCCGCATGGGTCGGCGTCAGCAGATCGGCCTCGATCGTGACCGCGCCCATGGCGGTGAAATGCAACGCGACGATCCCGAGCGTCATCAGCAGGGTGGCAAGGATCTTCGCCTTCAGCGGCTTGCCGACACTGGCGATCGTGCGCAGAGCGGCGATGTCAAACAGCGAGCCGACGACCACGGAGGCGACGACCAGTGCCGCATTCCAGCGGATGCTGCCCGGCACGTCGAGCGCCGCCATGCCAAGAAAATGCATGCAGGCGACGCCGCCGCCGAGAACGAAGCCGCCAGCAACCCAGCCGAGGCGGTCCTGAACATGGGTCGCGATCAATAGGGCCGTCGTGGTGAGGATGATGGCAACGGCCAGCGACAGGCCGGTGAGATCCATCTGGTAACCGAGGACGACGCCGGGATCATAGGCGAGCATGGCGATGAAGTGGGTCGCCCAGATGCCGAAGCCGCTGGCGATGCCGGCGGCCGTCGCCCAGATCGCTTTCGCCTTGCCCGAGGAGCCGCGGGCGCGCTGCAGCAGCGTTACTGCTCCGTAACTCGCGAGAAAGCACACAAGTGCGGCCAAAACGACCAGTCTGGGATTATGCTCTACCACCAGGCATGTAAGAACCTTGAACATCGCCAATCGCCTAAATCAAATTCTGTCGGGAAACGAGACCTCTCGCCTCCACTTAAGCTGCCTGTGTTGGCGTCAGGTGATTTAAGGAAGTGATAAATCGAGGCTCTGCCGGGCAATTGCCCAGCAAGACAATAGTTTCGTCGTTAACGAATTTTGAAACCACGCCGCCTTCAAGTTGCAGCCTGCCAAAAAGCGCCGCCTGGCGTGGTTCGCCGCCTATGCTTGCGACAGCAGCGCCTTGAGGTCGGATTGGGGATCGGCGATGACGGCCCGGTCAGGATTGATGCCGCTCTCCAGCAGCTTCTTGCCGGTCACATAGGCCTTGGCGTCGTTGATCGCATCGACGGCCACCAGGCGCCCCTGCCGGAAATACCAGACCGACACGCTGCCTTCGCGCTGGCCGAGCCTGACGATGGTTTCGTCGTGGCCGAGCCCGAAGCCGGCGATCTGCAGCTTGACGTCGTACTGGTCCGACCAGAACCAGGGCTTGGGATCGTAAGGGGCATCACTGCCGGCAAGGATAGCCGCGACCGCTTCGGCCTGATCGACGGCATTCTGCACCGACTCCAGCCGGATGCGCAGATCCTCGAAGGGAAGAACGGCGCAATCACCCATCGCGAAGATCGCCGGATCGGAGGTGCGGCCATGCGCGTCGACGACGATGCCGTTTGCGGTTTCGAGCCCGGCGTCGTGGGCCAGGCGATCATTGGCGGTCACGCCGATGCCGACGATGACGACATCGACCGGCAGGGTCGAGCCGTCGGAAAGCTCTGCCGCCGTGACACGGCCGTCGTCTCCGACGAGACGATTGAGGCCAGTGCCTTCGCGGATATCGACGCCGCGGCCACGGTGAATTTCCCGTACAAGGCCCGACGTCGCCGAGGAGGCAACGCGTTGCAGGATGCGGTCGGCCATTTCGATGACCGTGACGTCCAGGCCGCAGGTGCGCGCGACGGCTGCCGCTTCAAGACCGATGTAACCACCGCCGATGACGAGCGCGCGACGGCCGGGCTTCATCTCCTCGGCAAGGCGGTCGGCATCCCTGAAGTCGCGAACGACGAAGACACCCTCGAGATCGCCGCCGACCGAGGCCGGCAGCCGGCGCGGCGTGGCGCCGGTCGCAAAGGCCAGCACTTCATAGTCGAGCGATGTGCCATCGCTGAGCGTCACGTGTTTGCCGGCCCGGTCGAGCCCGATCACGGTCGTTTCGAGGCGCACGTCGACAGCGTGCTCGCCGTACCAGGCTTCCGGCCGGTAGAGCAGGCGGTCGAGGCTCATCTCGCGCAGGAGATACTTTTTGGAGAGCGGCGGGCGCTGATAGGGCAGGCTTGCTTCGGAGGCGACGATGGTGATCGGCCGCTCGTCCTTGAGCGCACGGAGCTTCGCAACCAGAGCAAAGGCGGCCTGACCGCCACCGACAACAACAAGCCTTCCGGACACGCTTCCCACCTGCCTTTATTCATCTGTACAACAAGGCCTAGCCTTCCGCCCGAGCTTCGTCAACTCTGGCACAGGCCACGCCGTTTGCTATTCCTTGCGCGGCACGTCCATGCCCTTTTGAGCCGCCGGGCGCGACAGGCCGCGCTCGACCCAAGCCATCACCTTGGGGAAGCTCTTGTAATCCAGGACCTCGGCACCGCCATAGAATCTGCGCGCGCCTTCGACCCAGGGATAGGTGGCGATGTCGGCGATCGTGTAATCGTCGCCCATCAGCCATTGCCGCCCTTCAAGGCGGGTTTCAAGCACGCCGAGCAGCCGCTTGGCTTCGTCACGGTAGCGCTCGACGGGGTAGGAATTGTTGGCGACCTTGTCGGCGGCGAACTTGAAGAAGTGACCGAACTGGCCGAACATCGGACCGACGCCGCCCATCTGGAACATAACCCAGGCGATCGTTTCGTAGCGGCCGGCCGCGTCGGCAGGCAGCAGCTTGCCGGTCTTTTCAGCGAGATAGATGAGGATCGCGCCGGACTCGAACAGCCCGATTGGCTTTCCATCCGGGCCGTTGGGATCGATGATCGCCGGGATGCGGCCGTTGGGGTTGAGCGAGACGAACTCCGGCGACTTCTGGTCATTGGTATCGAAGGCGATGCGGTGCGGTTCGTAGGGCAGGCCCAGCTCTTCGAGCGCGATCGAAACCTTCACGCCGTTCGGCGTCGGCAGCGAATAGAGCTGGATGATATCAGGGTTTTTCGCCGGCCAGCGCTTGGTGATCGGAAAGGCGGACAGATCGGCCATGAAGGTCTCCTGGAACGGAACAGCGGGAAGCGGCAGAGACGCCGCACGCACACTTACATAGGAGCGGAGGGCGCGCCTTTTGAGGGCCCTACTTTATTTTTGTAACCGGCGGGATCGTCAAGACCGCGCCTGCTCCGTTCGCAGCGTCAAAGGACGCTACGAACGGCCGCGATAATCCGTGCCACGACCGGATCGCCGTCGTGAGCCGCCTTGCGCGCCCGAACCAGGCAAGCTTCGGAACGCAGGATCACGCCATCGGTGAGTATCTTCAGGTGGTTTGCCTTCAACGTCGAACCGGTCGAGGTGATGTCGACGATGATGTCGGCGGAACCAGAGGCCGGCGCGCCTTCGGTCGCCCCGAGGCTTTCGACGATGCGGTAAAGCTGGATGCCGTGGCTGCCCGAGAAATGGTTCTGCGTCAGCCGCCAGTACTTGGTGGCGATCGCCAGACGGCGACCATGGCGGGCACGGAAATCGGCGGCAACGTCGCCAAGGTCGGCCATGGTGTCGACGTCGTACCAGACCTCAGGCACCGCGACGACGACGTCGGCATGACCGAAGCCGAGACGGGCGCAGAACTCGACGCGCGCATCGGCGTTGGCAAGCCCCTCGCGCACCAGGTCTTCGCCGGTTACGCCGAAATCGATTGAGCCGTTGCCGAGCTCGCGCGAGATTTCCGACGCCGAAAGAAACGCAATCTCTACATCATCAGCACCTTCGACGCGGCCGCGATAGGAGCGGTCGTTGCCGACGGCAACGATCTTCAGGCCGGCGCGTTCGAAGATCGCCGAGGCGTCATCCTTCATCCGCCCCTTGGACGGCAAGGCGATAGTGATGGTCATTGGGCGCCTCCTTCAGAGGCAATCGCCTTTTCGATGCGGTCGAGCCAGAGCGAGAAGCCGACGGCCGGGATATGCTCGCGGGCGCCGAGCAGGGTCAGCAGCCGATCGAAGCGGCCGCCGCCGGCAAGAACGGCATGCGTTCCGGCAAGCTCAACCTCGAAAACCAGGCCGGTATAATAGTCGAGAGGACGACCAAAGGCCGCTCGATAACGAATGGCGCCGATGTCGGAACCGGTCTTGCCAAGGGCGGCGACGCGGGCATCGAAACGGGCGAGCGCGTCATCGATCTTGAGGCCGGATTTCTGCGCGAAAGCGAAGAGTGCGGCCGGCGCATCGGCAAGCGGCACGTCGAGCGCCAGAAACGCGGCGACCTGATCCAGCGTCCTGCGGTCGAGCCGCGTGTTCGCCAGTTCCATCTTCTCCTTCAGCCGGCGCGCAATATCCTGCGGCGAACGGCTAGCGTTGGTCGAATAGCCGGTCGCTTCCATCGTTGCGGCGACATGCGCGACGAGACGGTCCTCGTCTTCGAGCAGGCCGTCCATCGACAGCCGCACGACTTCAGGACCGAAGACGCCGACCGTGCGCGGATGGGCGAGCTCGATCAGAAGCTTCTGCAGGTGCTTCTGGTCGCCGAAGGCGTGGATCAGCCGCTTCTGCCAGCCAGCCGGCAGGCCACAGGCGCCGACGACGGCTTCAAACACGGCCTGGTCGCCAAGCGTCACGCTGAGAGACCGGTCCGGCACCCGGTTGGCGACGATGCGCATCGCGTCAGAGACGGCGCGCGCATCGGCTGCCGCCGTATCGGTGTCGCCAAGATCCTCGATGCCGGCCTGGTAGAATTCGTTGCCGCCTTCGCGGCGCTGGCGGAAGACCTCGCCGAGATAGGCATAGCGCTTCGGCGTTCCGGTCACCGCCTCGATATGGCGGAGACAGACGGGAATGGTGAATTCCGGCCGCAGGCACAGGCTCTCGCCGGTCTCGCTCTCGGTCATGAAGATGCGGCGGCGCAGATCCTCGCCGGCCATGGCGAGGAAAGGCTCGGCCGGCTGGATCACCGGAGTGTCGACACGCAGCGCGCCGAGGCTTTCGAAGTCGGCAAGCAGCGCATCGGCAAAGGCTGGCAGATTGATGAGGGCCATAGTCGTCAGCCCCTTGCCCGATCCTCGGCCTGTGCCGCCAGCATCTCGCGCACCTTTTCGACCAGTTCGGCCGTCGGCACGGAAACCTGGGCCACGCGCGCCTCGCGCCAGGCCGCATTGTCCTCGATCTCACCCGACAGGCGCTTGCCCTCGATCAGATCCTTGATCTGCACGACACCGGCGGCGCGCTCGTCGCCACCCTGGATGATGGCGAGCGGCGAACCACGGCGGTCGGCATATTTCAGCTGATCGCCAAAGTTCTTCTTGTTGCCCTGGTACATTTCGGCGCGGATCCCGGCATGGCGGAGCTGCTGGACGAAACGCTGGTAATGGCCCATCGCCTCGATGTCGCGGTCCATGACGCAGACGACAACAGGCGCGAGCACGTCAGATGCACCGAGCTTGCCGAGGTTCTTCAGCGCCGTCATAAGGCGGGAAACGCCGATCGAGAAACCGGTCGCCGGGACCGGCTGACCCATGAAACGCGACACGAGACCGTCGTAGCGACCACCACCGCCGACCGAACCGAAGACGACCTTTTCGCCCTTCTCGTTGGTGACGGCAAACTGCAGCTCGGCCTCGAAGACGGGGCCGGTATAATATTCGAGACCACGCACGACCGAGGGGTCGATCTTGATGCGGTCAGCCTCGTAGCCGGCGCTCAGGACCAGGCTGCGGATGGTGTTGAGTTCCTCGACACCTTCGCCGCCTTTGGCGGTACCTGAAACGAGCGCCGCCAGTTCGTCGGCACTTTCGGCATAATTCTGGATGCCGACGAAGAACAGGACCTTGTCGATCTGCTCGCCATTGAGGCCCGCACCCTTTGTGAAGTCGCCGCTTTCGTCCTTGCGGCCTTCGCCGAGCAGGAGCCTGACGCCTTCGGGGCCGAACTTGTCGAGCTTGTCGATGGCGCGCAGCACCGTCAGGCGGGCATTGACCTTGTCGTCGCCGCCAAGACCGATCGCCTCCATGACGCCGTCGAGCACCTTGCGGTTGTTGACGCGGATCACGTAGTCGCCGCGCGCAATGCCAAGGGCTTCCATGGTGTCGGCCATCATCATGCACATTTCGGCGTCCGCCTGGACGCCGGCGGCACCGACGGTGTCAGCATCGAACTGCATGAACTGGCGGAAGCGGCCCGGGCCAGGCTTCTCGTTGCGGAAGACGTAGCCGGCGCGATAGGTGCGGAACGGCAGCTGGATCTCGTTGAAGTTCTCGGCGACGTGACGGGCGAGCGGCGCCGTCAGGTCGTAGCGCAGAGACATCCACTGATCGTCGTCATCGGTCAGCGAGAAGACGCCTTCGTTCGGCCGGTCGCTGTCGGGCAGGAACTTACCGAGCGCATCGGTGTATTCGAACAGCGGTGTTTCGACCGGGTCGAAACCATAATGCTCGTAGACCGCCCGGATCTTGCCGATCATTTCGTCCGTCGCGCGGATATCGGCAGCGGAGCGATCGACGAAGCCGCGCGGAAGACGCGCCTTGAGCTTCTGCGGTTTCTTCTGTTTCTCGGTCATGGGAGCATTCCGGACTGTCTCTTGTTGGCTGCTTTCCCTATCGGATCAAGTGGGGGGCGGCAAGGGTTTGCACCGCGCAAAGCGTTCGCCCGGGCCATGCGCCGGCGCTTTGCGTCAAAGCCTGGCACGGGTGAGCTTCGCGTCATCGGGATCGACACGCACCATCGCGACGCGTCGGGGAGGACTTGACCTCAACCACAAGGCGCATTAGACGATATGCAATCACTAAAAGTTTATCGCCTGACCGATCGACGACGTTCCGGCTGCACCGATGATCGTCTATCTTCGCGGCCAAGGGCCGAGTACCTACAAACGAGTTTTCGATGCAATGACTGCATCGGGAAAACACTTCAATGGCAAACAACGCATCGAAGCGCCTTGCGGCAGTGGCGGTCTCCGGTAACGAGACATCACGTCCGCGCGGCGAGAAGAAGGGCATCATGTTGAGGTTCATGACACCTGGCTCGGGAGCCATCCAACCCGGGCACCTCGGGGCGCATTCGGCCTGGATGGACCACCTCGATGAAAGCGACTATTTCGTGGAGACATGGCGCTGCGATCTGGCCAGCGGCGTCTTTCATCTGGGCGAGCGAACCGCCGCCCTGCTCGGCGCTTCCAACCGCTCCTGCGGCATCGTCGATCTGGTGCGTGCCTATGACAGCCGGGATCGCGTGACAGTGCTCAACATCCTCGAGCAGGCAACCGCGTCGCCGTCTTCGTTCTGCTTCACGGCGCTCGTGCGCTTGCCAAGTTTGAAGGCGGCACAGCTTTTCTGCGTCGGCCGGTCGTCGCTCGACGCGTCCACCGGCGAAAACATGCTGCAGGGCATTTTCGCCTTTCCGCGCGAGCGTCCGGCGCTTGACGCCTGAACGGACGGGTTGAATCCGCAGCCAGCCCTTCCCTAGATTGATGGAGTGCCAAGAGGCCGGCCACGGCCGGCCTCTTGGCACGAGACATCAGATAAGGAAGGAAACACCATGTCGCTGAAACCGCTGATCGCCGCCCTCGCGCTTTCCGCCTGCCTCGGCTTTCCTGCGTTGGCAGAGGAGTCCGGACACGGCAGCATGCACCATGGAGCGACCGAAACCGCGATGCCGAAGGGCGACAATTCGCCTTCGAGCAAAGCCTTCGCCGAAGCCAATGCCCGCATGCACAAGGACATGGACATCACCTACACCGGCAAGGCGGACATCGACTTCGTGCGCGGCATGATCGCCCACCATCAGGGCGCGATCGACATGGCGAAGGTGGAGCTCGAATACGGTAAGGACGAAACGCTGCGCAAGCTGGCCGAAGAGGTCATCAAGGCGCAGGAAGGCGAGATCAGGACGATGAAGGCGTGGCTCGCCAAGAACGGCGGCTGAACCCGCAGTCCCAACGCCACCGGCAAACACCCGTCGTCAGGCAGACGACGGGCGCACTCATCAGGCGACGCGGGCCTGGGGCCTTGCAAGCTTGCCACGCAACTCCTCGACGACCGTGCGGCAGTGGCAGCCTTCGATGTGATCGTTGACGAGGCCCATGGCCTGCATGAAGGCGTAGATCGTCGTCGGGCCGACGAAGGTCCAGCCGCGCTTCTTCAAATCCTTGGAAATGCGGGTCGAGGTCGGGGTCGTCGGATTGGCGACGATCGCTTCATAGGTCACCACCTGCGGACGCTCGGCTGCCTGCGGCTCATAGGACCAGAAATAGGCCGCCAGCGAACCGAACTCTTGCCTCAGTTCCTGGGCGCGGCGCGCGTTGTTGATCGTCGAGACGATCTTGCCGCGATGACGCACGATGCCTGTATCGGCAAGGCAACGCTCGATTTCCGCGTCGCCGAATTTTGCGACCGCGTCGAAATCGAAACCGGCGAAGGCGGCGCGAAACGCCTCGCGCTTGCGCAGGATCGTTAGCCAGGACAGGCCGGACTGGAAACCTTCCAGGCAGATCTTCTCGAAAAGCCGGCGGTCGTCGGTGACCGGGCGCCCCCATTCCTCGTCATGGTAGCGACGATAATCGTCGAGATTGCCCTGCCAGGCGCAACGCAAAAATCCGTCCTCACCGATCACAATGCCCTTGGCCGTCATCGCCCTCTTTGCTCCATCCTGCTCATTTTCCTGCCTTTACCATTTGCAAACCAGATTCCTAAAGCAGCGGATAACCCTACCCAAAGCTTTATCGGCGCCATCGGCTTTTAACGAGGCACCGTTTACCATTCGGTCGCCCTCCAAATGACACGATTGCCCCCATTGCCAAGGCGCAACCCGTCCGTTCGAGCATTCCGCTCACCGGCAGACTGCGCCCCCTTCAGTGATTTTCGGCGAAAGGTAGCGAGTCCGTCCGATGTTGAAAAAGTCTCTTCTTATAGCCGCCTCTCTTCTGACCCTCGTGGCTGGCCCGGCCGGAGCACAGGACCGGTATCAGAACAGGCCGCCCGTCGTCGTCAGTCCCGACCTCACCGCCCCCTGGGTGATGCAGCTCGGCGGACAGCAGGCGCGCACGCGGCAGGTGATCTACCGGCAGCAGATTCCGCAGGCCACCCGAAAACAGTTCTATCAGCAGGGACAGGTCGCGAAACCTCAGGTCAAGCGCCGCGCCGTCAATCCGCTGATCCAGCCGGCCAATGCCATGCGCGCCCAGCGGCCGGTGAAATCGAAATTCGACCCGCAGTACCTGCCGCAGACGGTCGCCTATGAGAGCAAGGAAAAGCCGGGCACGATCGTCATCGATACCAACAACCGCTTCCTCTATCTGGTGACCGGCAACGGTGAGGCACGGCGCTATGGCGTCGGTGTCGGCAAGCCGGGCTTCGAATGGGCCGGCGCCCACAAGGTCACCCGCAAGGCGGAATGGCCGAGCTGGACGCCGCCGCAGGAGATGATCGCCCGCGAGGCGGCCAAGGGCCATTACCTGCCGGCGCGCATGGACGGCGGCCCGGAAAATCCGCTCGGCGCACGCGCCATGTATCTCGGCTCGACGCTCTACCGCATCCACGGCACCAACGCGCCCTGGACGATCGGCTATGCCGTTTCCTCCGGCTGCATCCGCATGCGCAACGAAGACGTTGTCGATCTTTACGAGCGCGTGAAAGTGGGGACGAAGGTTATCGTCATCTAATTGCAGCACTGCATAGAATATTCCCCTCTCCTCACCCGTGTTGCTGTTGCCTATGCGTGATTTTCAGGCAACAGCAGCGTAAGGACAGGCAAGTTTTGTGATCACGTTTGATCTACGGGATGTATCGCGGGCTTGAACTTCGATGCGTTTTGAATAGCCTGCCTGCAACGAGGGTTTAGAGGGAATCGTAAATGAAGCGTCATGCCAGCAAAGTGGTCGCAATCGCGATTGCGACCAGCACTATTCTTGTGGCCGCCAGCGCCTCGGCTTTCACGCCGGCGCCCGTAGCAGGCCCCAAGATCCAGTCGTCAGACATTGTACTCGTGGCCACTCCGAAGAAGCCGGCAAAACAATACTGGCGCACCAAGGTTCGCTTCCGCACCGACGAAGCCCCCGGCACGATCATCGTCGATACCAACAACAAGTTTCTCTACTACATCGACGGCCCGAACCGCGCGACGCGCTACGGCATCGGCGTCGGCCGGGACGGCTTCGGCTGGTCGGGTGTCGTGAAGGTTGGCCGCAAGGCCGAATGGCCGACCTGGACGCCGCCGGCCGAAATGCGCCGCCGCGAGGCCGCCAAGGGTCGCATCCTGCCGATCACCCAGGAAGGCGGCATCGACAACCCGCTCGGCGCCCGCGCCATGTATCTCTACAAGGGCGGCCGCGACACGATCTTCCGTATCCACGGCACCAACCAGCCCTGGACCATCGGCCAAAACATGTCTTCCGGCTGCATCCGCATGATGAACGAGGACGTGGAGCATCTCTACGACCGCGCCGACGTCGGCACGAAGGTCATCGTCATCGGCCCCGGCAGCAAGGCCGGCGACACCTATTTCGACGATCGCGGCGTCGACATCTTCCGCCAGATCTTTGGCGGCTGAGGACGCCGAAACTTCCACCCACCAGAAAGGCCGGCTCCCGAAAGGTGGCCGGCCTTTTGCTTTGCCTCAGAGCCCCTCAGGCTTTGCCCCGCCATAGGCCCAGTCGAGCAATTCGACCGTATGCAGGATGGGGATTTTGGTGCCGCTGGCGATCTGGGTGATGCAGCCGATGTTGCCGGTCGCGATCGCATCCGGCTTCGTCGCCTCGATGTTCTTCACCTTGCGCGCCTTCAGCTTGGCCGAGATTTCCGGCTGCAGGATGTTGTAGGTACCGGCCGAACCGCAGCAGAGATGGCCCTCGGCCGGATCGCGCACGACGAAGCCGGCGCGCTTCAGAAGCTGCTTCGGCGCAAGCGTGATCTTCTGGCCGTGCTGCATCGAACAGGCGGAATGGTAGGCGAGCGTCATGCCGCGCGCCTCCTGTTCCGGCAGGTCGAGGGTCGCCAGATACTCGGTGATGTCCTTGGCCAGCGCCGAGACCCGTGCGGCCTTTTCCGCATAGGCGGGATCGAGCCTGAGCATGTGGCCGTAGTCCTTGATCGTCGTTCCGCAGCCCGAAGCGGTGATGACGATGGCGTCGAGTCCACCTTCGTCGGCGACCTTGAGCCAGGCATCGACGTTGCGGCGCGCGGCTTCGAGCGCCTGGTTCTCGCGGCCCATGTGATGCACCAGCGCGCCGCAGCAGCCCTCGCCAGCCGAAACGACCACCTCCACACCAAATCGTGTCAGAAGCCGGATCGTCGCCTCGTTGATTTCCGGCTTCAGCACGGGCTGGGCGCAGCCGCTGAGCAGCGCAACGCGGCCGACACGCTTGTCCTTGGGCGCATGAACGCCGGGTGTGGCCGAAGCCGAGGGCTCCGCCACGACGGCGGGCGCCAGATCGAGCATCACGCCAAAGGTTTTCAGGAAGGCGACGCGCTTCATCAGTCCGGCGAGCGGTCGGGCAAGGCCGGCTGCCTTCAGCGACAGGCGGAAGCGCTGCGGATAGGGCAGCACGGCTGCGAGCACGGAACGCGCCAGCCGGTCCTTGAACGGGCGGCGATAGGTGTTTTCGATATGCACGCGGGCATGGTCGACGAGATGCATGTAGTCGACGCCGGAGGGACAGGTGGTGGTGCAGGCGAGGCACGACAGACAGCGGTCGATATGGGTGACCGTTTCCTTGTCAGCCGCCCGGCCGTTCTCCAGCATGTCCTTGATGAGATAGATACGCCCACGCGGGCTATCGAGCTCGTCGCCGAGCGTAATATAGGTCGGACAGGTCGCGGTGCAGAAGCCGCAATGCACGCACTTGCGCAGAATGGCCTCGGATTCGGCCACGTGCGGATCGGCGAGCTGCTCGGCGGTAAAATTGGTCTGCAAGTGCGAACTCCACTCTTCGTCCTGCGGAACCGGGCGCTTCGCGCCGCGGTCGATTGCAACATTCTGTTTTCAGCTTCCTTCGACCTTGCCGGTCTCCGGTTGCATACCGGCCTAAACCATCCAGCCCTCGGGATTGGTAATCGGCTCTTCGCGCGCGGCCCTTTGCAGGCCGACGACGCAGCGCACGACGATCCAGACGGCGGTGGCGATGAAGCCGAGGATGCCGACAAGCACCACCGTCAGCAACAGCGAGATCAACAGGAACAGCAGCGATATCCAGAAGGTCCGGATCGCCCAGACATAGTGCGTCTGGACCCACGGCGCGCCCTTGCCACGATTGAGATAGGCCATGACGACGCCGATGATCGGCGTGATGCCCACCGCAAACCCGACGAGATAAAGGACATAGATCACCTGCACATTGATCTTGCCCGGCTCCAGCCAGCGATCGGTCTCCCGGGAGAACGGTGTCTGCGGACCCTTATCGCTCATGCTTGTCTCTCCTGTTCCCTTGCGAATGCGCTCAGGAAATCGCGGCCATGCGGCCGGGATTGAAGATCCGGTGCGGGTCGAACTTCGCGCGCACGCGCTCGCTCAACTGTGCCACGGGCAAGGGTTGCGGTTCAAACGATGAAACGGCCTGACGGTAGCTGTCATCGGCCCTGACGAGGGTCGCGTGGCCGCCACCGAGAACCTTGATGTAACGGCGCACCAGTTCCGCCTCCGGATCGGCCTCCATGCGCAACCATACGAGACCGCCCTGCCAGTCGTAGAAAGCGTCGACGCCGGTCTGCAGCCGCAGTGCTGCTACCAGTTGATGGCCAAGCGACGGGGCGACGGACGCGCGCCAGAGCGGCTTCCTGGTACCGTCGGCATAGGGTTTGACGTCGCGGATCTCCGTCCAAAGCCTTGCTGTTTGCGATGCATCAAGCCGCGTCACCGCGCCGAAGCGGCCGACTGCCTTTGTCAGCTTTTCAGCCCTGATCGCAACGGATGCCTCCAGCCCTTCGAGCCTGAGCACGGTGGCTGCACCATCCGGAAGGTTGCCATCCAGGAACCGTCCGCGCACGCTCTCCGGCAGATGCGCCGCGCCGGAAACCTCAGTTGTCTGCGCCATTGCCTCGGCCATGACCGCCGCCGCCTCGGCATCATTGAGCCCGGAGACGACGATGGTCTCCGACGCCGGCGGCAGCGGCAGGACGCGGAAGGTGACTTCGGTGAGGATGCCGAGCGTGCCATGCGAGCCAGCCAAAAGCTTGACCAGATCGAGACCGGTGACGTTCTTCATCACACGCCCGCCGGCCTTGATTGCCTCGCCCTCGCCGTTGACGAAACGCACACCGAGCAGGCTGTCGCGGGCGGCACCGGCGACATAGCGCCTGGGGCCGGATACATTGGCGGCAAAGACCCCGCCGATCGTCGGCTCACCCGAGGAGGCGAAGATCGGCCGGTGATCCATCGGCTCGAAGGCGAGCATTTGCCGGTTTTCGGCCAATGCCTCGCCGATCTCGCGCAGTGGCGTTCCCGCAAGCGCGGTAATCGTCATTTCGGCCGGATTGTAGCTGACGATGCCGGAAAGGCGGCGGGTCGACAGCACCCGATCGGCGCGCACAGGATTGCCGAGGCCGGAGCGCGTGTTGCCGCCGATCACTACGAGCGACGCCTTGTCCGCCGCCATGGCGCGAACGACGGTCGCAATCCCCTCTTCGCTGGCCGGTTCGAAATGCACGATCATGCGGCGGGACGCCCTTTAAGAGGGAAGACCTTGGACGGGTTCAGGATCCATTGCGGATCGAAGGCGGCGCGCGCCGCCATCTGCTGGTCGAGGTCGATCTGGTTGTACTGATGCAGCATGAGATCCCGTTTTTCGATGCCGACACCATGCTCGCCGGTGAGGCAGCCACCCGCGTCGACGCAAAGCTTCAGGATATCGTTCCCGGCAGCCTCGGCGCGCGCCGCATCCTCCGGGTCGTTGATGTTGTACAGGATCAGCGGATGCATGTTGCCGTCGCCAGCGTGGAAGACATTGGCGACGCGCAGGCCGTAGCTCGCGACGATCTCACCGGTGCGGGCAAGCACATGGGAGAGTTGGCTGAGCGGCACGGTGCCGTCCATGCAGATATAGTCGGCGATGCGGCCGGTGGCGCCGAAGGCGGATTTCCGGCCTTTCCAGATCGCCGCCGCTTCCATGGCCGACTGGCATTCCTTGATAGTCGCGACCCCGTGACGGCGCGCGACCGCGACGATGCTCGCGAGCATCGCATCCATCTCCGGCTCGGAGCCTTCGACCTCGACGATCAGTAGCGCTTCGACATCGAGCGGGTAGCCGGCGTGGGCGAAGGCTTCGCAGATCTCGATCGCCGGCTTGTCCATGAACTCGATCGCGACGGGAATGATGCCGGAACCGATGACATCAGCGACGCAGGCGCCGGCCGCCTCCGACGAGGCAAAGCCGAAGAGCACCGGGCGGGCTCCCTCCGGTTTGGCGATCAACCGCACCGTCGCCTCGGTGACGATACCGAGCTGGCCTTCCGAGCCGCAGACGAGGCCAAGCAGATCATAGCCCGCCGCATCCAGCGCCTTGCCGCCGAGATCGACGACGGTGCCATCGAACAGCACCATCTTCACGCCGAGCAGATTGTTGGTGGTGACACCGTATTTCAGGCAATGAGCACCGCCGGAATTCATGCCGATGTTGCCGCCGATCGTGCAGGCGAGCTGCGAGCTCGGGTCGGGTGCATAAAAGAAGCCATCGGCGGAAACCGCCTCGGAGATGTTGAGGTTGGTAACGCCCGCCTGAACGGTGGCGGTGCGATTGAAAAGGTCGACATCGAGGATGCGCGACATCTTCGAGAGGCCGATGACGACCGCATCCTCTTGTGGGATGGCACCGCCCGAAAGCGAGGTACCGGCCCCGCGCGGCACGACCGGAACGCCGTAGCGGCTGCAGTATTTCAGGAGCGCGGCCACCTGTTCGGTGGTTTCCGGCAAGGCGACCGCCAGGGGCATGCGGCGATAGGCGATGAAGGCATCGGTCTCGAACGGTTTCAGTCCGCGCTCGTCGCTGATCAGACAGCCCTCGGGCAGGAGGTCCGAGAGGTCGGCGATAATCTCGCGGCGCCGGGCGATAACCTCTGGTTTCGGCTGCAGAAAACCGATTGTCTCCGCCATCAGCTCCTCCCGCCGCATATCGATTGGTTCATTTTCTTTACCACTAGGACAGAGGCCTCGCAAATGCTATTGAGCTTTTCCGTTTTGGAAATAATGGCAACGATTGATGACGAATTTAGGCGATCTTGAGATTTTTGCACGGGTCGTTTCCACCGGCAGTATGTCGGCAGCGGGGCGGGCGCTGGGGTTTTCCCCAGCTGTGATCTCCAAGCGCATCAAGAGACTCGAAGACCGGCTCGGCACGCGCCTCCTTCAACGCACGACGCGCCAGATTTCGCTGACGGAAGCCGGCCAGGGCTTCTACGACCGGGTGCTCGGCATTCTGACCGGCATCGAGGAGGCGGAAGCCTATGCGTCGGGCCGCTCGTCGCATGCGCTCGGGGTGCTGCGGATATCGGCGCCCACCTCCTTCGGCCGCATGCACATCGCGCCGCATCTGACCAAGTTCATGAAGGACCATCCGGATCTGAAATTGCACATCGTGCTGACGGACGAATTCACCGACATCGTCGCGGAAGGCTTCGACATGGCGGTCCGGATCGGCGAACTGGTGGATTCGTCGCTCGTCGCCCGTAAGCTTGCCCCCGTCCGCCGGCTGCTCTGCGCCTCGCCGGACTACATCGCCCGCAACGGCGCACCGAAAGAGATCGGCGACCTCGCCAACCACCTCTGCCTGCCGGCGCATAACAACGACAATTGGAAGCTCGAAGGGCCGGAGGGCGCGCTGGTCTGGCACCCGGAAGGGCCGCTCGTCACCAATTCCTCGGAGATTGTGCGCGCCGCCGTCATCGCCGGCGCCGGCGTTGCACTGCGCTCCACCTGGGATATCGGCCCGGAATTGCGCAGCGGCCAGCTGGTGCAGGTGCTACCGCAATGGGAAGGTTCGAAGCAGCTGACGCTTTCGGCCGTCTACCCAAGCCGCCAGTTCCTCCCGGCCAAGGTGCGCCTCTTCATCGACTATCTCGCCGAACTCTACGGACCGATCCCCTATTGGGAGCAGTAGGCGAACCGGCCTGGCATCTTTGTTTTCCGCAATTCCGGACGCAAAACCGCTGCACACTTTTGCTGGAATTGCTTACTTATGCTCGCTGTCCTCGTGGTGGCGGCGAATGCGGCGCACGATCAGCCAGACCCCGGCAACGGCGAAGGGCACGGCAAGCCCGGTCAGGAGACCGGGATCGATCGGCAGCTCGTGGCTGACCGCCTTGGCGAGATAGCCGAACAGCCCGACCACGTAATAGGAGATGGCGGCGACCGACAGGCCTTCGACGGTCTGCTGCAGGCGCAACTGCAACCTGGCGCGCCGATCCATCGAGTTCAGAAGCGCGCTGTTCTGCCGTTCAAGCTCGACATCGACCCAGCTTCGAAGCAGCGCCGTGGCGCGGGCGAGCTTGCGCGACAGGTTCGCCTGGCGCTCCTCGACCGACTGGCAGGTGCGCATGGCCGGCGCCAAACGTCGTTCGAGGAAGGTGCCGATGGTCTCGTAGCCCGGCACCGGCGTTTCGGCGAGCGTGCGGATGCGCTCCTGGACGATGCCGTAATAGGCGCGGCTGGCGCCGAAGCGATAGAGGCTGAGCGCGGCACCGGCCTCGAGATCGGCCGCGAGCCGAGTGATTTCGGCCAACATGTCGTCGGCCTCCTCGCGCACGTTTTCCTTCATGCGCTGGGTCACCGCCGTCAACCCGTCCTCCGTCCGGCGGATTTCCGGCGACAGCGACTGCGCAAGCGGCAGGCCCATCATCGCCAGCGTCCGGTAGGTTTCGATATCGAGCAAGCGCTGGACGAGAGCGCCGGTACCGGCTTCCGTCATGCCGCGATCGATCACCAGGATCTGCGTCAGGCCGTCACCGTTCTGGCGGAAGTCGGTGACGATCACCGCCTGGCCGTTCTTGGTCTCGCTGTAACAGAGGCTCGTCGGATCGAAGAGGCCGATGGCCTCGCGTGTCTCGGGCGTATCCGGCCGGATCTCCAGGCGGATGCCCGAGATCAGAGACCCGGGCGGCGAAAAGCCGTCGCCGAACGGATGGATCGGTACATCGCCGCCGAATTTCTCCGGCGGCGGCGCGTCCCAGAAATAGGTGGAGAATTCGGTATGACGCTCCCAGCGCAGCGTGCCCTGCCCCCAAGGCATCGCGTGATGGTTGGCGTCACGGCCGGGCGGCGCGATGCCGCGGGCCCGCGAAAGCTCCGACAGCACGGCGTGATCGACGATCGAGCCACCATCTGTCAGGAAGGCGAGCTGAAAGATCACCCGCGGCGTGGTCACCAGCGCATAGGGGCGCGAATGAACCTCGCCCAAGGCCAAAGCGCGCATCGGCGCCACCGGAAATGCAAAACTACCCTTTGCCATGAAGCGCCTTGTCCCCCTCACGCGTTCATCACAACTTTCTTATCAACGGAAAGAGCAAAAGAACAAAGGACGCATTGCCGCAGTTTGACTTTTGTCAGTCGCAACCAATCGGACGCACCCAAGTGGACAATCAAATTGACCACTTTGCGCGACCTGCCTAGATTGCGGCGCTGACAGGAGGAGGCGCTGAGCATCGACGCTCCTTCCGCCCTCGCCGCATGCAAACCGACCACATTCGCGATTTCGGACGAACCCGGGCCGAAATCCTCGTGATCTGGAGACCAGACGTGACCAAAGACCAGATCGACCTTTTCGCCCGTATCAGCCATAGCCGCACGGCGGACGAGGTCGTGCAGCAGATCGAGCTTTTGATCCTCGAAGGCGTATTGCGGGACGGCGACCGTCTGCCTGGCGAGCGGGAACTCTCCAAGCGCTTCGACGTGTCACGGCCGATCCTGCGCGAGGCGCTGAAGGAACTCGAAGGGCGCGGCCTGGTCGAAAGCCGCCACGGCGGTGGCACCTTCGTCGCCGACGTCGTCGGGCAGATCTTCTCCAGGCCGCTGATCGATCTCATTGCGCGCCATCACAAGGCGACCCAGGACTACCTCGAATACCGGCGCGAGCTCGAAGGCTTGACCGCGGAACTCGCCGCCACCCGCGCCACGGATTACGACCGGGACATCCTGACACGGATCATCGAGCGCATGCGCAGAGCGCACGCCGCCGGCGATTTTGACGCCGAACTCGAAGCCGATATCGAGCTGCACCAGGCGATCGGCGAAAGCGCCCACAACATCATTCTCCTGCACACGCTGCGCGCCTGCTACCGGCTGCTCCAGCAGGGCATATTCTTCCATCGCAATTCGGTCTTCGATGCGCCGGGGGCGCGCGACCGGCTTCTTGTGCAGCACGAAGCGATCTACGAGGCGATCATGGCAAGGGATCCGGCGAAGGCGAAAGCCGCCTCGCAGAGCCATATCGACTTCGTCGCCGCCGCCACCCGCGAGGCGGAACGCACCGGAGAATGGAACCGCATCGCCCGACTGCGCATGCAGCAGCGCGACCGCGCGAACTGACAGATCGGGCCCGCGCCCGACCCCCGGCTCTACCCTGCAGCCGCCTCTCCGGTCGGAATCAATCGCCCTTGCGATCTCGAACCGTTCCACCCCGAAATCAATCGTGATCCGACGACAACGTATGGCTGTCGGTCGGTTTGCAAATATGCCGCGAAAACACCATATCCTGTCGTATCCGGACCACAGTTCTGCGCAAAGCAAACCGCATATCCGGCTGCCGAATGCCCGCGACATTTACACGCTGCAGGACGCTGCCATACTGGTCGGCAAAGCAATTAAAGCCACTGATTCGCCGAGAGGAGCACAGACGACCTTGAACTTCTTGAACAGGCTCGCATCGGATGTCCAATTGATGCTGCGTCGACCGGCGCGCATGCAGTATGCCGCGCTCTGCTATCGGATCCGCAAGAAGACCAAGGCCCTCGAAATCCTCCTGATCACCAGCCGCGATACCGGCCGCTGGGTCATTCCCAAGGGATGGCCGATGCAGGGCAAGCGCGCCCATGAAGTGGCCGAGCGCGAAGCCTACGAGGAAGCCGGCGTCAAGGGGCATGTGCAGAAGGCGACCGCCGGCTACTATCTCTACCAGAAGCGCATGGATCACGGGCTGAAGATTTCGGTCAAGGTGCAGGTGCACGCGTTGGAAGTCGACGATCTCTGCAAGCACTTCCCCGAGGAAGGGCGCCGACAGCTCGAATGGGTCGACTACAAGGAAGCGGCCTCGCGGGTTGCCGAACCGTCTCTGAAAGATCTCATCCTTGCCTTCGGTGAACGCATGGGGAGCGCGTCGAGCCCGATGCCGAAGGCTGTGAACGGCTAGCCTTTTCAAGCATTCCAAGAGCATTCGACGCCGCCAGACGCGGGTTCCCGGCCTGCGCCATACGGATGTCCATCAAATCCACTTGAATGCGTGTCGCTGTGGCCTTAGTGGCCGTCGTGACAATGGAGTTCCAGGTAGTGGCACAGCCGCGCATACGCCTCGCAAAACAAACGATAGACAAAGACCTCGACAAGCTCAGCCTTGCCGAAGAGGCGTCGCAACATGTCAAGCGCAGCCTTGCGGCACCTGCGCTCGCCGGGCTGTTCCTGCTCTTGAGCATGGCCTTCGCCGCGAGCTTCGTGACGAGCTCCGCCAGCGCGCCGATCATCATCGCGGCGGCTGCCATTGCCGGCTACATGGCCATGAACATCGGCGCGAACGACGTGACCAACAACGTTGGCGCCGCAGTCGGCGCCAAGGCGATGTCGATGGCGACGGCGCTCACCATCGCCGCGATATTCGAGATCGCCGGGGCGCTGCTTGCCGGCCGGCAGGTCGCGCTGACGATCGAGGCGGGCATCGTCTATGGCGAAGACGTGCTCGGACCACAGGCAATCGTCTGGATCATGATGTCGGCACTCGCTTCCGCGGCGGCCTGGATCAACATCGCCACCTATTCCGGGGCACCGGTCTCGACCACGCACTCGATCATCGGCGGCATCGTCGGGGCAGGCATCGCGGCGGCCGGCTTTTCGAGCGTGCAATGGTGGTCGCTCGCCGGCATCACGCTCAGCTGGTCGGTCTCGCCGCTACTCGGCGGCGCCATCGCCGCAGCCCTCCTCGCTTTCCTCAAAGAATTCATCATCTACCGCGAGGACAAGATCGCCGCGGCCAGGCGATGGATGCCGGTCATCCTTGGCGTCACCGCCGGCTGCTTCATGGCCTATCTCGCGGTGATCGCACTGGTTCAGGTGGCCGCGATCACCATGCCCGTGGGTCTTGCTGCCGGCGGCGTCGCCGGTTTTGCGGTCTATCTGCAGGCAAAGCCCTGGATCGCCAGCCAATCGGAAGGGCTCGAAAACCGCAACCAGTCGCTGCGCCGACTCTTCCGCCTGCCTTTGATCGTAGCGGCGGCACTGCTTTCCTTCGCTCACGGCGCCAACGACGTCTCCAACGCCATCGGTCCCTTGGCTGCGATCGTCTCGGCGCTCGACGGCGTCATCACGACGGACAAATCACCGGCGCCCCTGTGGGAACTTGCGATCGGCGCGCTCGGCATCTCGATCGGTCTGCTGCTCTACGGCCCGAAGCTCATCCGAGTCGTTGGCCAGGAGATCACCAAGCTCAATCCGATGCGCGCTTTCTGTGTGGCACTGGCCACCGCGGTCACCGTGCTGCTGGCATCGGCGCTCGGCCTGCCCATCAGCTCGACGCACACGGCCGTCGGCGCCGTCTTCGGCGTCGGCTTCTTCCGCGAATGGTACATCCGCAATTCCAAGCGGCGGCTCGAATATGTCCGGCAAAAAACGGGACAGGCGGATTTCATGGAATCGGCGGAAACCAACTTTGCCGAGGTGCGGCGCCGGCATCTCGTCCGTCGCTCGCATTTCCTCACCATTATCGGCGCCTGGGTTATCACCGTCCCGGCCTCTGCCGCCCTGTCGGCCGTACTTTATTTCATCCTCTCCGGCATTTTCACCTGAAGGCCTCCTCAATGCGCGCCAATTTTCGCATGCAGCGACTGTTCGTCGAACACCCCTTGAGTGCCGGCTCGGCGCACGAGGCGTCCAAGGAACAGTTCAACTACCTGGTGAACGTGCTGCGTTACGAAGAAGGCGCCTCGATCCTCGTCTTCAACGGGCGCGACGGCGAGTGGCGGGCCGAGCTTTCCTTCGCCAGCAAGAAGCGCTTGGTGCTGACGCCCGTCGAGCAGACGCGCCCCCAGCCGGCGCCTTGCGATCTCGTGTATCTCTTTGCCCCGCTCAAGGTCGGACGGCTCGACTATCTCGTGCAGAAGGCCGTCGAAATGGGCGCCGGCACTTTGCAGCCGGTCATGACGCAACATGTGCAGGGCAAGCTTGGCAACATCGAGCGGGTTCGCGCCAACGTCATCGAGGCGGCCGAACAATGCGGCGTACTCGGCATTCCCCATGTCGAGGAACCACGCCGGCTCGAAGACCTGTTTGCCACCTGGCAGAGCGACCGGCGCATCATTTTCTGCGACGAAGGCAGCGACAGCCAGAATCCGTTGCCGATCCTCGCCGGCATCAAGGAAAAGAAGCTCGCGCTGTTGATCGGCCCGGAAGGCGGCTTCTCGGAAGCCGAGCGCACGCTGCTGCACAGCCTCGATTTCGTCACCGCCATTCCGCTCGGGCCCCGCATCCTCAGGGCCGACACGGCAGCCGTCGCCGCCATGGCGGTCATCCAGGCAACTGTCGGCGACTGGCGATAGCCGGTCGTTCCCGGGCAAATCGGACACCGCTCGCTCCCCTAGAAGGGGACGATCTCTCCGGCAAGGCAGGATTGGGTCACCAGTACCCATTTCCGCGGTGCTTGCTCCAGAGCAAGCAAATGTCCTACTTTTTTTGATGAGATCTTGAAAGAAATTGACTTGCACCGCACCTGATTACGGTTCAAGCAGCCTCCATCAACTCCCGCTAACCTGCGGGAGCCGCCCAAACAAAAGAAGACGCTCATGGCCCGAGATACCACCGACCAGACGCCGGTAACCTCTGTCGCTGACCTGACCGCCTACCTGGCAGAAGGTTCGAAACCGGAGGAGCGGTTCCGGATCGGCACGGAGCACGAAAAGTTCGCCTTCTTTAAGGCGGACAACAGCCCCGTCCCCTATTTCGGCGAGGCCAGCATCCAGGCGCTTCTGAACGGCATGGCGGCGAAAAGCGGCTGGGAACCGATCATCGACGAAGGCAACATCATCGGCCTTGCCGAACAGTCGGGCAATGGCGCGATCTCGCTGGAACCGGGTGGACAGTTCGAACTTTCCGGCGCGCCGCTCGAAAACCTGCACCAGACCTGCAAGGAATCGAACCAGCATCTGGCGGTGCTGCGCGAAGTCGCCGAGCCGCTCGGCATCCGCTTCCTCGGCATCGGCGGCAGCCCCAAGTGGACCTTTGATGAGACCCCGCGCATGCCGAAATCGCGCTACGGCATCATGAGCCGCTACATGCCGAAGGTCGGCACCCAGGGCCTCGACATGATGTATCGCACCTGCACGATCCAGGTGAACCTGGACTTCTCCTCGGAAGAGGACATGCGCCGCAAGATGCAGGTGTCCTTGAAGCTGCAGCCACTCTCGACCGCGCTGTTTGCAAGCTCGCCCTTTACCGACGGCAAGCCGAACGGGCTTCTCTCCTGGCGCGGCGACATCTGGCGCGACACCGACAACCAGCGCGCCGGCCTGCTGCCGTCCGCCTTCCGTCCCGATTTCGGTTTTGCCGACTACGTGGAGTGGGCGCTCGACGTGCCGATGTACTTCGTCGTGCGCGACGGCCACTACCACGATTGCACCCACATCACCTTCCGCCAGTTCATGGGCGGCGCACTCAAGGGCGAGGTCGCCGACTGGCAGCCGAACATGGGCGACTGGACCAACCATCTCTCGACGCTGTTCCCCGACGTGCGCCTGAAGCGCTTCCTCGAAATGCGCGGCGCCGATGGCGGCCCGTGGCGGCGGATCTGCGCGCTGCCGGCCTTCTGGGTCGGCCTGCTCTACGACCGCGAGGCGCTCGACGCCGCCGAAGCACTGACGCGCGACTGGACCTTCGAAGAGGTGAGCGCCATGCGCAACGCCGTGCCGGCTCAGGCGCTTGCCGCCAAGTTCCGCACCGGCACGCTTTACGACGTTGCCCGCGAGGTCATCTCCATTTCGCGCGGCGGTCTGAAGCGCCGCAACAGGCTGAACGGCGATGGTATCGACGAAAGCCAGTTCCTGGCGCCGCTCGACGAGGTGCTGGCCAAGAAGGCAACGCTCGCGGAAGACCTTTTGGCGCTCTACAATGGCCGCTGGAACGGCTCCGTAGACCCGGTCTTTGCCGAGTACCAGTATTAAGGCCCGAACAGGGGCGCGGCGCTCGTCGCGGCCCTCTCAAAAAGCGGTTCCCAGTCCCTGATTTCCCGTTATAGTGCAAGGATATGCGTCGCTTAGAGCGCCGCGCGTCCATAAAGGGGAACTGGGATGGCACCGCTTTTCGACATGTTCGCGCAGGCGCAGAACGGCAAGGCCATCGAGCTGATGGCGCAACAGTTCGGCATCGCCCAGGAGCAGATGACGAAGGCGACGGCGGCGCTGCTGCCGGCCTTCTCAGCGGCCTTCAAGCGCAACACCGCCAACCCCTACGACTTCGGCGCCTTGCTGACGGCGCTCGGCAGCGGCAACTACGCCAAATACTTCGAAGACATGAGCCAGGCCTTCACGCCGCAGGGCATGGCCGACGGCAACGGCGTTCTCGGGCAACTGTTCGGCTCGAAGGAAATGTCGCGCGCGATCGCCGCACAGGCGGCCCAGGTCACCGGCGTCAGCCAGGAGATCTACAAGCAGATGCTGCCTGTGATGGCCGATACGCTGATGGGCGGGCTGTTCAAGCAGACAACCGGGCAATTTGCCGCCGCAAGCGATGCCTTTGCCAACAACCCGATGGCGACCGCGATGCGGCAATGGATGGAAGCGGCCGGTTTCGCCAAGAAGCCGGAACCGCAGCCGAACCCGTTCGACAACCCCTTCACCCAGGCGATGCAGGGCTTCTTCGGCATGGCCCCGAAGAAGGAAGAGAAGCCGAAGACAGCCGACGTCTTTGCCGACAACCCCTTCGTCAAGGCGTTTCAGGACATGATGCAGGCGGGTGCCGCCGGCGCGCAGAAGCCGGCACCCGACAATCCGGCGCTGGCCCAATTCTCCCAGGTCATGAACAGCATGTTCGACACCGGGCTGGAGATGCAGAAAGAATACCAGAAGAACGTCGAGGCGCTGTTCGACCTTTACAAGACCGGGCCCGGCACGAAGAGCTGAGGCCAAGCCTCCCCGTCAGCACATCCCGCGCCTCCATCGGACGCAGCGATCGCCCGCGCGTGTGGGCGTCAGCGCGTTGTTTCGAACAGCTTCGGAAAGAAAAAGGCCCGGTGCATGTCTTGGTCATGCACCGGGCCAAGCGGCAGGGTCTATTGGCTCTACCCTGCGGGGAACGTTTGGGCGCGCGACCGTTGAGGTCAGCGGCACCGAATTTCGCAGCATGACCCGCGGCGGCGGCAGGCTTTCGCGGATCATGCTCGACTGGCACATCTCAAGCGGCGGGATGCGCCATTGGGGACGATCAGTCGTGGCGGGCCCCTTTGTAGAAGAGGCTCGCCCGGTTTCGCGACGCGCGTGTCAGGTAACTCGCCGGATTGTCGAAGAAGGGCGAGGTAATCGCCTCGCGCACATCTTCGCGTTTCAGCCCCATGTCGAGGAGCTGGCGGTCATCCAGGTCGTTCAGACGGCCGATCGCATAGCGATTTCGGAGGAGCTGCCATACGGACGTTAGCATGCCTGTCACGCCGACGGCGCGGGAGGCATAGGACTGCGTTCCGGCAACGAGGTCGAGATCGAGGGCGTGCTGTGTCGTGCGCATGACAATTTCTCCTTTCAGGCACGAAGAGGCCCATCCCCTGCGGGGAGATCAAACGCAGGGGCGGGCCAAAGAGTTTGGGATTCGCCGGCGAAATTGCCGGCCGGGGATCGATGAATTTGCTTCCGATAGATCGCAAATCCTTATTGATCAGTCCAACGAATGTTTTTAATGATATTCATCAAACAATCTTATGGATGCATTACGGCCATGTCCGCACCCCTTGATATCGATCAGCTCCAGACCTTTGTCGCGATCGCCGACACGGGCAGCTTCACCAAGGCGGCCGACCGGGTCTTCAAGACCCAATCCGCCGTTTCCATGCAGATGCGCCGCCTGGAAGAGCGCATCGGCAAGGCGCTGTTCATGAAGGACGGCCGCGGCAACCGGCTGACAGTCGAAGGCGACCGGCTGCTCAATTTCGCGCGCCGGATGATCCGCCTCAACAACGAGGCGATCGCTTCCTTCGACGACAATCGCCTCGAAGGCACGCTCCGGATCGGCACGCCCGACGACTATGCCGACCGCTACATGCCCGAGATCATCATGCGTTTTGCCAAGACGCATCCGAATGTCGAGCTTTACATCATCTGCGAGCCCTCCGTGGACCTCGCCGAGAAGATGGCCAAGGGCGACCTCGACATCGCGCTCGTCACGCACAATCCGCGTGCCCGCGCGTCGGACGTGGTGCGGACCGAACCGCTCTGCTGGGTGAGCTCGATCAACCACCCGCTGCCCGAGAACGCACCGATCCCGCTTGCTGTCGGCCGGCGCGACTGTCTGTGGCGCCAGGCGGCCTGCGCCGCGCTCGATGCGACGGGTCGGGAGTACCAGATCCTGTTCACCAGCTGGTCGTCGACGGTCGTCGCCGCCGCGGTGCTGGCCGGCATGGCCGTCTCTGTCCTGCCGGAATCGGCGCTTCGTCCCGGCATGAAGGTGCTGACGCTTGCGGACGGCTTCCCGGCCTTGGCGCCGGTGCAGATCGGCATCATGAAGCGTCCGGGCCTTTCGCCCTCGCTTTCGAACGCGATCAGCAACCACATCACCGCCTGCCTCGACAACATCACGCCGATCAGCGCCAACGACGACCTCGAGGCCGACATCAAGGGCTTCCCGCGTTATCCGCGCCTCCGGCAGAGCCATATGCTGCCGGGCTGGTAAGAGCTGCAGAAAGCGGAAAAGGCCACGCACCAAGCCGGTGCGTGGCCTTTTTTTGTCCAGAGATCAGCACGCGGCCGACTCGATACCGAGTCTATTCGGCTGCCGCGCCGACAGCGTCGGCTTCGTAGCCGTGGGCCGCGTGAAGGGCGGCGCGCACACCGGCCTCATAGTCCGGGTGGACGCGCTTGAAGTGCGCAAGCTGGCGCTCGACGATCGGCCCCGGCACGCCGCCCATCGCCGCGGCGATGTTGGAGAACAGGCGCGCCTTCTGGCCGGCATCGAAGAGGTTGAAGAGCGCACGCGGCTGGACGTAGTCGTCGTTGCCTTCGCGGTGGTCGTAGCGGGCCATGTCGCCGCTGATGCGTAGCGGCGGTTCCATCGCGGAGGGCTGCTCGACCGGGCCGTTGAACGAATTCGGCTCGTAATAGGCACTCGGATTGCCGGTCTGAATGCCGCCGAACGTGTTCATCTGGCCATCGCGGTGATAGTGATGCACCGGGCATTTCGGCCGGTTGACCGGAATGTGCTCGTAATGCGTTCCGAGCCGGTAGCGGTGGGCGTCGGCATAGGAGAACAACCGGGCCTGCAGCATCTTGTCCGGCGAAAAGCCGATGCCGGGCACGATGTTGGACGGCGAGAAGGCGGCGTTCTCGACCTCGGCGAAATAGTTCTCCGGGTTACGATTGAGCTCCAGCACGCCGACCTCGATCGGCGGATAGTCTGCATGCGGCCAGACCTTGGTGACGTCGTAGGGATCATAGGCCGTCTTCTCGGCTTCGAGCTCGGGCATGATCTGCACCTGCAGCGTCCAACGCGGATAGTTACCCTCTTCGATCGCGCCATAGAGCGCTTCCTGGTAGCTTTCGCGCGTCCGGCCGATCACGTCTGCCGCCTCGGCGTTGGTGTAGTGCTTGTGGCCGTGCTGGGTCTTGAAGTGGAACTTGACCCAATAGCGCTCGCCGGCGTCGTTCCAGAACGAGAAGGTGTGCGAGCCGTAGCCGTTCATGTGCAGCGGCGACACCGGACATCCGCGATCTGACATCAGGATCGTGACCTGATGCAGGCTTTCCGGCGACAGCGACCAGAAATCCCACATCGCGGTCGCCGAACGCAGGTTGGTCTTCGGGTGGCGCTTCTGGGTGTGGATGAAGTCCGGGAACTTGTAAGCGTCGCGAACGAAGAAGATCGGCGTGTTGTTGCCGACGAGGTCCCAATTGCCCTCGGGCGTATAGAATTTCAGCGCGAAGCCGCGCACGTCGCGCTCGGCGTCGGCAGCACCCAGTTCACCGGCAACAGTCGAGAACCGCGCCAGCATCGGCGTCTCGGCGCCGGGCTGCAAAACCTTGGCCTTGGTGTATTTCGAGATGTCGCCGGTGATCTTCAGCGTGCCATAGGCGCCCCAACCCTTGGCGTGTACGGCGCGCTCGGGAATGCGCTCGCGGTTTTGATGCGACAGCTTCTCGATAAGCTGATAGTCCTGCATCATGACGCCGCCGCGCGGGCCGGCCGTCAGCGAATTCTGGTTGTCCGGCACCGGGGCTCCGGCACTCGTCGTCAATATGGGTCGATCAGACATCGCGTCCTCCTGTCAAAGGTTTCGCGTCCGGGTGGTCGCACAGGACCGACGGCAGCCGTGGCGACTGCCGGCCGCAAACTGCGCGGCGATCAAAGCCCGAACGCTCTGGCAAGAGGTTTTTCCCACGGCGCTTCGATAATCTCCAATTGCATAAAAATTAAAAATCGATAAGATTTTCCTATCATGCTTACACTCAGACAGATGCGCTATTTCGATGCGCTCGCCTCCGCTCGCCACTTCGGCAAGGCGGCCGAACTCGTCCATGTCAGCCAGCCGGCGCTCTCCGCCCAGATCATGGAAATGGAGAACCACTTGGGCGTGAAGCTGGTGGAGCGCAGCCGCAGCGGCGTTCTCTTGACCCGCAAGGGCGAAGAGGTTTTGGCCCGTACCCGCGCCATCCTCTCTGAGGTGGATCAGCTGGAGTTGAGCGCGCGCGCCAGTTCCGGCACGCTCGAAGGGCGGATCCGCATCGGCGTCATCCCGACGCTTGCCCCCTACCTCGTGCCGCGGCTGGTGCCGCACCTGCGCCAGGTCTACCCGGCAATCGAGATCGAACTGAAGGAATCGGTGACATCAAGACTGGTCGCCGATCTCGGCGAGGGCCTGCTCGACGCCGTCGTCGCCGCCTTGCCGATCGAGGCCGACGGACTTTCGACGAAGCCGCTCTTTTCCGACCGCTTCTACATGGCAATGGCGGACGACGAGCGAAACATCCTGATGTCGCCGCTGACTGAAGACCAGGTGGATGTCGAACAGTTGCTCCTGCTCGAAGAGGGCCATTGCCTGCGCGATCAGGCGCTCGCCGTCTGCAGCACGGCCGGCAAGCGCCGTCTCGTCTCGTTCGGCGCGACCTCGATGACGACGCTCCTGCAGATGGTCGCCAACGGCATGGGCATGACGCTCATCCCCGAGATCGCGATCGCGACCGAGGCGGCGCGCAACTCCATCCGCATCGTACCCTTCGCCGCGCCTGAACCGGCGCGCGAGATCGGGCTTATCTGGCGGCGCAGCAGCCCGCGCGAGCGCGACATGGAAGCGCTCGCAGCGGCGATCAGCGGCTGCGCCGACGATATTCTCCAGGCGGCAGCGGCCTGAGCGTAGCAGCGCTCAGGCGAGCTTGGCCTTCAGGAACTCGACCGTCCGGCTCCAGGCGAGATCGGCCGCGGCCTTGTCATACCGCGCTGCCGAGGTGTCGTTGTTGAAGGCGTGGTTGACGCCGTCATAGACATAGATCGTCGCGTCCTTGCCGTTGTCTTTCAGCGCCTTCTGATAGGCGTCGATGCCGGCATTGATGCGTTCGTCGAGGCCTGCATAGTGCAGCAGCAGCGCCGCCTTGATCTTCGGCACGTCCTCGGCCTTGGGCTGCGCACCATAATAGGCGACGCCAGCCTTCAGATCCGGGGATCCGACCGCGAGCCGGTTGACGAGACCGCCGCCCCAGCAGAAGCCGATGGCGCCGACCTTGCCGGTCGATTGCGCGTGTCCTTCCAGAAACGCCACGGTCGCCGCCGCATTCGCGGTCGTTGCCGCCGCATCGAGCGCACCGATCATTTCGCGCGCCTTGTCCTCGTCCGTCGGCGTGCCGCCCGCAGGCGACAGGAAATCCGGCGCCAGCGCCAGGAAGCCTTCGAGCGCCATGCGCCGCGCGACGTCGCGGATATGCGGGTTCAGCCCGCGGTTCTCATGGATGACGATGACCGCCGGCAGCTTGCCGCTCACCTCTGCCGGACGAACGAGATAGCCTTTCATATCGCCGGCAGCGCCGGGATAGGTGATGTCCTCGCCGGTCACCCGGGTGTCGTTTGCAGCCACGATCTCCGCCTTGGCACCATTGGCCGCCAGCAGCGGCGCGATCGCCGCGGCCGCAGCCGCGGAACCGGCGAGACCGGTGAGCTTTTCCATGAAGCGACGGCGATCGAGGGTCAGATGCGTGTACTCGTCATAGGCGTCGATCATCGCCTGCGTGATTTTCGGTTCCTGCATGCCAGCCTCCTTCGGTTCTTATCTCCCGCGGCGGCAGACAGAACCGCCCGCGACAGAATAGGTCGGCGGGCGGTCTGGAACATACAAACTTGCGTTACTGCCGCGTGTTTCCTTTCGCCCTCACAGGTCGAGGGTCCCACGCACACCGATCAGCCGTTGAGGTCGAGCACGATGCGACCGTCGATCTTGCCTTCCTCCATGCGCTTGAAGATGGCGTTGATGTTCTCGATCTTGTCCCAGGTGAAGTGCGAGGCGACCTTGCCTTCACCGGCGAACTCGAGCGATTCCTCCAGATCCTGCCGCGTCCCGACGATCGAGCCGCGGATGGTGATGCGCTTCAGAACCGTATCGAAGATTGGCAGGCACATCTGGCCGGGCGGCAGGCCGACCAGCGCCATGGTTCCCTTGGAGCGGAGCATGTTGAAGGCCTGCTCCATCGCCTTGGGCGCGACGGCCGTCACCAGGGCACCATGCACGCCCCCGGTCGCATCTCGCACCTGCTCGACCGCATCCTTGTCGCGCGCATCGACGACGAGGTCGGCACCGAGTTTTCGGGCAAGCTCCAGCTTGTCCGGGAAGATATCGACGGCGGCGACATGCATGCCCATGGCCTTGGCATATTGCACCGCCATGTGCCCGAGTCCGCCGATGCCCGAGATCAGCGCCCATTCGCCCGGACGCACTTCGGTTTCCTTCAAGCCCTTGTAGACGGTGACGCCGGCGCAAAGGATGGGGGCCGCGGGCCCGAATTCGAGCTTTGCCGGCAGGCGGCCGACGAAGTCAGGATCGGCGAGGCCGTATTGCGCAAACGTGCCGTTGACGGAATAACCGGTGTTCTGCTGGCTGCCGCAGAGCGTTTCCCATCCGGTGCGGCAAGGCGTGCAGCCGCCGCAGGCGGTGTGCAGCCACGGAACGCCGACGCGGTCGCCTTCCTTCAGCCGCGCAACGCCGCTGCCGAGCTTGGCGACATAGCCGACGCCTTCATGTCCGGGGATGAAGGGCGGCTTCGGCTTGACTGGCCAGTCGCCGTTGGCGGCGTGCAGGTCCGTGTGGCAGACGCCCGTCGCCTCGTATTTGATCAGCACCTGGCCGGGACCCGGCTCCGGTATCGGCACATCCTCGATTACCAGCGGCTTGCCGAATTCGCGCACCACGGCGGCTTTCATCGTTGCGGTCATCTCGTCCTCCGATGCGTTGTTGCCCAACGCCGGAGAGACTACGCGCAAAAGCGGCATCGGGTAATTGATACGCATCAAGACGGGAAGATGAAGGCGCAGACTGTCTCAGATCTGCGTCAGAATGGCGGTGCGCCTATCCGGATCAGCTCATCGCCATCCAGACGGCAAGCCACACCCACATCGCAAACAGCGTTGCAACACCGCCCATGAACAGCGGGCGCCGGTAGCGGAGGCGATTGCTGGTGACATGCACGAAGGCGTGCACATAGCGCAGGGCAACGAAGAGCCAGGCAAGAGCGAGGGAGACGATGTTGTCGGCCTCGGTGATGTAGAGCAGCACGCAGCAGAGGTAGAAGAGAACCGGCAGCTCGAACTGGTTGGCGATGCTGTTCTTCACCACCAGGCTTTCGCCCGGCTCGTCACGGTTTTCGCGAAACTGGCCGGCATTCGCCTTACCGGCGCGCACCAGGCCCATCCGGCGGAAGGAGAGAAGAGCATAGAGGCAGAAGACGAGGAAGACATGAGCCACGATCGGCCAGAAAATCTCGAAACCCGTCATTACGCTACTCCCTCAAACACGCTTACTCTGAAATAGCGAAGGGCGCCGCGCGATGGCGCGGCGCCCTTCGAATGCAATCGCAATCAGTGCGCGCCCGGGTAGTTCGGGCTTTCGCGAGTGATCGTCACGTCATGGGCGTGGCTTTCGCGCAGGCCCGCGCCGGAGATGCGCACGAACTGGGCGCGCTCCTGGTATTCCTTGATCGTCGGGCCGCCGACATAACCCATGGAGGCCTTGAGGCCGCCCGCGAGCTGGTGCAGGACGCCTGCGACCGGACCCTTGTAGGGGACCTGGCCTTCGATGCCCTCGGGAACCAGCTTCAGCGTGTCGCGCACTTCCGCCTGGAAGTAGCGGTCCGCCGAGCCGCGCGCCATGGCGCCAACGGAGCCCATGCCGCGATAGGCCTTGAAGGAGCGGCCCTGGTAGAGGAACACTTCGCCCGGGCTTTCATCGGTGCCGGCAAGCAGCGAGCCGATCATGACGGCCGAAGCACCGGCGGCGATCGCCTTGGCAAGGTCGCCAGAGAACTTGATGCCGCCATCGGCGATGACAGGAATGCCGGCCGCCTGGGCGGCTTCGACGGCGCCCATGATCGCAGCGAGCTGCGGCACGCCGACACCGGCGACGATGCGCGTGGTGCAGATCGAGCCCGGGCCGATACCGACCTTGACCGCATCCGCACCGGCATCGATCAACGCCTTGGTGCCGGAGGCAGTCGCGACGTTGCCGGCCATGATGCGAACCGAGTTCGAGAGTTTCTTGACGCGGGCGACCGCGTCGAGAACGCGCTGCGAGTGACCATGGGCGGTGTCGACGACGATCAGGTCGACGCCGGCATCGATCAGTCGCTCGGCGCGCTCAAAGCCGTCATCGCCGACCGAGATGGCGGCGGCGGCACGAAGGCGGCCCTGCGCATCCTTGGAGGCGTTCGGGTTCAGCTGTGCCTTCTCGATATCCTTTACGGTGATGAGACCGACGCAACGGCCGTCGCCGTCGACCACGAGCAGCTTTTCGATGCGATGGGCGTGCAGCAGGCGCTTCGCTTCCTGCTGGTCGACGCTTTCCTTGACCGTGACCAGGTTCTCATGGGTCATGAGTTCGTGGATCTTCTGGTTCGGATCAGAGGCGAAACGAACGTCGCGGTTGGTGAGGATACCGACGAGGCGGCCCTGCTTCTGGCCACCGGCACCGCCGTTTTCAACGACCGGGATGCCGGAAATGCCATGCTGCTTCATCAGGCCGAGCGCATCGGCGAGCTTGGCGTCGGGACCGATGGTCACCGGATTGACGACCATGCCGCTTTCGAACTTTTTGACCTGGCGAACCTCTTCGGCCTGCTCGGCCGGCGTCAGGTTGCGGTGGATGACGCCGATGCCGCCGGCCTGCGCCATGGCGATTGCGAGACGCCCTTCGGTCACCGTGTCCATGGCCGACGACAGGATCGGCAGGTTCAGGTCGATGTCCTGGGCAATGGTGGTCGCGATGTTGGTCTGACCCGGCATGACTTCGGAATGCCCGGGCAGGAGCAGGACGTCGTCGAAGGTCAAAGCCTCCAGACCAGTTGCCGTTTCGATGATGCGCGCCATGGCCAATTCCCTTCAAATAGCGAAAATCCCCGGGGACGGGCTGCGATTTGTCCACCGGGCGACTTCAAAGCGTGTCTTGGAAGTTGGCGAGGGCTCGTAACACGGATATGTCAGGATGAAAATAGCCAAAGCCGGGAAATGTCCCGCCGTCGGCCGATATTTGTTGCAGAGCAGCAATTTCGCGCGAAGAGGCGCGGCAACCGATCAGATATCGAGCTGATAGCTTGCAGGCACGAAACGGTAACCCTCGCCCTGCTTCTCGACGAAACCGACCGCAGGAAACGGCATGTGGTAGCCGATAAAGGGCAGCCGTTCGCTGGCGATCATGTCGAACACCCGGCGGCGCGTCTCTGCTGCCTTCGCCTTGTCCATGTCGAAGCGCACTTCCCAGTCCGGCCGCTGCAGCGACAACACATAGTGGTTGGCGGTATCGGCCGTCAGCATCAGCGCTTTGCCGTCGGAATCGAGACGGAACACCATGTGCCCCGGCGAATGGCCGAAGGCGGCAATGGCCGAAATGCCCGGAACGACCGCGGCACCGTCGCCGATGAAGGTGGTCTTTTCCGCAAGCGGCACGACCTTTTCCAGCACGGCCTTGTGACCGTTTTCTGCTGGCGTGCCGGCGCGCGCCGGATCTTTCCAGAAGGCGTATTCGACTTCGCCCATCACATAGCGGGCATTGGCGAAGGCCGGTTTTTCGGCCTCCATGAGGCCGCCGATGTGATCGCCATGCATATGGGTTACCACGACAACCGAGACCTGCTCCGGCGAATAGCCGGCAGCGCGGATCCCGTCGAGCAGGCGGCCAGCGCCGGTCTCCCGACCGCCCTCGCCCATGCCGGTATCGAAGAGCACGAGGTCCGATCCGGTATCGACAAGAACCGGCGAATAGCTGTTGAGCAGCGCATCGGTCGGCAGGAAGTTCTGCTGCAGCAGTTCGGCCACCGCCTGTTGCGGCTGGTTGGTGCCGTAGGTCTCGTGCGGCTTGTCGCTGACGCGAGTGCCGTCATTGACGACAACGATCTTGAACGCGCCAAGCTTGAGCATTCTTGTCGGAGGGCTGGCTTTCATGCCGGTGTTTTCCGATTTTTCCTGAGCGACTGCAATGCCCGTCATCAGCGAGGGCGCTGCGAGCACGCCGAGCGTTCCCGCTCCCATCAAGGTCCTGCGCTTCATCGACATTTCACTCATGGTTCGTTTCCGCTTTCTGTTGGATCCGTTGCCATCGGCGGCAACTCGGCCAGAACTAGCGTCTTGACAGCAAAGGCCAGTCGGGATCACAGGCTTTTGATCCGCAATCACCGGTTTTGCCCCGACAAAAGCCATGACCGGCATTATTAGCTTCTGCTTATCGCTGACCGTCCGAAGCATCGTTTCATGAACCGTATCGTCCCGATGATCCTTGCCGTCGCTCTTTTCATGGAGCAGATGGACTCGACCGTGATTTCCACGTCGCTGCCGGCAATCGCCCGCGACATCGGCGTCGGGCCGATCACGCTGAAGTTGGCGCTGACCGCTTACATGGTGGCGCTGGCGATCTTCATCCCCTTGAGCGGCTGGATGGCCGACCGCTTCGGCGCCAAGAGGATCTTTCGCGCGGCGATCCTGGTCTTCATTGCCGGATCGATCTTCTGCGCCATTTCGAACAGCCTGCCCGCCTTCGTCTTCTCCCGGTTCCTGCAGGGAATGGGCGGCGCGATGATGACGCCGGTCGCTCGCCTCGTGCTGGTTCGCGGGACACCGCGCAGCGAACTGGTGTCGGCCATGGCACTGTTGACGATCCCCGCGCTCGTGGGTCCGCTTGCCGGACCGCCGCTCGGTGGCTTCATCACCACCTACTTCTCCTGGCACTGGATCTTCCTGATCAACGTGCCCGTGGGCATCGCCGGCTACATCCTGTCGGGCATCTACCTGCCGAAGATGGAGCCGCTCGATCCGCCGCCGGTCGACGTGCTGGGCTTCCTGCTCGGCGGGATTGCTGCCTCCGGCATCGTCTTCGGCCTGTCGGTGATCAGCCTGCCTGCCCTGCCCCCCGTTGTCGGCATCGCCTCGGTAGCGATCGGCCTTGTTTCGGCCCTGCTCTACATCCGCCATGCGCGGCGTCATCCGGCCCCGGTCCTCGACCTGAAGCTCTTCCGCGACAACGCCTTTCGCGCCGCTTCGATCGGCGGCACGATCTTCCGCATCTCGGTCGGCGCCGTTCCCTTCCTGATGCCGCTGATGCTGCAGGTGGGGTTCGGCCTCAATCCGTTCCAGTCCGGCCTCATCACGTTCATCGGCGCGGTCGGCGCGATTACCACGAAGTTCTACGCGCGGCGCGTTCTGGCCTTTGCCGGCTTCCGTACCACGCTCATCATCGCTGCGATCATTGCGGCGATCACCACCTTCGCCAACGGCTTCTTCACGCCGGAGACGCCCTATCTGGTGCTGATCACTATCCTCCTGATCGCCGGCTTTGCGCGCTCGTTCTTCTTCACCAGCGTCAACGCGCTGTCTTTTGCCGATATCGACGATGCGGATGCCAGCAAGGCGACCTCGATGAGCGCGGTGCTGCAACAGATCAGCCTGGCGCTCGGCGTTGCGGTCGCCGGCGCGATCCTCGAAATCGAGACGAAGCTCAGCGGCGGCCCGTTGCAGCTCGACGATTTCCACACCGCTTTCATGATCATCGCCGCCGCCAACCTGATCGCGGCGATCCCGTTCCTCACCATGGCGAAGAACGCCGGCTCCTCCGTGTCGGGACACCGGCTGCCGGCGCGCGAAGTCGAGACGGCTGCGGGGAAATGATCCCTTGGGCACCGACTGATCGACGGTGCCTTCCCAGCAACGGTGCCGGCCTTAGTAGTTGGCCAGCCACTGTTCGGCGCCCAGGTCTCCAAACCGGGGCTTCACCCCAAGGAGCGGCGCAGACCGACCGATGATCGACTTGACCATCGGAGCGGCGTTGGCCGCGGCCGTCCGCCCGCCGTTTTCTCCGGTTTTCGGCGCGTCGATGATCGACAGCACGATGTATTTGGGCTTATCCATCGGGAAGGCCGCAAGGAAGGCGTTGAAGTTGATGTCCTTGGCATAGCGGCCGTTGATGACCTTGTCGGCCGTGCCGGTCTTGCCGCCGACATGGAAGCCTTCCACCTGCGCCCGCCTGCCGGAGCCCTTCACGCCGTTCCAGTTGTAGAGGAAGCGCATGTCGGCGCTGGTCGTTTCCTTGATCACCCTTTGCGAGACGAACTTCGTTTCCTCCGGCGAGCGCGGCAGGAAGGTCGGCGGGATCAGGTGTCCGCCATTCATCAGCGCCGCGGCGGCGACGGCCGTCTGCAACGGCGTGGTCGCCACGCCGTGACCGAAGGAGATCGTCACTGAATTGATCTTCTTCCACGTGCGCGGTTGGGTCGGGATGGCGACCCCCGGCATTTCGGTTTGCATGCGGGACAGGAGGCCCATCTTCGTCAGGAACTGCTGGTGACCTTCGATCCCGACCATGTCGGCAACCGCCGCGGTGCCGATGTTGGAGGAGTACTGGAAGACCTCCGGGATCGATAGCGGACGGTTCTTGCCCTTGAAGTCCTTGATGGTGAAGCCGCCCATGCGGATCGGCCGCGACGCGTCGACGACCGAGTTCAGGTTGACCTTGCCCGCGTCGAGGCCCATCGCCAGCGTGAAGCTCTTGAAGGTCGAGCCCATCTCGAACGTGGCGTTGCTCATCCGGTTGAACCAGCCCTTTTCGTACTCCTTGTCGACGCCGCCGCCAGGCAAGGTTCGCGAGGGTTCGTTCGGATCGTAGTCGGGTACCGAGGCCATGGCGAGCACCTCACCGGTCTCTGCATCGAGAACCACAGCGCCGGCCGCCTCGGCCTCATAGTCGGTCATCGCGTTGGCGACCACTTCGCGCACGATGTTCTGGACGCGCAGATCGATCGACAGCCGCACAGGCTCGAGCGAGGCGTTGCTGGTAAGGCCAGCGGCCCGCAGATCGGCAAAGCCCTGCTGGTCGAGATAGCGCTCGATGCCGGCCAGCCCCTGGTTGTCGACATTGACGTGACCGAGGATGTGCGAAGCGGTGACGCCGCCGGGATAGAAACGGCGCTTTTCCGGGCGGAAGCCGATGCCGGGTATGCCGAGCGCCAGAATGTCCGACTGCTGCTTCGGCGTGAGCTGGCGTCGCAGCCACTGGAATGCCGATCCGGACTGGAGCTTGCGGTGCGTATCGCGCCAATCGAGATTGGGGATCACGGTCGCGAGCTTCTCGACGACCTCGTCGGCGTCGACGATCTTGCGCGGTTCCGCATAGAGCGACATCGTGTTGAGATCGGTCGCCAAGAGATGGCCGTTGCGGTCGACGATATCCGGGCGAGAGGCGATGACATGGCCGCTGCCGCCGATCGACGCGGTTTCGGCCGGCGCCGACAGGCCATATTGAACCAGCCGCCCGCCGACGACGAGAAAGACGACGGCAAAGCCGGCGATCAGGATCCCCACCCGCTGCCGCGCCTGGTTCCTGCGGCCGGCGCTGGTGCCGATGATCACCCCCGGCTTGCCGGCACCATTCCTCTTGACGGAAAAATGCGCGCGGCTTCTGAGCCGAACGGCAAGCGAAATCATCGACATCCAGGTACTTCCACATGCAGCCAACCGGGCACGTGCTCGACCCGTCGCCAATCGTCGATCGGCAGCCAGCGCTCGGTGAAATTTAAACCTTAGGAGGTCCTAATGGACCAGATAGTAACACCAGAGTTGCACTCAACTGGTTAATGGCCGATTAACCACGATGCGCCGTCTTTGGGGGGACCGGGTTTTGGAGGGCGATCAGGAGTGCGGCCGATCGGCACAAGCCGGCCTGGCCCCGTGGCGCCTGCGTGCTTTCGCCATCAGGAAATCGTTGGAAACTCGGCGCCCAAGCGGCAGGTTACTCCGGCCGCTCGCAGACGGCGGCGATCTTGTTGCCGTCGTGATCGCGAACCCAGGCACCATAAAAATTTGCGTGAAACGGGCGTAGGCCCGGCGCACCCTCGTCCGTGCCGCCATTGGCAAGGGCTGCGGCATGAAAAGCGTCGACGGCGGCGCGGGTCTCGGCGGCAAGCGCGATGCTCACGCCATTGCCATAGGTGGCAGGCGCGCGGTCGAAGGGCGTCACAACCCAAAAGCGGATGCGATCGCCCTCAGCGCCATAGCCGATCTCGGTCTCGTCCCGGCGCTGCCGGTGGTAGCCAAGGGTCGGCATTACCGCATCGTAGAACGCACCGGCGCGTGTCAGATCGTTGCTGCCGACGGTGACGTAAAGCAGCATGTTATTTGGCCGCTTCGTCTTCGGTTTCCGTTTCGCTGCCGGCCTGCTGGCGCCCCTTGAAATCCTTGGCAAGCAGGAACATCTCGACCGATTCGGCGCGCGAGGAGGCCGGCTTCACATGGATGACCTGACGGAAATTCTGCTTGAGCATGTTGAGCAGCTCGCGCTCGGTGCCGCCCTGGAAGGTCTTCGCCAGGAAGTGCCCGCCCTTGGCCAGCACGTCGACGGCGAAATAGGCCGCGACCTCGCACAGATGCATGGTGCGCAGGTGGTCGGTCTGGCGGTGGCCGGTCGTCGGCGCCGCCATGTCGGAGATCACCAGATCAGGTGTTCCGCCGATCGCTTCCATCAGCTTGCCCGGCGCTTCCGGATCGAGAAAATCCATCTGAAGAATGCGCACGCCCGGAAGAGGGTCGACCTCGAGGAAGTCGATCGCCGCAACGCGCGGATCGGTATCGGTGGAGTTGGTGACCTTGGCGGCAATCTGCGACCAGCTGCCGGGGGCAGCGCCCAAGTCGATGATGCGGCGCGCGCCGCTCAGGATCTTGTGCTTCTCGTCGATCTCCAGGAGCTTGAACGCCGCGCGGGCGCGGTAGCCCTCGAGCTGCGCCCGCTGCACATAGGGGTCGTTGATGTGGCGCTCGATCCAGCGGCGGGAGGATGCCTTGAGCTTGCCCTTCTTGACCTTCTGGCCAAGCTTGCGGCCGCTACGGTTGGCGCCGACGGGGGGTTTCGTCATGGTTTGTTTCCTTCGTGGCTGCCGGAGGCATTGGAACCGCGCTGGTGGCGGCGCGGCCGCGAGCGGCGCCAGGCGCCGTCGTCCGCCATCATATCGGTGAGCAGGCCTTCGCGCAGGCCACGATCGGCAACCCGCATGCGGGTCGACGGCCAGCGCCGGCGGATCGCTTCGAGGATGGCGCAGCCGGCAAGCACCAGATCGGCGCGATCAGGGCCGATGCAGGGATTGGCGGCGCGCGCGTCGAAATCCCAGGAGAGAAGCCGCGCCTGCATGGCCGAGACTTCGTCGTCCGTCAGCCACAGGCCATCGACGCGGCGGCGATCATAGCGCGGCAAGTCGAGATGCACGCCGGCAAGCGTCGTCACCGTGCCTGACGTGCCGATCAGGTGGAAACCGCTGCCCGACGTGCCGTTCGCCAGAGCTTCGACAGGCGGGCTGTCGAAGCGGGAAAGCATGCCTTCCACTTCCTGCACCATCGCCTCGAAGCTTGCCGGCGTCACATGCTGGCCGCCATGGCGCTCCGAAAGCGTCACGACGCCGACCGGCAGCGAGGTCCAGTGGGTGATGTGGTTGGCGAGCCGGTTCGAGCGCGAATCACCGATGCGGATGACGGCGATCTCGGACGAGCCGCCGCCGATATCGAAGAGCACGACCGAGCGCGTCTCGCGATCCACCAGCGACGAGCAGCCGGAAACGGCAAGCCGTGCCTCGGTTTCGCGGTTGATGATTTCGAGATCGAGACCGGTTTCGCTCGCAACCCGCTCAAGGAAGCTTTCACCGTTTTCAGCCGCGCGGGCAGCCTCCGTCGCAATCAGGCGGCTGCGGCGAATGGTACGGGCGCCGAGCTTCGACGCGCAGATCTTCAGCGCCTCGACGGCACGCTCCATCGCCTCGTCCGACAGCCGGCCGCTGGCACCGAGCCCTTCGCCGAGACGGACGATGCGCGAGAAGGCGTCGACCACCCGGAACTGGCCGGGACGGGTCGGCTGAGCGATCAACAGACGGCAATTGTTGGTGCCGAGATCAAGTGCGGCATAGAGCGGCGCGGGCGGTTCGCTAGCAGCGATATAGGGTGCACGCGGTTGTTCGCCGCGATTGCCCGAACGCGGCTGTGCGCCCGCCTGACCGCCGCCGGCGGCAGAAGTCTGCCGCGCATTGCCGCCGCCATCGGCGCCACGCTGCTGCGCCGGCTGGCGCTCGCCGCTCGTCAGCGGGCGCCCCTGGAGCCCGCGGCGGTGCTTGGCCTTCTTGCTGCGCTTGTGGCCCTTGCGTTCGCCAAGCGACGCATCGACGACCTGAACGCCGCTGCTTTGCGACGCGGATCCGGCCTGAGCCTGCTGTTTTGCTGATTTCGAACGACGCCGCCGCTTGCGCTTGCGCGCCGGCTCCGTTTCGTTCTCTCCTGCGGGACGCCCTGCCAAACCGGCTGCGCCGGACTGGCTGGCAATTGCAGACGGCGAAGCAGACGACTTGCGTCGTTTACGCTTGCCCTTGCCGTTGCGCGGACCGAGCTTCGATCCATCACTGCGGCCTGCTGCCGACGCCCCGGATTCGGACGGCTTATCGCCGTGATCGGGGTCTTTCACTTGTTTCAACCATGGCGCCGCGCAAGGCCTTAGGGCCGCTCAAGGCGCTCTCTCGATTTTTCGTTGGCGCGACTGTACCAGCGCAACCCCCATTCGCCAAACTTTTTTTGAGAACCGGCTTGTGCACAACAAAGGCGTCGGGCGCCCGAACCCAGCAAACACACCGGGTTGAGCACCTGGGTCCCTGTTCCGGCCACCCTCGATGGCTGCGATCTCACTTCAGCCGCGATTTTTTTTGCAAAAGGTATTTGCATCAGCCGCCGATTTGTTTATAAGCCCGCCAACCACACCGACGGGCTTCGCTCCGACGGCGGCTTTGGGGAATAGGTTAACGGTAGACCCACGGACTCTGACTCCGTTAGTCCTGGTTCGAATCCAGGTTCCCCAGCCAATCTTCTCTCTTTAAATCCTTGATTTTCAGATCGCGCTGGATGTCGCTTTGACATCATTGGCGGCCCGATACGGCGCCGAAATCCCTGCCCACCGTAAGCTCCGTCACCTCTGAGGTAGGAATATTAGGATATTCTGCCCCATGGTCGCTTGCCTATGCGTGGCAAATGGAGTGGGATGTGGTCAACTCGGCTGACGTTGGGCGATGGCGAGAATGAAGGGGTCCGATTCGCAAATTCAGCTCGGCGGCGAAAGGCGCCAGGTGACGGCGGTTTTCTACGATATCGTCGGTTCGACCGAGCTGTTGCTCAGCAACGACCCGGAGAAATACCTCCGCTCCATCGCCAGTCTCCACAACAGTTCGGAAGACATCATTCGCCGCCATGGGGGCAATCTTAGCCGGCGGCTTGGCGACGGCGGATGCGGCTACTTCGGCTATCCGGCGCAGGTCGAGGACGCAGCCGAAATGGCCGTCCAGGCGGCTCTGGAGCTCATTGAGATGGCGACCCGGCAAAGCCACCGCCCGCGCACGGTACCCTTCAAGTTGCGCGTCGGCGTCGCAACCAGCGTCGTCGTCCTCTCCTCCGACGGCAAGGATATTGTCGGCACCGCACCGATACTGGCGGCGCGGCTTCAGGCGGAAGCGCAGCCTGATACGGTCCTTGTTGCCGAGGCAACCTACCAGCTCACTCGAAACAGGTTCGACTATACTTTCTTGCGCGACGCCGCTCTCAAGGGCTTCTCTGAACCGTCGGCGCTGTGGCAGCCTCTTGCCAGAAGCCCCGGATCTCTCCGCGACCGGTCGAACCCGGCGCGCGGCGCGCCGATGGGCGGGCGCGAGAAAGAACTGGCGCGGCTCACAATCGAGTGGAACGCCGCAAGCAGCGGCGCCGGCAGATCGGTCGCCGTCACCGGGGAAGCCGGTATCGGCAAGTCCCGGCTCGTCGCCGAACTGCGCCGCTCGCTCGGGCGCGAAAACGATGCCGATATTCTTCTGCAATGCGATGCACGGATGACCGGCGAGCCCATGCAGCCGCTGATCGGCTTTCTGGAAGCAAGCGTGGGAAAGGATGTCCTGCAGCGCGGCAACGCACCGCAACTGCGGGAGGCCCTGCACGGCATAGGGCTTCCCGTCGATGAGCGCGCGGCGCGCGCGATCGCCACGTTTACCGGCGGCGATTCGCGACGCAAGGCCGGCAATATCCAGGTTGCCGATCTCTCCGGCGAGGCGTTCCGAAAGGATGTCATCCGGGCGGCCGTGCAGATCCTGTGCGCCGGCGAGGCGGCCAAGCTCATCGTGATCGAGGACGTGCACTGGGCCGACAGCATGACCCTGACGATGCTCGAGCACCTGGTGAGCCACGCTCGCCATCGTCCGGTTCTCGTGGTCCAGACCTCGCGTGGACCGACGGCGGTTGCAGCCGCCGAAAGCCTGCCCCTCCAAGGCCTCGGAACCGCGGCGATGAAGAGCCTAGTCGCCTCCGTATGGGGCGGCGCGCCACCCGCAGGCCTAGTGTCCTTCATTCTGCAGCAATGCGACGGACTGCCGCTTTATGCCAAGGAGCTCGCGCTTCTGCTTCGCAGCCGGCATTCCGTCGCGCCTGCCGCCGCCAGCTGGACGAAGCTGCTCGTCGAAGAAGGCGTTTCGTCGCTGAACGATCTCCTAGCCGTCAAGCTCGCGAAGGTTGGAAGCGCGCGCCGCGTTGCCCAACTGGCAAGCGTCATCGGCAGGGAGTTCAGCGTCAGCCTGCTCAATCGGCTGCTCGATGGCGCAGCGGCAGCCTCGCTCGAAGCGGACCTTGCCGCACTCGTCGCGCATGGCGTGATCGAACAAGGCGCCACATCCAACGACGCCTTCCAGTTCCGCCACGTGCTGCAGCACGAGGCGACCTATGGCAGCCTGCTTCGCACCGACCGGCGCAGGTTCCACAAACGCATCGCCCAATTGCTAAGCGAGGAGGACGTGCCGAGCGTGCCGCCAGCCGTGGCCGCCTGGCAATGCGCCGAAGCTGGCCTCCATCTCCAGGCGGCGCAATTTGCAATGAAGGCGGCGGAGGCGTGCGTCCTGCGATCGGCGATGCGCGAGGCCCGCCAGTCGCTCGATCTTTGCGCCCGCGAGATTGCGGCGATGCGGCGGCACGTGGATCGCCGTCCGTTCCTGCTGGACCTGCTGCAGCTTCAGGGCGTCGTGGCGACGGCGCTCGAGGGCGAAGGGTCGCAACTGGCCCGCCGGACCTACGCGCGCGCCATTTCACTGCTCAAGCGCGACGGCTCCGCCAACCGCGAAGAGCGCCTGCCGCTTTATTGGGGCTGGTGGTTCACCGCTCCGAACATTTCTCTGCAACAATCGCGGGCGCGCGTGCTGGTGAGCGACATGGAGGGCGCCCGGGATCCCGAAACGCGGCTTCAAGCTTATCATTGCGGCTGGGCGACGAGCTTCCATGCAGGCCATCACGACTACTGCCTGGACTGCGTCGGCAAGGGCATCGCCCTATATGACGCGGAACGGGCGCTTCGCAATCGCGCCTTCTACGGCGGCCACGACGCCAAGGTCTGCGGCCTTGGCGAAAGCGCCTTGTCCTACCTTCTGACGGACGCACACGAACCGAGCGAGGCGGCCATCCGGCAATGCCTGGAGTGGGCCGACAGGACGGAGCATGTCGGCAGCATGGTGCATGCGCTCTACTACGGAATCGTGTTGCGTCGCTGCCAGCAGCGATATGAAGACGTGCACAGCCTCGGCGAACGCATGCTGGCGCTCGCCGACGAAAATGGCCTGGTGGCGAGCCAGGCGCGCGCCAATATGTACTGCGGCTGGGCGGAAGCCATGGCCTCGTCACCGGAGCGGGGCGCTGCGCGCTTCGAGGAAGGGCTGCGCCTCCAAAAGCTCACGGGGACCGACGACAATCTGTCGATCCACAGCGACATGCACTCCGAGATCCTGGAACGCATGGGAGATCCCGGAGCGGCGGTCGTCCCGATCGAGAACGCCATCGCGCTTGGCCGCAAGAGCGGCCAATGGTTCTGGCTTGCGGAGCTCTACCGGCGAAGGGCGCATCTGCGGCTGGCGCTCGGCGACGCTCCTGCGCGGGCACGGCGCGACCTGCGATATGCCTTGCAATCGGCCGAGACGCAGGGCGCCGAATGGCTGGCCAAGCGCGCCGGGCACGATTTGCGACATCACTTCGGCTAGTCGGCGATGGCGAGCGTTTCGTTCCAGGACCGATCGCTCGAGGGCGTGCTGAACGCCCCCTCCCCAGCCCCTCCCGACACCTGGCAAACCGTGGAGAAAATTCTCGCCCTCCGACGGGATTTCGGGATCACCCGCCTCGGATCGGTAACCGGGCTCGATCGGATCGGCATACCGGTCGTGCAGGTGGTCCGCCCGGCCTCGCGCTCGGTTTCGGTCAATCAGGGCAAGGGCCTCAGCTATGCCCAAGCCGCCATCTCCGGCCTGATGGAATCGCTTGAAGGATGGGCATCGGAGCGCATACCGGCGGAGCGCGTGTGGCGGGCCAGCCTTGCGGACATGAATGCCGACGGGATGTGGTCGCATCTCCATCCGGCTGCAACGCCGCCGGCCGACAGCAACGATCTCGCCTGGATTTCAGGCTGGGATCTGATCTCCGGCTCTTTCCGGCCCGTGCCGCTGGCGGCGGTCGACACAAATTACGTCATCCCCTCTCCGCATCCGCACTGGCTTCAACGCAACACCACCGGGCTTGCCGCAGGCACGAGCCTGCAGCAGGCACTGATTCACGGCTGCCTTGAGATCCTCGAACGCCACGCGCATCATCTGGCCACCCGGCGGCCGCACTTCTTCGACCGCTACCAGATCGGTGTCGACACCATTGGCGGAGGCAAATCCGGCGAAATCCTTGGCCGGCTGCGCCAGGCGGGGCTGGCTGCGGGCGTATGGGCGTTACCAAGCCCGAGTGGCCTGCCCGCCTATTGGTGTCATGTCATGGAAGACCCGGCGCGGGTTCCGCTGGCCCCCTTGCCGGCGTCTGGCTTCGGCTGCGACATCGATCATGACCCCGCCCTTGCCAAGGCTCTTCTCGAGGCGTGCCAGTCGCGCCTCGGCGCCATCGCCGCGACCCGGGAAGACGTGATTGGCCGCTTCTACGCCCCACCGGAACGAAGCGAACTGATCGCCTGGTTCGAAACCCTGTCGCGCGGCGGTCTGCCCTTTCCCGAAAATGAGCCTGCGCACGGGGGCGAAAACCCGTTACCGGCCATTCTCGAGGCGATGGTCGCCGCTGGTGTCAAAGCGGTCGTCGTCGTGGTCCTGTTCTCGGACGAAGCGCTCCCTCTGCATGTGGTCAGAGTGGTTGCCCCGCCCCTGGAGGTGAGCATTGAGGAGTGAAACGATCGTCTTCCTCGGACCAACGCTGAGTGCCGCCGAGGCGCGAGCACAGCTCGATGCGACCTATCTTCCGCCAGCCGGGCAAGGGGACGTCGTGCGCGCCGTGCTGAAACATCGTCCAGCGGTGATCGCGATCATCGATGGCGAGTTTGCGCAGCGGCCGGCGGTTCGGCACAAGGAGATCCTCTGGGCCTTGGCAAAGGGCGTGTATGTCTGCGGCGCATCCAGCATGGGCGCCGTCCGCGCGGCGGAACTCAGCGACGAAGGAATGATCGGCTATGGCTTCGTCTACCGTTGGTATCGGCGCACGAGGCTTGCCGACGACGCCGACGTCGCTGTGGCGATGGCGCCGCCCGAACTGGGTTCAAGAGCTCTCACCGAAGCCCTCATTGACATCAGACTGACACTGAAACAGTCTGAACGAAGGGGCATCATCACACACGAACTGCGCGTTGCACTCGAACAGGCGGCACGATCGCTTCATTATTCCGAGCGCAGCTACAGCACCATCCTCGACAGTGTCAGGAATAATAACAACGACCCTGATATTGAGCGATTAAGACGTCATCTCGCAATCGGATTACCGAGACAGAAGAAACTTGACGCAATCGAACTACTAAAGGCGATCTCCACCTTTAAACTTCGGCGCAAAGGCCCGGACAAGAGCAACGCGTTCGAGATGACCGAGGCTTTTGCATACGATCTTCAATACGCTGAGCTGCTCGATGAAATATTCCGAGCGGATTAGTACGAACAAGTTAATCGAATTCTACAATCACAGGTGATATTGAAACCGCGAGAGAGGCCAACATGGATGCCGCCGCTCACACGTCCGACGCCGACCCGGGCAGAGCCGCTTCACCGCGTCTCGGAACGCGCTTTCTTGTCTTTCCGCAACCCCCATACATTCCAGGTTACGAGAAACCCGAGGTGGTCTGGCTCGCCCCTTCGGCAGGCGGAATTACGGCCGGCCCGTCCGACCGGCGCATGTATGTCGCCGATCCGCTCGAAACCAAGAGGCCCTATGCCTACCCTATCCTGCCGCCCTATGCCGGCGCACTCTGCCCGCCGGTGGAACCGGACGCTGACGGACATTTCGATTACATCACGCCGGACTCGCCTGCCTTTCTGGCGACACACAGCTTTGCCTGCGCACGGCGCGTGCTGGATATCTTCGAGGGCTATGTCGGGCGCGAAATCAGATGGTTCTTCGAACCGACCCTGAGCCGGCTGGAGATCATTCCGCACATTGCCGACTGGGACAACGCACAATCGGGCTTCGGCTTTGTGGAATTCGGGGAAAGCGAACCTGCGAGAGTGACGTCGCGATTCGCGCTCAATTTCGATTCCGTCGCCCATGAGATGGGCCACCTGATCCTTCTCAGCGAACTGGGCCTGCTTGAGGGCGACGGCGCCGGCAGTGAGTTTTTTGCCTATCACGAAGCGGTCGCCGACTTCGCATCGCTGCTCGGCTTGCTGCATTTCGATACAGCCGCGGAGCGCATCCTGCGCCGCACCGGCGGCAACCTTTTGATCAACAACGAACTCGATCGCTTCGCCGAGCTCAGCGACGAAAGGCAGATCCGCACCTTCAACAATTCGCTGCGCGCGGGCGACGTCAGCCATGAAGTGCACGATCATTCCAAGCCATTTGCCGGAGGGCTCTTCGACTGCTTGGTCGAGGTCTATCAGACACTGCTCTTCGAGCGAGGACTGTCCGACCTCGATCCTCGCCAGTTCGGCAACCTGCGCCAGCAACTGGCGCCAGAGCTCATCGAAGCGACGTTGCGCCCATCAAGAGCGGACTACGAGCTGAAGCACTTTGCCAGCAAGGCTGCCCTAGAAGAGGCCCGAGACATCGTCGGCGAGAGCGTCGTTCGCTCCTGGCGGTTTCTGGAACCCGACGACGTCACCTTCGAAGCGGCAGCGGAAGCCTTTTTGACGGCCGCCGATCGGGGACGTGGTCGAGCCTATGTCGAACAGTTTGAAGATTGCATGCGATGGCGCGAAATTCTTTGGTGAAACAGAGGGAGAACGAGATGGACTACGAACATGTACCGGCACCGGCAACTGGCAGATACAAAGCGGACGAGCTTGTTCTCTACGGCGTCAAGCTCAACGCAAACGATGACTACGGCAGGTTCGATATCGGTGAAGGCCATAGTACCGAGCTTCGGGTCCAACTGTTTAAGGATGGTGGCGGCCTCAAGGCGGGCGACTACTCTATCGTCTTGGCCTACGGCTACGCATTCGACGGTCATTGCTACAGACTGGATTCGCATCGAATCTTCATCGTGACAGGCCCGAAGGCCGAAGCAGCGGTCGGTTGCGGCTTCGATTCGATCGCAGGTGCATCCTATCAAATGTGGCGCATTCGGGCATCGACAGAGTTGATTGAAATCGCGACTAGCTTTGGCGATGCGCAGACGCTCATTCTAGACGCGAACCTGCCCGGAAAGCGGTCGCCGACCTCATATGCGATCACCCAATCGATGGCGCATCGCGACCGCCGACTAAACCGCGACTAGCCGGACTCTCTAACGGAGAATGTCATGTCGATCACCTCAACCGTGAAATTTAAGCAGGACTGCAACAATTTAACGATGATAGACGAATTGCCCGGCAGCTACTGCGTGGACGACAAGTTGGAACCTATCGTCGGGCGCAGCGTCAAAAAGGACACAAGCCTCAAATTCTCGGCTGATACAAACAACGGCATCGCAGACGTGAGGATCACTGGGGACATCAACGGAACGCCGCATGACGACAGGTACGATCTGGAGGACCTAAGTAAGGGAATCACTTTCCCCAAGTAGGTGTCGGTACGCACTCGGTCGAAAGCCGCACGCTATTCATCAGGTGGCTAAGGTCGACATTGGCGGCTTCGGCCAAACAAGCGCATGATCACACCTCTCCCGAAACGATCAGGCGGAGGAAGACTTATGCTCGATACCGATAGAAAAGCGGATGCAGCCTATGCGATCGAGTACATCCAGGAACATCCGGAAGCCGGACTTTGCCAGGAGGGTCGGCGCTGGTGGATTACCCCAAACGCCAACGAGACGGATGGGCGGGTTTTTTCCATGGATACGGTGGAGGCCATACGGCTCCGGGATGATGCGCGCCTACGGGCCGTGCCTGACATTGCGCATGCGGGTCGGTCGCTCTGGGTTATGCGGGACATGACATAGTGACCGTGCAGACGCGTTCGGCCGTGAGCTTGCTCCTTACAGCAGCCGCCGTCCTGCCAGATTGCGCATCAGCGCCGCTGCGCCAAAGCTCCAGGGCGCACATTCGGTCGAAAGCCTGACCGTGTTGGTCAGCGACCCGAGTTCGGCACTGGCGATCGTCACCACGTCGCCGAGCTTGTGGGTGAAGCCCTGGCCGGGCTCGTCGCGGTCTTCGACGGGCGCAAAGAGGGTGCCCATGAACAGCATCAGGCCATCAGGATACTGGTGGTGCGGGCCAATCGTCTGAGCGACGAGGTCGAGCGGGTCGCGGCTGATTTCGGCCATCGAACTGCGGCCGGTCAGGCGGTAGCCGTCCTCGCCTTCGACCAGGAGCGTCAGTTCGGCCTTGCGGACATCGTCGATCCCGTAGGTTTCATCGAAGAGGCGGATAAAGGGACCGACGGCGCATGAGGCGTTGTTGTCCTTGGCCTTGCCGAGAAGCAGCGCCGAGCGCCCCTCGATGTCGCGCAGGTTGACGTCGTTGCCGAGGGTGGCACCCCTCACCTGACCGCTCGACGAAACCGCGAGCACGATCTCCGGCTCCGGATTGTTCCAGCGTGAGGCCGGGTGCAGGCCGACATCGGCGCCCGGGCCGACCGCCGAGAGAACCTGCGCCTTGGTGAAGACCTCCGCGTCCGGGCCGATGCCGACCTCCAGATACTGCGACCAGACGCCCTCTTCGATGAGGGCTGCCTTGACGCGGGCCGCCTCCGGCGAACCGGGCTTCAGGTTTCGCAGACTGTCGCCGATGACGGCTGTGACGCGGGCGCGGATCGTTTCGGCGCGCGACGCATCGCCCGCCGCCCGCTCCTCGATGACGCGCTCGATCATCGAGCGCGCGAAGGTGACACCACAGGCCTTCACCGCCTGCAGATCGCAGGGCGCAAGGAGATGCAGGGCGGACGGATCCGCCTTCTGTCCGAGGCAATCCTCGAGAGCGACAAGCCGCTCGCCCTGGGTGGAGCGGACGTGCGCAACGGGATCCGGGTGTTCGAGGAGGTCGCGCATGGTGGGCGCTGCCTTCGAGGTGATGTCGAAGAGCGCGCCGTCACGGATCACAACTACCGACGGGCCGCCGACATCGGCTCGCCAGGCGCGACCGACAAAGGTGCCATTTTGAAATACCGGATCCGCCATGCCGTTCTACCCTCCCGTGAGCGCTACCATCATGCAGCGGAAACCTCCGCTGTAAAGCGGGCGACGACGATCGAACGTCCCTTGGGTTGTAGCGGTCGGAACATTGCAAATTTTCACGCGTTTACGGTTACGGCGCGCCGATCCGAGCGCGCCCCGCCGCTCTGTCTCGCGAGCGCACGAAATCCGGCGCCCACCGCTGCCCCGGGAAGGTTCAGGAGCAGCCGGCCGAGGCCACGAGGAGATCAAGAAAGGATCAACGCAATGAACCAGCACGAAGAGTTCAAGGAAAAGCCGGTCATCGACCCCGTGACTGGGCAGCCGCTGCCCCAACCCACTGCGCAAACGCACCTCAGCGACGTACCTGTCGAGCCCCCCAGACGCAGCAGCTGGCCAATCATCATCATCCTGCTCGCCGGCTTGGTGCTGGCGTTGATCGCCTGGCTGCCGGCCGAACTGAGCCGCGACACCGCCAACACGGCAGCGCCGCCGTCGACCACCGACCAGCCGGCAACCGGAACGACGGGCCAGGCCACACCGCCGGCCGATACGGGCACGGCTCCCGCCGGTGGAACGACGACCCAGCCGGCCCCGGAAGCAACGCCGCAGCAGGGAACACAGGGCGCTAGCCCGAACTCGACCCCTGGCACGACACCCGAAATGACGCAGCCGGCGCCGTAAGCAGGACGGAGCACGCGCAAACCGGTGGGCCGGAGGCTTTTGATCTCCGGCCCTCGCGTCGTCGTTCACCTGAACAAAAATCATGAGGCCGAATGACGGATCGGCTGTGTCCGTTAGACGTCGTTCGTCAGTCCGGCCGGATGTTTGCGGATATCATCGCGTCCCAGCCGGCTGCGGCGCAGTCGGCGATCGCGACCAGGGTTTCCCGCGTGGCGCCGTCGCGCGCCTGGATCGACATGCCGTGCTGCAGCGAGGCGACGTAGGCGGCAATCGCGGCGCAGTCGACACCCACAGGCAGTTCGCCTTCCTCGACTGCGCGCTCGAAACGCTGCTCCAGAGCCATCTGCTTCTCCAGCCGACGCAGCTTCAGTGCGTCACAGACCTCCGCATCACCACCCGCCATCTGCGGTGCCGACAGAACCACCATGCAGCCTCTCGGCTCGCCACGCTGTGTAAAATTCTCGGCCGTGCGTCTCAACAGGTCGTGCACCGCCGCCTTTGCGGTCGGAACCGTCTCCAGTTCATCCCAGATGCCGGCACCGTCGGTGCGGCCGTAAAGGTCCACGGCCTCGATGAAGAGCTGCGCCTTGCTGCCGAAGGCAGCGTAGAGGCTCGGCGGGTTCAATCCCATGGCCCGAGTCAGATCCGACAGCGAGGTATTGTCATAGCCCTTGTCCCAGAAGAGCTGCATGGCGCTTGCAAGCGCCTCGTCCCTCGAAAAATTGCGTGGCCGCCCGCGGCTCATCTCGGCTGATCCTTTTTTGTATCGATCAATACATAAATCGCTTGACAGCGGATGGCAAGTCGTTTCCCCTTATATGTATCGATCACTACAGATTTGGAGAAACCAGTGACGAGTTTGAAAGACAAGGTGGCCCTGGTGACGGGCGGCAGCCGCGGCATCGGTGCAGCGATCGCAAGGCGCCTGGCGAGCGACGGCGCAACCGTGGCGGTGACCTACAGCCAGTCGAAAGAAAAGGCCGAGGCGCTCGTGGCGGAGATCACGGGGGATGGCGGCAGCGCACTGGCGATCCAGGCGGACAACCGCGATCCGGGCGCGGTTGAAGCCGCCGTCAAGACGGTCGCGGAAAAACACGGTCGCATCGATATCCTCGTCAACAATGCCGGCATCTTCGACGCCGGAACGGTGGACGAGGTGACTGAGGAGGATTTCGACCGGACGATCGACGTCAATGTGAAGGCGGTGTTTCTCGCCACGCGCGCCGCTTCGGCGCACATGCCGGATGGCGGGCGCGTCATCAACATCGGCAGCAACCTCGCCGCCCGCGTCCCATGGCCGGGCATGAGCCTTTATGTGCTGAGCAAGAGCGCGCTGATTGGCTTCACCAAAGCGGTGGCGCGCGATCTCGGGCCGAAGGGCATCACCGTCAACATCGTCCATCCTGGCTCGACCGACACGGACATGAACCCGGCCAACGGCGAACATGCCGGCCCGCAGCGCGGACTGATGGCGATCCCGCGTTTCAACGAGGCGAGCGACGTAGCAGGCGTCGTCGCCTGGCTGGCGGGGCCTGACGGCCGCAGCGTAACGGGCGCCGAATTCACCATCGACGGCGGCACCAACGCCTGATCAGGCAAGGAACAAGGCCGGAAACGCAGCGTCCGGCCTTTTCCTACTTCGTGATGCTATGGCTTCGGACCGTGTCAGGCCAGGAAACGCTCCGGCCGGTAGGGCGCGATGTCGATGACCGTCTTTTCGCCGGTCATGGCTTCCGCCAGCGCCCGACCGGTGACCGGCCCAAGCGTCATGCCGTGATGGGCATGGCCGAAGGCAAACCACAGGCCCTCGTGACGCGGCGCCTTGCCGATAAGCGGCATCATATCCGGCGTGCAGGGACGCGCGCCCATCCAGGGTTCTTCGTCGCGACGTTCGGCAAGCGGGAAGAATTCGCGCGCCACCCGCTCGGCCCGCGTCAGCTGCACCGGCGTCTTCGGCGCATCGCGCCAGGCAAATTCCGCACCCGTCGTCAAACGGATGCCGCGCAGCATCGGCGCCAGGAAGTAGCCCTTTTCGGCATCGAGCACCCAGTTGTTGAGCTGCGCGCCGTCCTGCATGCCGTAGTGCATGTGGTAGCCACGCTTCACAGCCAGCGGGAAATGATAGCCGAGCTTGCGGGTAACCGTATCGGCCCAGGGGCCGAGCGCCACGACGACTTCGCGGGCTTCCAGCGGCCCTTCCGGGGTGGCGACGCGCCAACCGGGACCTTCGAGTACGTGTTCGGTCGTCGCCGCATCGCCGGAAATCAGCCGTCCGCCCAGGGACTGGAAGTAGGCGAGATAGGCCTTGTTGAGGCTGTGCGGATCGCGGATCGACCAGGGATCGCTCCAGCGCAGACCGCCGACGAGATCGGCCTTGATCGACGGCTCCAGCGTCTTCAGCTCGCTCGTCGAAAGCTTCTGGTGGTTGACGCCGAAGCCCGCCGAGAGCTTTTCCGCTTCCTTGTACGCGGCGTCGCGTTCCTTCTCGGTGCGGAACACCTTCATCCAGCCGTCCTTACGGATGAGGTCGCCGGCTCCGGACGCCTCGATCAGATCCTGATGTTCGGTGATCGAATGCTCGATCAGCGGCGCATAGAGCTGGGCGATGCGCCGGTGCTGGGTAAAGCCGGAATGCCACCAGTAGCGGGCGAGGAACGGCACCAGGCCCGGAAGGGCGCGGAAATGGTAATGGGCGTCGATGGTGTTGTTGAGCGCGTAGCGGAAGAGTGCGCCGAAATCATGCGGGAAGCCGTATGGAAAGACGCCTTCGCGCTGGATCAGGCCGGCGTTGCCGTAGGAGGTTTCCTCGCCGGGGCCACGACGATCGAGCAGCACCACCGACTTGCCGCGGCGGGCGAGATGGATGGCGGTGGAAATGCCGACGATGCCGGCGCCCAGAACCACTACGTCAGTCTTCATCTCAGGCTGCCCCGTTGCTCGATCAAGACAAACCGCGGCTTTGCGTGAAGCCGCGGCACCAATATCACTTCTTCTTCAGCGCATTCATGATTTGCTCGAGATAGCCGAGCAGTACGGCCGAGACGACAAAGGCCAGATGTATGATCGTCGCCCACATCAACTGCTCGCTCGAATATTGCTGCGCGTTTAAGAAGATCTGCAGCAGGTGGATCGAGGAAATGGCCACGATCGACGACGCAACCTTGATCTTCAGGCTGCCGGAATCGAGCTTGCCGAGGAAGGAGACCTCCGCATCGCCTTCGTCGAAGCGGCTGACGAAATTCTCGTAACCGGAAATCATCACCATCACGATCAGGCTGGCCACGAGCGCTGCATCGATCAGGCCGAGCATCGCCAGAATCATCTGCGCATCGTCATAGACGAAGACCATGCTGGCGATCTTCAGCAGCTTGAAGGCGAACGAGATGCCGTAGAGGGCAAGTGCCGCGACCAGGCCAAGGTAGAAGATGACGAGAAGCCAGCGGCTGGACAGGATGATCCGCTCGACGAGCAGTTCCAGCGATTTCATGATGTTCGATACCCCGGGGCGAAAACGACAATTGGGGCATCAATAGCCAAGCGGGCCAGCAAGGGCAAGCAAGACGATTCGGCCACCAAACACATCGAGGGCGGCTGTGACGCCGCCCGTTTCCTGTTTATGCCTAACAACTCAAATAGGGCCGCTCAGCCGCGGCGCACCAGGCCGGCAACGAGCGAAATCACCAGAAAGACCAGGAAAAGGAAGAAGAGGATCTGCGCGATGCCCGCGGACGTGCCGGCAATACCCCCAAACCCAAGTACACCCGCTATGATTGCCACAACGAGGAAGACAAGCGCGTAGTATAACATAGCAATTCTCCTTGCCTAAATCACTGCAATGCAAACGCGATAGCTTTCAATTTGTTCCAGTTCTCGATCAAAATCGGCGCGCGGAATTCCGTGGCGTCACTCGACATTAATATTCTGTTTACGATGAAAGACGAAAGAGTCCCAAATCGGCACGGTTTGCACCGGAAATGCCCGGAACCTTCGCAATACTCTGACGTTCTTCATCCATGGAACGCAGGGTCGAAATGAAGATGCCGACAGCACATATCTGGAAAACGGCGACCGAAGCCGGACGGGAGCGGACGCATCTCTCCGATAGAAATCTTCACATCGGAAAGACGATGCGCGACCTGTACACGGACGGCGAAGAACAAAGCGCCAAGCTTCAGTCTCTGCTTGAAGAACTTCGCAGGCGAGAGGCCAAGGCAAAGAAGAAATAAGCGCGATGCGCATGACAAACAAAAAGCCGCGCGACAGGTGTCGCGCGGCTTTTGTCTTGGCGTCGTTCTTCCGGGGAAGCAAGACTGACTGCTTGCCGCGAACCGCCTAGCGGCGCGACATCCAGTCGTCGATCTGCCGCTCCGCCTCGTCACGTGCAACGCCGTATCGCGCCTGGATCCGCCCGGCGAGTTCTTCCCTGCGGCCATCGATGATATCGAGGTCGTCGTTGGTGAGCTTACCCCACTGCGACTGAGCCTTACCCTTCAACTCGTGCCATTTGCCTTCAACAATGTCCCAGTTCATTTCCGATCCTTTCGGTTGATGCAGTCGCCCTAGCGCAATTGCCCAAGAGCTACCGGTGAAATCAGTTGCGAGCCTTGGCGCCGCTTTCGCTTCGCGCGGCAACGGCATAGCTGCCGTCATCGACCTTGACCTCGACCTGCAGACGGCCAGGCGCCTTCACCTGCCACTCGATGGTCGCGTCTTCTACGAACAGCGCCGGATCGACTTCCGCGCAGGCCCCGTAGGCGTGCTTGAAGCTCGTCGATGTCGCCTCGATCGCAGGCGAAAGCAGTTCGCGGCATTCGTCTACGGTCTCGAAAGCCACGGTGGGCGCCGGCACTTCGCGGCAGGCCTCTGTCGTCTGCATGCAGCCGACCAGGACCATGATGGCGGCAATGTGTTCCATTCGCATGCTCCCTTGCGTCAAACTCCAACAGCAAACGGAAATGTGCGATCTGCGGTTCCGCGAATGGGCGCGAAATATTTCCTGGAACCTTGGCGTCAGCTGCGCGTTTGAGCGGCCCAGAGACGGCCGGGAGGCGTCATTCGCCCACAGCGTTCAGCGGGCGACCACGGCCCACAACCGGGACGGACATCGCCCGTCGGCCACCCCAACAATGGAACAAAAATGCCCCGGTCTCGTTTTCGCAACGATAACAAGCGCTGCGACCGCGGCCGAGCGACGGAGGATATACTGGCGAGGCAAGGACACACCACAAGCGGCTCGCTCATTGCGAGCGCCGAAAGGTAACATCAAAAGTCGATCAGGACGGCGCGGCATCGGGTACGGGCTATGCCTCATTGTCGTCATTCTGTTCGTCACCAGTCGCGGGCAAATCGATTTCACCGAAAATTGATTCTCAGTTCAACAAAGCAACCCTCGGATAGGAACGCGTCATGAAGAAGATACTTATCGTAGCAAGCCTGATCCTCCCCCTCGCGGCATGCACGCAGACAGAAAAGGGCGCGGCGATCGGCGCAACCGGCGGTGCCATCGTCGGCGGTGCGGCGACGGGCAATGTCAGGGGTGCGGCCGTGGGCGCGGCCATCGGCGGCGTCGCCGGCGCGCTCATCGGCAACGCCAACGAACCGGGCCGCTGCATCTATCGCGACCGCTACGGCCGCCGCTACGAAGCCGCCTGCTGATCGGCGCATCTCATAAAGAAACGGGCAGCCGCCCGTTTCTTCCCCCTCAAAGCGGAACCCCACCCTTCGACGGGACTTTGGCCGCAGCCTCCGCTTCATCGAGTTTTTCAAGAAGATTGAGAAAGAGTTCCGGAACGGGCTCCTGCTCCAGCGACCGATAGAGCGCCTTCAAGCTGGTGCCGATCGAGCCGCCGATTTCGAGCGTTTCGGCAGTGCCTCCGCGCTGTTGGCCTACGCCGCCGTGCTTTCCGGTTTCTTCATCCATGCTGCGTCCCACCACCGCTTAGTCCTTCACGGCTTTTGCTGCCCTTGCGAAATCGCCGGCACACCGTTTCGAACACGTCCCCCATTTGCTCTAAGCCGAAAAACGTGTTCAAAACATCCATCTATTCCGCCCCATACCCCCTATCCTCAGAAATCAAACGAATCGCATTGCACGTAAGGAAGTCGTTGATGTCACTTTCGACCCGGATTGCGCCCCACCTGCCCTTTCTGCGCCGTTACGCGCGGGCCGTCACAGGCTCGCAGGCCGCAGGCGACGGCTATGTGGCCGCCGTTCTCGAAGCCCTGATCGAGGATATCAGCCTCTTTCCGGAAGCCTCGAACGACCGGATCAGCCTCTACAAGCTGTTCTGCTCGCAGTTCGAAAAGATCTCGATCGACCGCAGCGAAAATGCCTCACCGTTCGCATGGGAAAAACAGGCGGCCGCCAATCTCTCGCTGATCGCGCCGGCGCCGCGCCAGGCGTTTCTGCTCGTATCGGTCGAGGGTTTCTCCATCGCCGATGCGGCCGAGGTCATGAACCTCAGCCAGGCCGAGTTTTCGAAGCTGCTGACAGTCGCCTCGGAGGACATTTCGCACCAGGTCGCAACGGACGTCCTGATCATCGAGGACGAGCCGCTGATCGCGCTTGATATCGAGGATATGGTGACCAGCCTCGGCCACCGCGTCACCGGGATCGCCCGCACCCACGGCGAGGCGCTCGATCTCTACCGCAAGACCTCTCCGAAGATGGTTCTGGCCGACATCCAGCTTGCCGATGGCAGCTCGGGCATCGACGCCGTCAACGAGATCCTCACGCAGGCCGCTGTGCCGGTGATCTTCATCACCGCCTTCCCCGAGCGGCTGCTGACCGGCAAGCGGCCGGAGCCAGCCTTTCTCGTGACCAAGCCGTTCAATCCGGACATGGTGAAGGCACTGATCAGCCAGGCGCTGTTCTTCGACGAGCACGCACGCTCTGCCCGGCGCTAGGCCGGGCAACACATCCCCTTATCCGGGCAGCTGACGTTCAGGCGGCTGGTCGCTGATTTCCTCGACGATGGCGAGGACGATGAGAGAGAGCGGCAGCGCCAGCATGGCGCCGACCGCCCCCCACATCCAGGTCCAGAACACGATCGCCAGGAAGATCAAGAACGGGTTCACCTCAAGCTCGTTGCCGAGGATGGCCGGAATGGCAAGGTTTTCCATCGCAAGGTGAACGACGAAGAAGGCCACCGCCGGCGCCAATGCCAGCCACAGCACCTCGTGCGTCATCAGCCCCGCCACCAGCAGGCTCAGCGTCATCGCCGTGACGCCGAGATAGGGAATGAAGCTGGAGACGAAAGCGAACAGGCCCCACAGCGGCGCCATGCCCAGACCCCCGACAAAAGCGATCACCGTCGTAACGAGGCCGAGCGAGAAATAGATGACGCTGGCGATCGAGAAGTATCGCGCCAACGCATCCTCGATGCCGTTCATGATGCGAATGGCGCTAAGCCGCCGCTCACGGCTGGCAAAGGCAAGGATGACCGCCTTGCGCAGTTGCAACCGTCCGAGCAGAAACAGGCCGAGTGCTGCGAGAAAGATCAGTGTCTGCACCAAAGCGGGTGTCAGCCCGGCGGCGGTGGCGGCAAGCATCGGGCCGGCATTCTTCATGACGGTATCGGCAATCGCATCGTTGCCGACGCTGCGCGCGACGGCCAGACGCAGCCACTCGAACCGGTCAATGAACGGCATCACCCGCGCCACCACGCTTTCGGCAAGCTTCGGCGCCTCCGAGGCGAGCGCCGTCAACGGACCCAGGAGGGCATTGACGAGCCACGAGAGGCCGGTGACGAAAATGATCGCCAGCAGCAACCCTCCGAAAATCGGCGGCAGGCCATAACGCGCCAGTCCGTCGGCCGTCCGGCCGAGCACGACGCCGACGACGATTGCGAGCGTGATCGGCAGGAGGATCGTTTCCATGGCGTAGATGCCCGCGCATGCGGCAATGGCGAAGAGGCCGATAATACTCCAGGCGACCATCAGATCGATGCCGTCGCGCCGCGGGGCTGTCGATGGCGCCGCCGTCGCCACAGCAGCCTCTTCCTCGACGATCCACCGCGCACGCTTGCGCTGCTGGGCGGCACCCGCCCGACGCAGCGTATTCGCGATCATGCCTCGCCGTCCTTCAGCCAGGGCCGCGCGCGGTTCGTTCGCGTTTCCGGTCAACAGATCAGGCCGCCCTGCCTTTTGCTCCGGCCCGGCTTGCGGCACATCGCGTGAATGATCTTGCACGGTCAATGGTGTTCCGGCGGGAAGACATGCAGGGTCAGCGACAATAGGCCAAGCCCCAGAATGATGACGAGCAAGGTATGGGCGACACCTGCGGCGGTGTAGGGAAGAAGACCGAAACCGATCATGACGCCCGCCAGGAGAAGGACACAGACACGGGGCAGCCAGTAAAGCATAGACAGTCCTCCCAATCGTGGCGGCCGGTTTTGGCCTGCTTCTTCGGATTGGACACTTAACGTGCCGGTGCGCCGTTTGGTTCCGCGCAAGGGAACTGAAATGGGAACGAAAAACGCCGCCGGACGGCAGTCCGGCGGCGCAGGAATAAGAAGACGGGAAATCCCGTAGCGCAGGCCTTAGGCGGCAGCGGCGACGACGATGACTTCGACGAGGTATTCCGGGGTCGCGAGCTTGGCTTCGCCGGTGGCGCGAGCCGGGGTGTGGCCCTGCGGTGCCCAGGCGTCCCAGACCGAGTTCATCTTCGGGAAGTCTGCCATGTCGGCGAGCCAGATGGTGGCCGAGAGGATGCGGGTCTTGTCGGTGCCGGCGAGCGCCAGAAGACGGTCGACTTCGGCAAGCGCCTGCTTGGTCTGCGTCACGACATCGTCACCGGCGTTGCCGACCTGGCCGGCGAGGTAGACGGTGTTGTTGTAGACCACGGCCTGGCTCATACGGGGGCCGGTTTCGAAACGCTTGATTTCCATGAACGTGTTCCTGAGGTTGGGCCGAACGATCGGTCCGGCCAAAAAGCGGCTGCCCGCCGCCAAGAGGCGAGAAGTGAAGGCGGCGCGACACCTCTACACCATCAAGCCCCCAAGTCAAAGAAGCCGGGCATTGGCTGCCCGGCTTCTCTTGTTTCTTCAGCAAAAATCAGCAGCGGCGGATCAGGCCGCCTGCTTCTTCTTGGCAAGGCGCGCCTTGATGCTCTCGACATCCGCACGCGGCGTCGCTGCAAACAGCGTCTTGGTGTAGCTGTGCTTCGGGTCGGCAAAGACCTCGTCGCGGCTGCCGTATTCGACCGCTTCGCCGAAATACATCACCATGACATCATCAGCGATATAGCGCACGACAGAGAGGTCGTGGCTGATGAAGACGTAGGTGAGCTTCAGTTCGTCCTGAAGGTCGGCGAGCAGGTTCAGCACCTGTGCCTGGACCGACAGGTCGAGCGCCGACACCGGCTCGTCGAGCACCAGCAGCTTCGGGTTCAGCATCAACGCGCGCGCAATGGCGATACGCTGGCGCTGGCCGCCCGAAAACATGTGCGGATAGCGGTTGAAGTGCAGCTCGGTGAGGCCGACCTTCTTCAGCATCGTCATCGCCCGGTCGCGACGTTCGTCGGCCGGCGTGTCGGTGTTGATGACCAGCGGTTCCATCAGGATGTCGCCGATCTTCTGGCGCGGGTTGAGCGAGCCATAGGGGTTCTGGAAGACGATCTGCACCTTGCGGCGCATCTCCGGCGTCATGTCGCCTTTGGAGATATCGATCTTCTTGCCCTCGATCAGCAGTTCGCCGGAGGTCGCCGGGTCGATCAGGGTGAGGATGCGGCCCAGCGTGGACTTGCCGCAGCCGCTTTCGCCAACGATCGCCAGCGTCTTGCCCTGTTCGACGGAAAAGCTCACGCCTTTCAGCGCATGAACCGTCTTTGCCTTTTTGATGAGGCCGCCGGGGATATGGTAGTCGCGCACCAGATTGCGCGCTTCGAGGATCACGCTCATTGGGCCGCTCCTTCGTCGACGAAGAGTTCGGAAATCGTCGGCAGACGATCGCCGGTCGCGTTGTCAGGCAGCGCCGCCAGAAGTGCGCGCGTGTAGTTGCTCTTCGGGTTTTCGAAGAGCGTCAGCACGTCGGCCTCTTCCATCTTGCGGCCCTTGTACTGCACGACCACCCGGTCGGCAGTCTCGGCGACCACGCCCATGTTGTGCGTGATCATGATCAGGCCCATCTTGTGCTCGGCCTGCAGCCTCATCAGGAGGTCCAGGATCTGCTTCTGGATCGTCACGTCGAGCGCGGTGGTCGGCTCGTCGGCGATCAGGAGCTTCGGGTTGCAGGCGATCGCGATCGCGATCATCACGCGCTGGCACTGGCCGCCCGACATCTGGTGCGGATAGTGGCCGAGCCGCTCGGCCGGATCGGGAATGCCGACCGCCTCGAACAGTTCGATTGCGCGCTTGCGGCGACCGGCCTTGTCGAGGCCCATGTGGATGCGCAGCACTTCCTCGATCTGGAAGCCGACGGTGAAGCACGGGTTGAGGCTGGCGATCGGCTCCTGGAAGATCATGGCAATATCCTTGCCGACGATCTTGCGCCGTTCGTTTGCCGACATGCCGAGCAGGTCGCGGCCGTTGAAAGTGAGCTTGTCGGCGGTCACTTTCGCCGTCCAGGGCAGAAGCCCCATGGCGGCCAGCATCGACACGGACTTGCCCGAGCCGGACTCGCCAACGATCGCAAGCACTTCGCCTTCATGGACCTTCATCGACACGCCGTTGACGGCGCGGAAGGGACCGGAGGCCGTCTGGAATTCGACGACCAGGTTTTCGATTTCGAGAAGCGCCATGATCAGGACCTCTTCAGCTTGGGATCGAGCGCATCGCGCAGGCCGTCACCCATAAGGTTGATCGCCAGCACCGTGATCAGGATCGCGATACCCGGAAGGGTCACCACCCACCAGTGGCTGCTGATGAACTCGCGGGCTTCGGCGAGCATCGTGCCCCATTCCGGTGTCGGAGGCTGTGCGCCCATGCCGAGGAAGCCGAGGGCCGCAGCGTCAAGGATCGCGCTCGAGAAGGAGAGCGTCGCCTGGACGATCAGCGGCGCCATGCAGTTCGGCAGGATCGTCTTGAACATCAGACGGCCATGACCAGCGCCGGCCACCTTGGCGGCAACGACATAGTCACGGGTCTTTTCGCTCATGACGGCAGCACGCGTCAGGCGCACGAAGTGCGGCTGGAAGACGAGCGCGATTGCGATCATGGCGTTGACGAGGCCCGGGCCGAGGACAGCGACCAGCACGAGGGCGAGCAGCAGCGACGGGAAGGCGAGGATGATGTCCATCACGCGCATGATGACGGTATCGACCCAACCACGGAAGTAGCCGGCGATGACGCCAAGCGCGATACCGCCGACGAGCGACAGGGTCGTGACGATGACACCGACGAACAGCGAGAAGCGCGTGCCGTAGATCAGCCGGGACAGCATGTCGCGGCCGACGGCGTCGGTGCCGAGCAGGAAGCCGGCGCGGCCGCCCTCCTGCCATACCGGCGGTACCAACACCGCATCGCGGTACTGTGCCACCGGATCGTGCGGTGCGACCCACGGTGCGAAGACCGCGAGCAGAACGAGGAACACGAAGAACACGAGACCGATCACGGCGCCGCGGTTCTCGGAGAAGTAATACCAGAACTCGGCCAATCGCGCCCGGCGGGACGGATCGGTCGAAACGGTGCTTGTTGCAGCAGCTTGAGACATGACGCCCTCCTTAGTGCCGGATGCGCGGATTGATGAGACCGTAGAGCAGGTCGACGATGAGGTTGACCAGCATGATCACCGCGGCGATGACGAGCAGGCCGCCCTGGATGACGGCGTAGTCGCGACGCGACACCGAATCCACCATCCACTTGCCGATGCCCGGCCAGGAGAAGATCGTTTCCGTCAGGATCGCACCGGCGAGCATGACGCCCACCTGCAGGCCGATGGTGGTGACCACCGGGATCATCGCATTGCGCAGCGCATGGACGCCGACGACCCGGAAGGTCGAAAGGCCCTTGGCCCGTGCCGTGCGCACGTAGTCTTCGGAGAGAACTTCAAGCATCGCCGAGCGCGTCTGGCGCGCGATGACCGCAAGCGGAATGGTTCCAAGCACGATCGTCGGCAGGATCAGGTGGCTGACGGCCGACTTGAACGCGCCGGCCTGACCGGACAGGAGCGAGTCGATCAGCATGAATCCGGTTACCGGCGGGAAGAAGTACATCAGCGAGATGCGGCCGGAGACCGGCGTCCACTGCAGCATGCCGGAAACGAGCATGATGAGCAGCAGGCCCCACCAGAAGATCGGCATGGAGAAGCCGACGAGTGCCGTCCCCATCATCGCCTGGTCGACGGCCGAGCCGCGCTTGATCGCAGCAATCACGCCGGCCGGAATGCCGAGAATGACCGCAAACAGGATCGCGCAGAGCGAAAGCTCGACGGTTGCCGGGAACAGTTCGAAGAACTGATCGATGACCGGCTTCTTGGTAACGATCGAGGTGCCGAAATCACCCTGGAGCACGCCCCAGAGATAATCGAGGTATTGCACCACGATCGGCCGGTCGAAGCCGAGTGCGTGTGAAATTTCCGCATGTCGCTCCGGCGACATGACGCGCTCGCCCGAAAGCAGCGCAACCGGATCGCCCGGAAGCAGGCGGATGAAGGAGAAGGCGATGATGGAGACGCCGACGAAGGTCGGTATCAGGACAGCCAATCGCCCCAAGAGAAATCGGAACATGTTAAACCCCGCGCCATGTTGCCGCGGCATTGTATCCCGCCGCTGGCACCACCGCATGCTTTCCCACTTAACGGCCAAGCATACAGCAAGTCGAAATGCCACAGCGACCTTTTGCGCTCCAGCCGGAACTCAGGGTCGCTATAGTGGATGCAAAGAGGGGCGCTTGCCCTTGGCAAACGCCCCCTTAAGGATCAGTTAACTAAATTACTCGGTGATGTCCACGCCGTCGAAGGCAAAATCACCAAGTGGGCTCTGAACGAAGCCCTCGACGTTCTTGCGCATCGGCACGACCGAGAGCGAGTGGTCGATCGTCGCCCACGGCGCTTCGCGCTTGAAGACGACCTGCGCCTCTTCGTAGAGCTTGGTGCGCTCTGCGGGGTCAGAGGTTTCCTTCGCCTTCTTCACGAGAGCATCGAATTCCTGGTTGCACCACTGTGCACGGTTGTTGCCGCCGACAGCGTTGCAGCCGAGAAGCGTGTCGAGGAAGTTGTCCGGGTCGCCGTTGTCGCCGGTCCAGCCGAGGATGACGGCACCGTCACGATCCTTGGCCTTGGACTTGTCGAGGTATTCGGCCCATTCGTAGGAGACGATCTCGACCTTGACGCCGATCTTGGCGAAGTCCGACTGCATCAGTTCAGCTGCGCGACGGGCGTTCAGCATGTACGGACGCGAAACCGGCATTGCCCAGAGCTTCATCGACAGGTCCTTGACGCCTGCGTCTTCGAGCATCTTCTTGGCAACTTCGGGCTCGTAGGTGTCGTCTTCGATCTTGTCGTTGTACGACCACATCGTCGGCGGGATCGGGTTGACGGCCGGCTGGGCAGCACCCTGGAAGACGGCATCGACGATCGCCTGCTTGTTGATCGCCTTGTTTAGCGCCTTGCGGACTTCCGGCTTGTCAAACGGAGCCTGCGTGGTGTTGTAGGCGAGGTAGGAGACGTTGAGGCCGGCCTGTTCCATGACCTTCAGGTTCGGGTCTGCCTTCATCTTCGAAACGTCGGCAGCATTCGGGAACGGCATCAGGTGGCATTCGCCAGCCTGGAGCTTCTGGAAGCGAACCGAAGCGTCAGACGTGATCGCGAAGACGAGGTCGTCGATCTTCTGCTTGCCACCCCAATAGTCCGGGTTTGCCTTGTAGCGGATGACGGCATCCTGCTGGTAGGCGACAAAAGCGAACGGACCGGTGCCGAGCGGCATCTGGTTCATCTGCTCCATCTTGCCGTCAGCCTGCAGCTTGTCGGCATATTCCTTCGACAGGATCGAAGCAAACGGCATCGCGATGTTGGCGAGGAACGGCGCTTCCTTGCGCGTCAGGGTGAACTTGACGGTCAGGTCGTCGACCTTCTCAACCGACTTGATGACTTCCGGGAAGCCCATGCCGGCTGCGTATTCCCACGAAGCGCCAGCAATGTACTTGTTCCACGGATTGTCAGCCTTCAGCTGGCGCTCGTAGGAGAACACCACGTCGTCGGCAGTGAAATCACGCGACGGCGTGAAGAATTCGGTGGTCTGGAACTTGACGCCCGGACGCAGCTTGAAGGTGTAGACCAGGCCGTCGTCGGAGATCGTCCAGCTTTCGGCGAGGCCCGGCTCAACTTCGGTCGTGCCCTTCTTGAACTCGAGCAGGCGGTTGTAAACCGTGTGCGCAGCCGCGTCGAAGGTCGTGCCGGCGGTGTACAGGCCCGGGTCAAAACCCTCTGGCGAACCTTCCGAGCAATAAACGAACGTCTTCGACCAGGCGGAGCCGGCCATCAGCGTGGCAAGCGCCGTCGCTGCAAACAGAGTAGTGAGCTTTTTCATGAGCTTTGCTTCCCAGATTTGTTTTTGTTCTCGTGTTTTCCTGACGCGGAATGCCGTTGCCCCCGGTCAAGGCCGGATGGAACGACATTTGGCGTCGCATTGCAATAAGTCGCCGCAGAAATTTGTCTATGCGAAAAATTCGTCCGCAGGTAGAGCCGGGATATTCGTCCACTGTTTTAGAATCGCCTGACAAAACAGTACACCGCGGCACCTAAAATCCACGACGTTCCGGCCACTTCCACAGGGTCTGCAGCCTCCCCCGCCAGCCCCTTGGGCGGCGCGATGCCACACCGGGGAAGCCACCTTGGTTCCGGGTGAATACCCCTACCGAGAATGCCGTGATCGTTGGCCGCACGAACACGCGATTCGGCCTCGACAGGTTTTCGTCAATCCCAAGATACTATGGTAGAAATCCCGAACGGGATTGTGCAATAAAATGTATACAAAACTCGGGGGAGATATTCGACGTGCCCAGACGTCCTTGGGAGGGACCGGCAGCCGCCTTTTACAGCTTTCAGTCGCTCGGTGGGCTTGCCGAGGGACGCGCATGACCCTGCCTGTCGGCAATACCGGCAACGCACTTTGCCGATTGATCGCTGCGGCTCGCGGGATAAACTGCCGCACGACGATAAGGGGATAGCCAGTCCGTGGCGGCTTTGCTGGAAAATCACAGGCGATACGACCTTCGCGACGAGCTAGAGAAGGCGCTCAACCGCGTCGATTTCTTCCGCATTTTTCATACCATGGCATTGCGCTACGGCTTCAGCCATTTCGGCATTCTGCAGCTCGGCAACGAGAACGACGCCTGCATGCTGTCCACCCGCCTAGTATTGCACGACCTACCATCCGGGCTCGCGGAGGAATACGACAAGCGCCATCGCTTTGGCGACTCCGTGTTCTACAAGACGCTGCACCGCTCGGCGATCTCGTCGGTATGGCGGGCGGACGACCCCGGCTGCGACGCCAGCCAGAACCTGCTGGTGCAGCTCGGTTTCGAACTGCTCGTCAGCGTACCGGTGCACGCAGCTTCCACCGGCGCGCGCTATGCCGTGCTCTTTCTCGGAGACGGGGAGGATATCGGCCGGGCCGAGCATGTGGCGCTCGCCTATGACGCGATCGCCGCCTTCGACTATTTCTATCGCATCGCGCTTGCCAACAAGGCCGGGATGGGACTGACGCCGCGCGAAACCGAAATCCTCAAGTGGATCTCGCATGGCAAGACGGCAAGCGAGATTGCGCTCATCGTTTCGGTGTCGGAGCACACGGTGAACTCACACACCGCAACGATCCTGAAGAAACTCGACGTCGTCAATCGCACCCAGATGGTGGCGAAGGCAATCCGAGAGCAGATCATCCAGTAGCAGCCGATGCGTGGCCGCGTTTCGCACCGCCACGCCCAACGAACGGGACGCCCGCCATCAGCAAGGGTATTCGGTCATGACGCGAAAAGCACACATCCTGCTCGTTGACGACGACCCGGCAGAAAACCTGATCCTGCGCGCGCTCATCCGCAAGGTGAGCAGCATCGACATCGAGCTGCACTACTGCCAGACGATCGACGATGCGCTTGCATTCCTGCGCTCGGGCAAACCCATATCGATGATCCTGCTCGACAACCGTCTGCGGCCGCAGCTCGATTTCCGCGAGACGGTCCCGGCCCTCCGGCATCAGGGCTATATCGGCCCGATCGGGGTAATCTCAGCATCGCTCGCCGATGCCTATTTTCAGAATCTGGAGGAGTACGGCGCCGATTTCCGCATCGACAAGGCTGAAATCGACCCCACTGCGATCGACTTCATATTGCGGGAATATCTACCGCAAGAGTAACACCCGGCGGCACTTCAGCCGCCAGGTCATGCCGCACCATTTGCGCGGGCGTTGCTCGGAGATATCAGGCCGCCGAGGTCTGCGGACGCTTGGTTTCTTCCAGACCGAGCAGGAAGTTGATCTGCGGGCGCGCCTTGACCAGGTCGTCAATCGTGTAGCCCTGCAGCACTTCGAAGAAGGCGTTCAGCGCCTTGCGGAGCGCCGAGTTCAGGCCGCAGCTGTCGACGAGCGGGCATTCGATCTCGCCCGCCTCGAAGCACTCGGCCATCGCGAAACTGTCTTCCGTCACCTTGACGACGTCGAACAGCGTGATCGCCGAAGCGGGCTTCGGCAGGCGCACGCCACCGTTACGGCCACGCACCGTTTCAACGAGGCCGGCCTTGGTCAACGGCTGCAAGATCTTGAAGAGAAACAACTCGGAAACACCGTAAGCCCTGGCGATTTCGGGAATGCGGCTGAGCTTTTCCCCGTTGGCGGCGCAGTACATCAACATGCGAACCGCGTAGTTCGTTTGCTTCGTCAGACGCATCATTCACTCCGGCATCGAGAGGTTCACGAACTCATCATATAGGACGGATCGTAGTTTGGAACAATTCCAAAAAGCCAGAAAAATCACTTCTTGTTGAGCGTTTACGGTTTCCTGATTGACTGTTTTCAGCGCTCCGGTCAGAAAGATGAGGAATTTTGTTAACTTAGCTCAAACAAGAAAATGGAGGAAGCGATGTCCGTTTCAAGAGCAGCGATGGGCGTTCTGTCCCTGACGGCAACCCTGCTGGCAACGAGCGCCGCCTGGGCCGATGGTGAAGTCAATATCTACTCGTACCGGCAGCCCGACCTGATCAAGCCGCTGCTCGACGCCTTCACCAAGGAAACCGGCATCACCACCAATGTGCTCTTCCTCGACAAGGGCCTCGTCGAGCGCATCCAGGCCGAAGGCGCCAACTCGCCGGCCGACGTGATCCTGACCGTCGACATCAGCCGCCTGACCGAAGCCAAGGATGCAGGCGTAACCCAGCCTGTCGTCAACGAGACGATCAACAAGGATATCCCGGCGCATTTCCGCGACCCTGAAGGCAACTGGTTCGGCCTCACCACCCGCGGCCGCGTCGTCTACGCATCCAAGGAGCGCGTCGCCCAGGACGACATCACCTATGAAGAGCTTGCCGACCCCAAGTGGAAAGGCAAGATCTGCACCCGCGACGGCCAGCACTCCTATAACATCGGCCTCTTCGCTTCGATGATCGCCCACCATGGCGAAGCCGAGACCGAGAAGTGGCTGACCGGCCTCAAGAACAACCTCGCCAAGAAGCCTGACGGCGGCGACCGCGACCAGGCCAAGGCGATCCTGGCCGGCGAATGCGACCTGGCACTCGGCAACACCTACTATGTCGGTCTGATGATGACCAACGAGAAGGAGCCGGAACAGAAGGATTGGGCAGCGGCGATCAAGGTACTCTTCCCGAACGCCAAGGACCGCGGCACGCACGTCAACATTTCGGGCATGGCACTCGCCAAGAATTCCCCGAACAAGGACAACGCGCTGAAGCTGATGGAATTCCTGTCGGAAGGCGAAGCCCAGAAGATCTACGCCGAGCAGGTATTCGAATATCCGGTTCTGCCGGGCGCCGAGCCGTCTGACGTCGTGAAGTCCTTCGGCACGATCAAGCCGGACGAACTGCCGCTCGCCGACATCGCCGCAAACCGCAAGAAGGCTTCGGAACTGGTCGACAAGGTCGGCTACAACGACGGTCCGCAGGACTGATCAACAAGGCAATTGCTTGAATGCGAACAGCGGGCCACCGGCCCGCTGTTTTCGTTTCAACAAGCGAAATTCAAGGAGGCTCATTGCGCCTTGGCGCGCAACTCCGCGGCGTAGTCGAGGATCGCCTTGCGCCGCTCCGGCGTCCCTGGATGCGTTGAGAGAATGCTGGTGTCGCCGTGATCGTCTAGCTTCTTTTCAAGCAGGTCGAAGAAGCGCGCGGCCGCCGTCGGATCTCGCCCTGCCTTCTGCATCAGCTCGACCGAGTGTCGGTCGGCAGCAGTTTCCGCGCCGCGCGAATAGGAAAGCGACAAGAGACCAGCGCCCTGCACCAGGACGTCGTCCACGCCCGAACCGATATCGCCGCCGATCATCATGATGAGGCCGGCAACGCCGGCAGCACGGTAGATCTGCCGCAGACTATGTTCGAGCTCGACATGGCCGATCTCGTGCGCCAGCACGCCAACGATCGTTTCGGTATCGTCCCCGGCAAGTTCGATGAGCTCGTCGGTGACGACCAGCGTGCCATCCGGAAGCGCAAACGCATTTGGTCCGACCACACCGCCCTTGCGGAAATTGAGCGTGTAACCGGCCTCGCCGCGGCCTGATCGGGCGGCGATTGCCTTGAAGCCGTCGCGGATCCTTTCCTGCCGCTCAATCGCCAGCTGCGTTTTGTCGAACAGTGTCTGATCCATCGTCTCCATCGTGCCCTTCGACATCATCTCCGGCACGATCGGCGGGGTCACGAGGACGGCGACCTCAACGAGCGCAGGAACCGCATAGCGATAGATGGCAACGCCGCACAGCACGGTGGCTGCGACGACGGCGATGAGACGTGGACGAAAGCGCTCCCATTCGTGGATGTGGTTGACCCTGCCATTCAGCTTCAGAAAACGATCGACTGCCTCGTTGTCCGGCGTTTCGAACAACGAACCGTCTGCAAATTCGACGCGACGCGGTATCGCTCCGACGCGGTCGGAAATATCGACACTTGCCAAGGTGCCACGGGCAAGTTCGGTGCTCGCATCGTCTACGGCCCTAAGGCTGCCCCCCTCTTCCAACAACCGCGAGGGCACCGACCGGCTGGAACCGGCCGGATGCCACTCGCCACGTGCGATCTCGATGCTGCTAGAAGCCAAAATCGAACCCTTCGAAATCCATGAATTCCGCTCCAACCGCCGACGCTTCCGCTTCGATTTCGCTCATCAGCGTTCCGACGGCGCCAAAGACGGTTACGCCCGTCAGGGCCCATTTGTAACGGGCCATGCGGACAGCCGCCCAAGGTCGCAGCAGGCCCAGCGTCAGGATGGTGACGACGAAGTTCGATATGGCGATCCACGTGTAGCGGCCCCGAGAAAGACCGCTGAGGAACCGATGTTTTCCGTCAAAAACCGTCGCCCCCCAAACGGCGTTGCGCACGGCTGCACTGTAGAACAACGCGATGACTGCGTAGAAAGACATGGACGCCACATATCCTGCGCCCAAGCCTACCCATCCCCACCTCGGATCGTTCAGCGATTGGAGCAAACTTGGCGATGCGCGAAGCGTTCCCATCAAGATCGCGAAGACAACAACGCCAAGAACCAGCGCAAGCCCCACACCCAGGAACATGCCGCGATAGAGCGGGCCGAACGGCGGGTTGGTCTCAAAGGCCCTGCCGCCAAAGCGCAGGTTCGATCCGACGTAGCGCCCAACCCATCGGCTTGCGAGCGGCGTCAGTAGGCCCAAGGTGATAATGGAAAGGAACCCGCCCAGAATGAACGCCTTGAAGGCACCGCCCATCGTGCCGACGAAGTCGAAGCGGACGTTGCGGTAGCTCGTCACCCGTGCGCTGAAGCGCAACCCGCGTGCGGCCAGCCAGGGAACGAAGAAGAGCGAAAGCAACAATAACGCGATGCCGACGATCGGAACGAATGTGAGCAGAAGATTGTAGAGGATCAGATAGCCGAAAACGATCACTCGCCCGATCAGGATCTGCTTGCCCTTGGCATGGTACTCGAAGGTACGGCCGAGCAGAACCGTGTTTCCGTAGAAGTATCGGTTGCGCCGGACCTTTGCCCAGGCGGAATAAATGCCAAGCGTGACGATCGTCAAAAACACGTTGACGATCCAGATGCCGAAATATTCCTTGCCGCTCCCCATGAACGAGAAACGGTGAAAATCGATCGACACGTCGCGTGTCGGCGCTGCTTGAACCGACGTCGCTTCAGCCACGACCATGATGGGCCCCTCCGTCCATCCTTTGTGCATCGGGCGCGCCGCAATGCGCTCCGACAGCACATGATCAAACACAAATCGTCTGGTGCGCCCCCGCCCGCCAGACTGCCGTTGGAGCAGCGATCAATTCACGACCCTTGCCCACGGTTCGCAAGTTAGTTGTGCCGTATCGCCGAATGCAACAAAAAAGGGCCTCCCGAAGGAGGCCCCGAGGCGGGAGGATCTTTATCCCGTAGTTACTTCATCGTCGGCATGACGAACTCGGCACCGTCCTTGATGCCCGAAGGCCAGCGCTCGGTGATGGTCTTGGTGCGGGTCCAGAACTTGATCGAGTCCGGGCCGTGCTGGTTGAGATCGCCGAAGGACGAGGACTTCCAGCCGCCGAAGGAGTGGTAGGCGAGCGGAACCGGGATCGGAACGTTGACGCCGACCATGCCGATGTTGATGCGCGAAGCGAAGTCGCGGGCCGCATCACCGTCGCGGGTGTAGATCGCGACACCGTTGCCATACTCGTGCTTCATCGGCAGGTCGAGGGCTTCCTCGTAGGTCTTGGCGCGGACGACCGAGAGAACCGGTCCGAAGATTTCCGTCTTGTAGATGTCCATGTCCGGCGTGACGTTGTCGAACAGGCAGCCGCCGATGAAGTGGCCCTGCTCATAGCCCTGCAGCTTGAAATCGCGGCCGTCGACGACGAGCTTGGCGCCTTGCTCGACACCGCTGTCGATCAGGCTGCGGATGCGCTGTTCGGCTTCCTTGGTGACGACAGGGCCCATATCGGCCTTCTCGTCGGTGTAGGGGCCGATGCGCAGGCTTTCGACCATCGGGGTCAGCTTGCTGATCAGGCGGTTGGCGGTCTCTTCACCGACCGGGACGGCAACCGAGATCGCCATGCAGCGCTCGCCGGCCGAGCCGTAGCCGGCGCCCATCAGGGCGTTCGCGGCCTGGTCGAGATCGGCGTCGGGCATGATGATCATGTGGTTCTTGGCGCCACCGAAGCACTGGGCGCGCTTGCCGTTCATCGCCGCGGTGCCATAGACGTAGCGGGCGATCGGGGTCGAGCCGACGAAGGAAACGGCAGCGATATCCGGATGCGTCAGGATCGCGTCGACAGCCCCCTTGTCGCCGTTGACGACGTTGAGGATGCCTGCCGGCAGGCCAGCTTCGATCATCAGTTCGGCAAGGCGGATCGGAACGGACGGATCACGCTCGGACGGCTTCAGGATGAAAGCGTTGCCGCAGGCGATGGCCGGGGCGAACATCCACATCGGGATCATGGCCGGGAAGTTGAACGGGGTGATGCCGGCGCCGATGCCGACGGCCTGGCGGATCGAGTACATGTCGATGCCGGGACCGGCACCTTCGGTGAACTCGCTCTTCTGCAGATGCGGAATGCCGATGACGAATTCGCAGACTTCGAGGCCACGGATGAGGTCACCCTTGGCGTCTTCGATCGTCTTGCCATGCTCGCGCGACAGGATCTCGGCGAGCTCGTTCATGTTGGCGTTCAGAAGTTCGACGAACTTCATGAAGACGCGGGCGCGGCGCTGCGGGTTGGTGGCCGCCCACTTCGGCTGTGCTGCCTTGGCGCTTTCGACGGCTGCCGAAAGTTCCGCGTCGCTTGCCAGCGCCACGGTGCCCTGCACTTCGCCGGTTGCCGGGTTGAAGATGTTGCTGACGCGGCCGCTCTTGCCGGCGACGCGCTTGCCATCGATGAAATGACCGAGTTCGTACATGAATGGTTCCTCCAGATCTTGATTGTGGCGGCATGATCGCACTACGATTTCAACAAATCAATTTCCGATATTCAGCAACCGTTGTGCAAAAATTGAAGTCCAACGGTTTTGTATAGGATTGTCGCACTATGAACTGGGACGATGTCAGAATGTTTCTAGCCGTCGCGCGGACCGGACAGATCCTGGCCGCATCCAAGCGGCTCGGCGTCAATCATGCCACGCTCAGCCGTCGGGTGACTGCGCTGGAAGAGGCGATGAAGACACGGTTGCTCGTTCGTCGGCCGAACGGTTGCGAACTGACCGCCGAGGGCGAAATCTTCCTTGCGGCAGCCGAGCGCATGGAAACGGAAATGCTGGCGGCGCAATCGCAGATCGGCCGGATCGACACGGCGATCGCCGGCACGGTGCGCATCGGTGCACCCGACGGTTTCGGTGTTTCTTTCCTCGCGCCCCGGCTCGGCCGGCTGACGGCGCGCTATCCGGAATTGAAACTGCAGCTCGTGCCGGTCCCTCGGTCTTTCTCGCTGTCGCAGCGCGAGGCCGATATCGCGATCACCATCGAACGTCCGGAACAGGGGCGCCTCGTTTCCTCGAAGCTCACCGACTATACGCTCGGCCTCTACGCCTCGGCGGACTATCTCGAAAAGCACGGCACGCCGCAGACGATCGACGATCTCCGGGAGCACCGCCGCATCGGTTACGTCGAGGACCTGATCTTCACGCCGTCGCTGAACTTCTCCGCCGAAATCATGCGCAGCTGGGACGCGTCGTTCGAGATCTCCAGCGCCACCGGCCAGACGGAAGCGGTGCGTTCCAGCGCCGGCATCGGCATTCTGCACAATTACATTGCCCGCCATGCGCCGGAACTAAAACGTATCCTGCCGGAAACGACCATCCGCCGTGCCTACTGGACCACCTATCACGAAAGCGCGCGCGATCTCGTGCGCGTTCGCACCGTCGTCGCCTTCCTGCAGGAACTGGTGACCGCGGAGCACCAGATCTTCATATGAAGCGCTCAAGCGCCTGACGTCGGCGCCGCACCTATAGCGAAATCCCGGCCTCCCGCAGGCCGTCAATCAGCCGCGGAATGACGGCCGGATCCTGGTAAGGCATCGCCCGCTTGAAGTGGTCGATGGAAAAGTCCGGATTGACCTCGAAGACCTCGTGCCAGTAGCGCCGCGCCTCCTCATGGCGTCCGGTGCGGCCATAAAGACAGGCGAGATAGAAGCGCGTCATGTCCGAACGCGGTGCCAAGGCCAGGCGCCGCTTGAAGGCAATCTCGGCTTCGTCGAAACGGCCGAGATTGAGCAGGGTCCGGCCGAGGAAATGCAGCGCCAGGTCGAACTGCGGATCGAGCCGGTGGGCGCGGGTATAGAAGGGCAAGGCCTCCTCGAACTGGCCCAGGAAATCCCTGATCGTGCCGAGCTGCGTGTGACCGCCGGCGGAGTTCGGGTCGAGCTCGATCGTGCGTTGGGCGGCCCGCTCGGCCTCGTCGAAGCGGCGCTTCCAGCAGAGCGCAATCGCGAGCGCGTGGTGGCCGTGGGGCTCGTGCTCGTCGGTCTCGACGGCCTTCTGTGCAAGCTTGAGAGCGCGCTCGATATTGTCGACGGTGCCACCGTTCCACCGGTTGATGTAGTCGGTCATGGCAATGATCGCGAGCGACGCATAGGCCGCGGCAAGCGCCGGGTCGATGGCGATCGCACGTTCGAGCATGCTGCGCGCCTCCGCAGACGATACCGCGTCGAACCGCAGGATCGCCTGACGCGACCGCACGAGCAGATCGTAGGCCTCCGGGTCGACCTTGCCGCGCCCCTCGCGCCGCTCCGTTTCGCCGGCCGTCAGCTTCACCTTGAGCGCCGTCACGATGGTGCGCGTCACCTCGTCCTGAACCTCGAAAATATCCTCGATGCCGCGATCGTAGCGCTCGGCCCAGAGATGGCCCCCGGTGGTGCCGTCGATCATCTGAGCGTTGATGCGAATGCGGTTGGCGGCGCGGCGCACGCTGCCTTCCAGCACATAGCGAACGCCGAGGTCGCGGCTCACCTGGCGGATATCCGCCGACTTGCCCTTATAGGCGAAGGAGGAATTGCGGGCGATGACGAAGAGGCCGGAGACCTTCGAGAGATCGGTGATGATGTCCTCGGTAATGCCGTCGGCGAAATAGCCCTGCTCCGGATCGCCGGACATATTGTCGAACGGCAGCACGGCGATCGACGGCCGGCTCGGAAGCTGCGGTGGCACCTCGGCGGCGACCTTGATGGGCGCGTCGGCATACTCGTCCGGCGACCAGCTCCAGATATGCACCGGCCGCTCGATGTTCTTGACCTCGTGATGGCCGCTGTCGACGAAAATGAGATCGATGCGGCCGTGCACATATTCGTGCACCCCGTCCGAAATCGCCACGCCGCCGGGCCTCGCAAGCGCCTCGATCCGGGCTGCGACATTGACGCCGTCGCCGTAGAGGTCGCTGTCGGCGACCATGATGTCGCCCATGTTGATGCCGACGCGCAGCACGATTTGCTGATCGTGGGGCACGTCCGCATTGGCGGAGATCATCGCCCGCTGCAAGGCAGCCGCACATTCGACCGCGTTGACCGCGCTGGAAAACTCGATCAGCACGCCGTCGCCCGTTCGCTTGAACACCCGGCCCTGGTGGGTTTCGACGAGCGGTTCCAGCACTTCGCTCCAGCGCGCCATGAGTTGCGTATAGGTGGTTTTCTCGTCTCGCTCCATCAGCCGGCTATAGCCAACGACATCAGCAGCCAGGATGGCGGCAAGCCGCCGTGTGATGGATTCTTTGGCCATGGATTGCGACGCCTTACTGGGAATCCTCTTGGCAAAATTTTACCGGCGGATGAGCCCTATGTCCATTCGAACCGGATCCGACCCGCGCCCAAGCGCTAGCCCGAATTGGGTATTGCCGCGACAGGAACCTGGCGCGGTATCCCGACGTTGCCTTCACAGGGAATTGAGCTGCTTGCTCAAGGCGATGGCTGCGAGCACGCCGGTCGCAATCGGCTCGCGCTCCCGTTTCGACAAAGGAGTGTGAAAGGATGCTTGTGTCCATACCGGGCCGGCCGATCCTGCCGGGTGAACTCACCAAGATCGACGATGTCTTCAAGGAAACACTAAGAGAGCGAGAGCTGTCGCGCCAGTCGGCAGAGGCAACGGCGCTCGCCGCCCGGCTGATCGAACTTTATCAGAATGGCGTACAGGATGTGGTGGCGCTCAGAGCCTTGGCCAAGCTGTTCTGACGAAGCAAGGCGCCCCGCAAATCGCGATACCTATCGTATAGGGAAGAAATGGTACGGTTGGTGGGAATCGAACCTACGACCTCAGGTGCCACAAACCTGCGCTCTAACCAACTGAGCTACAACCGCACATAAAGCGACATCAGTCGCTTGGCGGCTCACATACGGAGACTTCCGTCGCTTTGCAAGCCTTAACTTGAGATTATCCTGGAAAAAATCCGGATGGCAAGCCATCCGGATTCTTGGTTTTGGGCGCAGATGGCAGAATTCGGCGACAGCGGTCTGTCGCCATCGTTCAGCCGGCGCGGTCGGTTGACTTTAGACCTTCTTGAAGGACGACATCGCCTTTTCAGCGGCGTCCTTGCCCGGCTTGGTGACGTTTTCGGCAACCTTCTTGGTGGCTTCCTGCATCGACTTCGCCTGCTCGACCGCGAGTTCGGCCTGCTTGCGGACAAAGCTCGTCTGCAGTTCGACGAATTCCGACAGCGACTTCACGCCGAGCAGCGCTTCCATGTGAGACAGCGAGTTTTCGGCATTGGTGCGCAGTGCGTCGATGGCCTTGAGACCGAGTTCGACGGAGCCGGTCTGGGCGCTTTCGAGCGTTGCTTCAACGGTCTTCGTTGCCTCTTCGGCAGCGGTCTTCATCTTGGCATAGGCTTCCTTCGACTGGACGGCACCCTTTTCCGCGAAGTCGCGGAAGCTGTCGGTGAACTTCGCCGGGTCGAAAGAGGAAAGGGAAAATACGTCGTCGGTCTTCTTGGTAGCCATGAAAGCGCTCCTTGGTGTCTGGCCCTCTTCAGAGGCGCCGTTGATTGATGCGCATTATATAAACTACTTGCTTGTGCATTGCAATAAAATTGTGCAGTGCACAAAATCCGGAGAATTAACCTTTCGCGCTGAAAGCCGTGACGAAGCTCCGGCCCTCGCTGGACCCTTGCGGGCCTGCCGGGTATTAATAGAGTGTTAACCCGCAAGCGATCCGTCAATAGGCCCCCTTTATGCCCGCGAGACAGTATCCCTTCATTGATATCGCCGTGCATGCGCGGGTGCGGGAGCATTTTGCCCGCGGCGACGCGGCGATCCTGTTTTCGCGGGACTTTGCGCGCATTCTCTGGGCCAACGACCAGGGCGCGGCCTTTTTCGGCGCCGGGTCGATCTATGATTTCATCGATGCGGGACCGGATCAGGGCGAGCTGTCGCTGCGTCAGCTCAAGGCCGCGGGAGCGCAGCTCGTGCGCGCCGGCGACCGGCGCCAGCTTTCGATCCGGAAGTTCTCGGGTTTCCGCGGCACACCGCTCAATGTGAGCGTGGAGATGATCCGCGTGCGCCCGGACGAGGACGCGGTGCTCTTTACTGCACCGCATTCGGGCACGCCGCTGTCGCTTGAGGATCGTGCTGCGCGCATGATCGCCGGCCTCGACGGCCCGGACACCCACATGGCCGTTCTCGATGGCAACGGCGGCATCATCGCACACTCGCCGGGCTTCATCGATCTCGGCATGTCGGACGAGACGCGCAAGCAGCTCGTCGATACGGTCGGCCGAGACCACGACTGGCTGATCAAGCGCCCAGTCGCAACGCGGAAGGGGCACCTGCCGGCCGCGGTCGGCAAGATCGCCGACGAACCGTCGCTGCATCTGCTCTTTGCTGTCGAGACCATTCTCGGCACGCTCGATCCGGACGAAGAGACCTCGGCGGCGCAAGTGTTGCCGATCCTGCCGCTGGCCGAAGAGCTGGAACCGACCGCCGAGACACCGGCCCCGGAGGCAAAGGATATCGTCGAACCGGCCGAAGCGCCGGTCGAAAGCGCTGCACCAGCCGAAGACGCTGCCCTGGCCGACGCATTCGAACAGGCGGAGTCCGTCGAAGCGGTTGCCGCGCCACAGGACGATGGCGACCTTGAGGACGCAGACGTCCACGTCGCTGCAGGCCAGGTCGCTCTACCGGAGGAACCGGAGGCGCTTGCCGCCGCAGGTGCGGAAACTTCGGCGCAGGGCGTGGAGCCAGCGGAAGATGACGGCGAGCCGGCGCTTGCGGTCGCGACCGACGTGACCGCGACCGACACGCCGGTTGCCGCGGAAATCCCCGTGACGGAAGAGGTCACTCGCGAGGATGAGACGGTAGAGGCGACCGATGCCGGCACCACTGAAACGGAGCAGGCCGACTTCGCCTTCGTGCCCGGCGGCCGTGCGGTACGCTTCGTCTGGAAGATCGACGCCGAAGGCCGCTTCAGCGAGATTTCCGAGGAATTCGCCACCGCCGTCGGCCCGCGTGCCGCCGATGTGATCGGCACCACCTTTAACCACGTGGCAGCACGCTACGACCTCGATCCTGATCAGAAGATCGGCGCGCTGCTGCAGCGCCGCGACACCTGGTCGGGCAAGACGATTTTCTGGCCCGTGCAGGGCACCAGCCTCAAGGTTCCGGTCGACCTGGCGGCCCTGCCCACCTACTCGCGCTCACGCGAATTCGACGGCTTTCGCGGTTTCGGTATCGTGCGCCTTGCCGATGCCGTCGAAGACGAACACGCCAACGGCCTGACGTTCGGCGCCGCAACGGACATGACGGCAGAAGCTGCCGCGGAAGCGACGCCGTCGGAAGACCACGCGCATACTCCAGCGGTCGATCCTGAGACCGTCGGCCCTGAGATCGAGGAGCGGTCCGCCGACGAGGTGCAGGTCGTCGCGCAGAGGTCCTCCGAAACGGAGGCCGAGCCTGTCGCAGCTGCGCAGGATCGTGATGCGCCCCAAGACCAGACCCTCACCTCCAGCGAGGAGGCAGAGGCAGAGCCGAACCATGCAGCCGAAGTTGCCGCAGACGAACAGGTCGCCGCAACTGACGATCTCTTCCAGGGAGAGCGCCCTGCCCTACAGCTCGTCGACAACGCTGAGCCCCCCGTCTCCGACAAGATCGTCGAGCTCGAGAAACATCGCGCGGCGACCGCGCTGACGCGGGGCGAACAGGCGGCGTTCCGCGAGATCGCGCGGCAATTGGGCGAGCATTTTGGCAGGCCGGCGGAAACCGCACCCGCAGAGGAAAGCGACGCAGCGGCCGATGCAAGCACACCCTTCCCGGTAGACGCGCACGAAGCCATCACTTCCTCGACGCCAGCGGCAGAAGAACAGACTGGCGCGGAAGAAACCGGAGAAGAGACCGACGACGGCGCAGCCGAGGACGAACAGGCGAACGTGCATCTCGAGCAGCAAGCGGCAGATATCGGCCTTAGCGGCGAGATCCTCGACAGCCTGCCAATCGGTATGCTCGTGCATCGCGGGGAAGAGCTGCTGCACGCCAATCCGGAATTTCTGCGGCTCACCGCCTATGGCGACCTCGACGACTTTGTCCGGGAAGGCGGCCTTGACGCACTCTTTGCCAATGGCGAAGAGGCGACCGACCAGGAACCCGACGGCACGATGATGCTGATCCGCAGGGACGGTCAGATGCGGCCGGTCATCGCACGGCTGCACACGATCCGCTGGGACGGCCGGAGCGCGCTGATGCTGGCGCTGACGCCGGCAGCCGCGAACGCGCCGTCGACCAAAGCAGACGATGCCATCTCCGGTGACGACGTCGACCGTCTGAAGACGGAAATCGACGAACTCAAGTCCATCCTCGAAACCGCGACAGATGGCGTCGTGATTCTCGGGCATGACGGCGACATCCGCTCGATGAACCGCTCGGCAAGCGCGCTCTTCAACTATGACGAGGGCGAGATCCGCGGCAAACCTTTCGCCGCGCTCTTCGCTCACGAAAGCCAGAAGGCAGTGATCGACTACCTGCACGGGCTTTCCGGCCACGGCGTCGCGAGTGTGCTGAACGACGGACGCGAGGTGATCGGGCGGGAAGCGAATGGCGGCTTCATTCCGCTGTTCATGACCATCGGCCGGCTTTCGGCCTCCAATGGCTTTTGCGCCGTGATCCGCGACATCACCCAGTGGAAACGCACCGAAGAGGAACTCCGGAACGCCAAGCGCGCCGCGGAAACGGCCAATGCCCACAAGACCGAGTTCCTCGCCCGCGTCAGCCACGAGATCCGCACGCCGCTCAACGCGATCATCGGCTTTTCCGACATGATGGCGAGCGAGCATTTCGGCCCGGTCGGTCACCCGCGCTACATCGAATATGCCGGCGACATCGGCCGGTCGGGCCGCCACGTGCTCGATATCGTCAACGATCTGCTCGACATCTCGAAGATCGAAGCAGGCGAAATGGAACTCGATTTCGGCGCCGTCGAGATCAACGACGCGGTCTCGGAAGCCGTGTCGCTCGTCCAGCCGCAGGCCAACAGCCAGCGCGTCATCATCCGCACCTCGCTTTCGGCAGCCGTGCCGAACGTCGTGGCCGACGGCCGGTCGATCAAGCAGATCGCGCTCAACATTCTGGCGAACGCCATCCGTTTCACGCCGTCGGGCGGCCAGATCGTGGTGTCGACCTCCTACGAGGCGAACGGTAGCGTCATGCTGAGGATCCGCGACACCGGCGTCGGCATGACCCGCGGCGAACTGGACCAGGCGATGAAACCGTTCCGGCAGGTGACGACAGGCGCGCGCAAGCGTGGCGACGGCACCGGGCTCGGGCTGCCGCTCACCAAGGCGATGGCGGAGGCGAACCGCGCCCACTTCTCGATCACCTCGGCACCCAACGAGGGAACGCTGGTGGAAATTTCCTTCCCGTCACAACGCGTCTTGGCGAACTGAGGCCGGATGCTATAAGGAAATGTTGACTTGTGGTGGCCAGTTTGCTGGCCGCCCTTGGCCATTTCTTGCCGTCATGCCGCGGAATCGATCGATTGCAGTCCACATCTCAGAGCATCAAGCGCCGCCATGCGCGTGCCGGAACCGGTCTTTCGCATCCCCTGCTGGCGACATGGGCCGGATTGACATCGGTCATCGTGCTGATGCCGATCATCGCGATCGCCTGGCTGGCGATCTCGGGCGGCGGCGGCGACTGGCCGCATCTGATGCAGAACGTCATTCCGCGCGCCACCGGGCGCACGCTGCTCTTGATCTCGCTGACGGGTGCCGTGACCGCCTTCGCCGGCATCCTCACGGCCTGGCTTGTCGCAAGCTGCGAGTTTCCGCTGCGGCGCTTCCTGTCGGCAGCACTGGTGTTGCCGCTTGCAATCCCCGCCTATCTCGCTGCCTATGCGTTCGGCGAGCTTTTCACCTTTACCGGGCCGGTGCAGGGACTGATCCGCGCGATCTTCGGCTTCAAGACGAGCCGTGACTACTGGTTTCCGGATATCCGCTCGCTCGGCGGCGCCGTGCTCGTGCTGAGTTCGGTTCTCTATCCCTATATCTACCTCGCCTGCCGTTCGATGTTCCTGATGCAGGGACGCGCGGCCGCCGACGTCGCCCGCACGCTCGGCGCCGGGCCGCTGAAGGTGTTCTTCCGCATCCAGATCCCGATGGCCCGCCCGGCCATCATGATCGGCCTGACGCTGGTGGCGATGGAAACGCTGAACGACATCGGCGCGGTCGAATTCCTTGGCGTGCAGACGCTGACCTTCTCGATCTTCGACACCTGGCTGAACCGCGGCAGCCTCGCGGGCGCCGCGCAGATCGCCTGCATCATGCTGGTCTTCGTCATCGGCCTGATGATGATCGAGCGGGCCGCACGGCGGCGCCAGCGCTTCTCCAGCCAGAAGACGACGTCCGCCGTCCACGATGCTGCCCGGCTCATACTGTCCGGCTGGAAGAAGTGGGCCGCCATGGTCGCCTGCCTGCTGCCCGTGGTTTCAGGCTTTGCCGTACCCGTGCTGATCCTCGGCAATTATGCGCTCAAGCGCATCGACCAGTTCATCGAGCCGCGGCTGCTCAACGCGCTCTTTCATAGCATCCTCGTCTCAGGTGCGACCGCAACGGTTACCGTTCTGCTCGGTTTCGTGCTCGCCTATGCTGCGCGCACGGGGCATTCTCGGGTGAGCGACATCGCCGGGCGGCTCGCCTCCTTCGGCTATGGCGTGCCCGGCACTGTTCTTGCGATCGGCGTGCTCTTCCCGCTGGCCGCTCTCGACAACATTATCGATGCCGGCATGCGCGATACGTTCGGTATCTCCACCGGGTTGATGATGACCGGCACCGGCTTTGCGATCATCTACGCCTGCAGCGTGCGCTTCCTCACCATGGCCGAGGGCTCGCTCGAAGCGGGTTTCCAGAAGCTTTCGCCGCATCTCGACATGGCGGCGCGCGCGCTCGGCCGGACCGGCGGCCAGACTTTGCGCACCGTGCTTTTGCCGATGATGCGGCCGGCGGTACTGACCGCCGCTCTCCTCGTCTTCATCGAGACGATGAAGGAGCTTTCGGCAACGATCATGCTCAGACCCTTCAACTTCAACACGCTCGCCACGCTCGTCTACGAAGACGCGTCTCGGGCCAAGGTCGAAGACGCTTCGGTCGCCGCGATGATCATCGTCGTCGCCGGCATGATCCCGGTCATCCTCGTGTCGCGGTCGCTCGAACGCCGCTCCTGAGCCCCGTTCAGCAAGGCCTGGCGGGCGAGAAACGCAAAAAAAAGGTGGCTGGGAGGCCACCTCGATAGTTGAATGCTAAACCAACAATCGCTCGAGAAGTAACGACGTCATGTCCGCGACGGCATCTCTGCCGAACGCCGATCCAACATCGATCGGCCTCAAGTTGGCATGACCATGCGCCCCCAATCCTTAACAAGACCTTACCCGCCGGATCCGCAATTTTAGGGATTTTTCAGCAAGTCTGAAGCCTTGGTTAATTCCAATCACGCGAATCCGTTAACGCGCCCTCAATTTTTAAGGGCATCCAGTCCGGCGTAAAGATCAAGCGCCTCGGGGTTGGCGAGCGCCTCCTTGTTCTTCACCGGACGGCCGTGCACGACATCGCGGACCGCGAGTTCGACGATCTTGCCGGACTTCGTGCGCGGGATATCGGCGACCGCGATCACCTTTGCCGGCACGTGGCGCGGCGAGGCGCCGACGCGGATGCGGTTCTTGATCGCCTTCGTCAGGTCGTCGGTCAGGGCGACGCCGGCGGCGAGACGAACGAAGAGAACGACGCGCACGTCGTCTTCCCAGTCCTGCCCGATGCAGAGCGCCTCTGCGACCTCCTCCATCTGCTCGACCTGATTGTAGATCTCTGCCGTGCCGATGCGCACCCCACCGGGATTCAGCGTCGCGTCCGACCGGCCGTGGATGATGATACCGCCGTGTTCGGTCCATTCGGCGAAGTCGCCATGGCACCAGACATTGTCAAAGCGCTCGAAATAGGCGGCGCGATACTTGGCGCCCTCGGGATCGTTCCAGAACATCACCGGCATCGACGGGAATGCCTTGGTGCAAACGAGTTCCCCCTTCTCACCGCGCACCGATTGCCCCTCGTCGTTCCAGACGTCGATCGCCAAGCCAAGACCCGGCCCCTGGATCTCGCCGCGCCAGACGGGCTTCAGCGGGTTGCCGAGGACGAAGCAGGAAACAATGTCGGTCCCGCCCGAGATCGACGCAAGCTGAACGTCAGACTTGATGCCTTCGTAGACGAAGGAGAAGCCTTCCGGCGACAGCGGCGAACCGGTCGAGGTCAACAGCCGAAGGGTGGAAAGATCATGCGTGTTGGCCGGTACGAAGCCGCCCTTGCGCACGGCGTCGATGTACTTCGCCGAGGTGCCGAACACCGCGAACGTCTCGGCTGCGGCATAGTCGAAGAGCACGTTGCCGTCGGGATAGAAGGGCGAGCCGTCGAACAGGCAGAGGGTCGCGCCGACGGCCAATCCGGAAACCAGCCAATTCCACATCATCCAGCCGCAGGTGGTGAAATAGAAGAGCTTTTCGCCGCGGCGAAGGCCGCAGTGGAAACGATGCTCCTTCAGATGCTGCAGCAGCGTGCCACCGGCCGAATGCACGATGCATTTGGGAACGCCCGTCGTGCCCGAGGAAAACAGCACGTAGAGCGGATGGCTGAAGGGCAAGCGTTCGAAGGTCAGGGTTGTTGCCGCAAACGGCGCGATGAAATCGGCAAGGGTTGCGCCACCCTCGATCGAGGCCGCCAGCGCCGCGCTGTCGCCGGCATAGGGAACGATCAGCGCCGGCACGCCAAGGGCCTTGGAGACCGCGCGAACCTTCACATCGACGTCCTGGCCCTTGCCGTTGTACCAATAGCCGTCGCAGGCAATGAACAGCTTCGGCGTGATCTGGCCGAAACGATCGAGGACGCCCTGCTCGCCGAAATCGGGAGAACAGGACGACCAGATCGCGCCGATCGAGGCGGTCGCCAGCATCAACGCGATCGTTTCGGGCATGTTCGGCATCATAGCCGCAACGCGATCGCCGGGGCCGATACCCTGAGCCTTCAGCGCCTGCTGCAGGCGCGACACGAGCGCGCGAAGCTCGTCCCACGACAGGCGATACTCGACCTTGTCTTCACCGCGGAAGACGAGCGCGTCGCCGTCGCCGGTTTCGCGAAGAAGGTTCTCGGCAAAGTTCAGCTTCGCGTCGGGGAAGAAGCGAGCATCGAGCATGCGGTCGCCGTTGACGAGGGCTGTTGCGCCGCGTTCGCCGATGACGCCGCAGTGCTCCCAAACCGCGGTCCAGAAGTCGCCGCGCTCGGCCACCGACCAGGCGTCGAAGGCATCGTAATCCGCAAAGGTTCTGCCGAAGCGTTTGCTGCTCCAGGCGATGAATTCGGCCATGGGGCTATGCGCAAGGATTTCCGGACCTGGAACCCACAACGGCTGCTCTGCGTGCATGCTTTCCTCCACTCCTGCTCCATGCCCTCTATACCATGCTGCATCGCAAAATAAACAGCACCGGAAAGCGCCTCGTCATCGCGTGGACGACATTTACCTGTCTGTTGCCTGTCCGTCGCATTTGATTTCTGAGGACCGAAGGCCTATCCAAGCTCACGTGACCCAAGCGACGGCGACCAGGCGGACATGAGACGTAAATTTCTGCATATGATGCGCGACGTACGCCTGTTGTCGCAGCTGCGGCGCCGCCATTTCCTGTGGCCGGCCGCGATCGGCGTCGGGCTTGCAGCCGGCTACAACGCCGTCCTGCCTCTGGTGATTTCGACGACGAACGTGCGTCCGACCGTGGAGCATATGCTGGACGCCTGGTCCGGCGGAAAGAGCCGAATATCGGGCAATCCCGAGATCAGCTTCTGGCCGGAACCGACTTTGACGCTCCGCTCGGCGACGATCGAAACTACGGATGGATCGTCCCGCAAGCTCGCGCATATCGGCAGCATTACCGCGACGTTCAGCCTGTTTTCAGCGATCGACGGCACACCGGCGCTGGACGATATCCGGCTGATCGAGCCCGTCGTCACGCTCGAGCGGCACACGGACGGCACACTCAACTGGCAGCGGCCGCACTGGCTGAGTACCCCGGACACACAGGCTGCCGAGAAGGATACGCCGTTCGGCGATGTCACCGTCGAAAACGGCCGCCTGCAGATCATCGACCTCGTCACCAACCAGACCCGGGAATTTTCCGGCATATCCGGAACCGTCTCCTGGCCTTCGTTCACCAAGCAGCTCAGCGCCCGGCTTTCGGGAAGCCTTGGCGGACAGACGGTCGCCTGGACGCTCGAATGCAACGAACCGCTGATGCTGCTGACCGGCCACGATGCGGCGCTCAAGACGTCGCTATCCTCGGCGGCGCTCAGTCTCTCGTTCGAAGGCAACGGCAATCTCTCCCCTGCACCGACTGCCGCGGGACGGCTGCAGGTTTCGACGGCCTCGCTGCAGGCCCTTGCCGCCTGGTACAAAGGCAAGGCGGCGGGCGCATTGCCGGACAGCGGCTTCAGCCTCAGCGCCAACGTCACCAGCGGTAAGGCCTCGCTGAAGCTCGACGAGCTTCAACTGACGCTCGGCGGTGCCAACGCGACCGGCATCCTCGACATCTCCACGCCGATCGACGATATCCACCGCGTCGAAGGCACGCTCGCCTTCGACCGCATCGATCTCAATGGGCTGCAGCCGTTCATCGACCCGCTGGAGCCGGACGAACTCACACAACAACTCGGCGACGCGTTCGCGCGCAGCTGGCGTGCCGATGTGCGGCTGTCGGCGCAGGAGGCACTGGTAGGCCCGCTACGGCTCGAAGATCTCGCCGCCGGCGTCATCATCGATCACGGGCGCGCCTCCATCGACGTCGCCGACAGCACCTATGCCAACGGCCGGCTCAGCGGGCGGCTCGCCGCTTCGGAAGAGGGGCTGGCCGGCGGTGGCCGTCTGGAACTGGTGCTGAAGAATGCCGACCTTGCTGCCGCCCTTGCTGACTTCGGTTTCACCGGCCCGGTTCCGACCGGCCGGGGCAATGTCAATCTGGACCTTACGACGGAACACCCGTTCTGGCGCGCGCAGGTGGCCGAGGCTTCCGGCCGCATCAGGCTTTCGCTCGCCAACGGCAACCTCACCGGCTTCGATGCAAATGCCTTTGCGAACCTTGTCCGGGCCGGCGAATTCTTTTCGCTGGCGCAGGCGAGCGATGGCAACTTCGCCTTCCAGACGGCGGATATCGAAGCCAGCTTCGGGGAAGGGTCGGCGCGGCTGAACCGAGCGCTCTTTGCCGGCCAGACCGGCAATCTCTCGGTCAACGGCGTCATTCCCTACCGCAGCGGCAGCCTGGCGCTCGCAGGCACCTACACCGACACATTGAATGCCGGGCAAAGGCTGCGTTTCTTCGTCGGCGGTTCCTGGCCGAATGCAGTGATCTCCCCCCTGTCGGTTCTTGGCGAACCCAACTGAAAACGGCCGGCGTCAGAGACACCAGCCGTCGGTTCGTGGCGGACAAGCCGCGTCACGCTAGTCTCGAATTCGCACCGTTCAGGACTGGGCGAAGGCCGCCCGCTCGTCCCGTTCGCGCTGCGCCTCGCGCTGCTTGGTGACGATCGAGGCAACGACCACCCCGATGGCGACGACACCGATGAGGATGGTGCAGATCGCGTTGATTTCCGGCGTCACGCCCAGCCGCACCTGACTGTAGATCTTCATCGGCAGCGTCGTGGCGCCCGGTCCCGTGGTGAAACTCGAGATCACCAGATCGTCCAGCGACAGCGTGAAGGCGAGAACCCAGCCGGAAAACACCGCGGGCGCGATGACCGGAAGGGTGATCGAGAAGAAGGTCGTGACCGGCGTGGCGCCGAGATCGAGGGCTGCCTCTTCGATCGACCGGTCGAAGCTGAGCAACCGCGACTGCACCACCACGGCAACGAAGCACATGGTGAAGGTGATGTGCGCCAGCGTGATCGTCCAGAAGCCGCGGTCGAGACCGATGGCAACGAACAACAACAGCAGCGACAGGCCGGTGATCACCTCGGGCATGACGAGCGGTGCATAAACCATGCCGGAAAACAGCATGCGGCCACGGAAGCGCGTGTAGCGGACGAGCGCCAAAGCCGCGAGCGTACCGAGCACGGTGGCGAAGGTCGCCGAGATCAGCGCGACGCGAATCGTCACCCAGGCAGCATCGAGCAGCGCCTGGTTATGCAAGAGCTGCGTGTACCACTTGGTCGAAAAGCCCGCCCAGACGGTGACGAGCTTCGATTCGTTGAAGGAGAAGATCACCAGAAGCACGATCGGCAGGTAGAGAAAGCCGAAGCCGAGCACGATCGAGGCGATGTTGAAGCGTGACCAGTTGCCCATGTCCTACCTCCCCTCGCTGTCGGCTTTGGCCTGGGCGTTCTGGAAGTAGACGATCGGCAACACCAGGATCAAAAGCAGGATCGTCGCCACGGCCGAAGAGACCGGCCAGTCGCGGTTGGCGTTGAACTCGTTCCAGAGCGTCTTGCCGATCATCAGTGTTTCCGAACCGCCAAGCAGGTCGGGGATAACGAATTCGCCGACGGCTGGGATGAAGACCAGCAGGCAGCCGGCGACGACGCCCGCCAGCGACAGCGGGAATGTCACGCGCCAGAAGGCGGTAAACGGCGTGCAGCCGAGGTCGAGCGCGGCCTCCGTCAGGGTGTGATCCATCTTCTCAAGCGACGAATAGATCGGCAGCACCATGAAGGGCAGATAGGAATAGACGATGCCGATATAGATCGCCCAATTGGTGTTGAGGATGATCAGCGGCTGGTCGATGACGTTGATGCTCATCAGGAACTGGTTGAGCAGCCCCTCGGGTTTGAGGATCGCGATCCAGGCGTAGACGCGGATCAGGAAGCTCGTCCAGAAGGGCAGGATCACCAGCATCAGCAGCGTCGGGCGAATGGTCTTCGGCGCTTTCGCCATACCGTAGGCAACCGGATAGGCGATCAGCAGCGTCAGCACGGTCGAGACGCCCGCGATGATGACGCTCGACACATAGGCGTTGAAGTAGAGGACGTCTTCCGTCAGCCAGACGTAGTTGTCAAAGGAGAATTCCCGCGCCTTTTCAAGGATGCCGGACAGGCCGCCGAAGAGATCGAAGACCGGCGTATAGGGTGGCATGGCCACCGCCGTCTGCGACAGCGAGATGCGGAAGACGATGAAGAAGGGGATCAGGAAGAAGAACAGCAGCCAGGCATAGGGGATGATGATGACGAGGCGGCTGAAGAGGGCGGATGCGACACGGGTCATGGCCTCAATCCTTCAGAACGACGCCGGCGTCTTCGCCGAAGGAAACCCAGACCTCCTGGTCGTAGCCGAGCGGATCCTCGACCGCGCGCACCGCGTTGAGCGACGAGGCCTTGATCACGCGTCCGTCCTTCAGGCGCACGTGGAAGACGGTCATGTCACCGAGATAACCGATGTCCCAGATTTCGCCCTGAACGGTGTTGACGGGCGCGTGCGCCGGCGGCTGGCGGCTGACGCGGATCTTTTCCGGGCGGACGGCGACGGCGGACTTGCCGCCGGCAGCCGGCGTCTCGGGCGATGCCATGCGGATCGGGAAACCGTTGGTGCCCTCAAGGCGCACATAGCCGCCCTCGGCGCCGGAAACAGCGCCCTCGAAAATGTTGACGTCGCCGATGAAGTCCGCGACGAAACGGGAGTTCGGCGCCTCGTAGATTTCGGCAGGCGTCGCCACCTGAATGACCTTGCCGTGGCTCATCACCGCGATGCGGTCGGCCATGGTCATTGCCTCTTCCTGGTCGTGGGTGACGACGACGAAGGTGAGACCGAGTTCCTGCTGCAGATCCATCAGTTCGAATTGGGTCTCCTCGCGCAGCTTCTTATCGAGCGCGCCGAGCGGTTCGTCGAGGAGCAGCACCTTCGGCCGCTTGGCAAGTGAGCGGGCAAGCGCGACACGCTGGCGCTGACCGCCCGAAAGCTGGTGCGGCTTGCGCTGGGAGAACTTTTCGAGCTTCACCAGCTTCAACATCTGGGCGACGCGCTCGGCAATATCCGCCTTCGGCATGCCATCCTGCTTCAGGCCGAAGGCGATGTTCCTCTCCACGTTCATATGCGGGAAGAGCGCGTAGGACTGGAACATCATGTTGACCGGACGCCTGTAGGGCGGAATCCCGGCCAGGCTCTGTCCGTCGAGAATGATCTCGCCCGACGTCGGCTGTTCGAAGCCGGCGAGCATGCGCAGAAGCGTCGACTTTCCGCAGCCGGACGCACCGAGCAGCGCAAAGAACTCGCGCGTATAAATATCCAGCGAAAGGTCGTCGACGGCGGTGAAATCGCCGAACCGCTTGGTCACGTTCTTAAAGGAAATGAATGGCTTGGAAGCGGGATCCGCCCAAGGGGCAAAGGACCGCCGGATACTGCCGAGAGACTTCATCATCTATCCCCGAATGATACAGCCGATGGGCACTCTCGTTTTCCCCGGTGCCCCCTTAAGAAAATTGCCCGGATTTTGAGGTCCGGGCAATTCGTTTTCCGCTCTTACTGGCCGGTTACGACCTTTGTCCAGAGTCGGGTCAATACCCTCTGCTCTTTCGCCTCGAAGGGCGTCACCGTGAACAGTTTCTGCATCACCTCTTCCGTCGGGTAGATGGCGGTATCTTCCATGACGGCCTTGTCGAGGAACTGCTGCGAGGCCTTGTTGCCGTTGGCGTAGAAGACATAGTTCGATGCCTTGGCGACGACCTCGGGCTTCATCATGTAATTGAGGAAGGCGTGCGCCTCCTCGACGTGCGGTGCATCAGCCGGGATCGCAAGCATATCGAACCACATCTGCGCGCCCTGGGACGGGATCGCGTAGTCGACGGTCACACCAGCCTTGGCTTCGGCCGCACGGTCGCGGGCCTGGAAGACGTCGCCGGAAAAGCCGATTGCAAGGCAGATGTCGCCGTTGGCGAGCGCGTTGATGTATTCCGAGGAATGGAACTTGCGCACATTGGGGCGGATGCTCGCCAGCAGCTCAGCCGCCTTTTCGAGATCGGCCGCCTCGTGGCTATCCGGGTTGAGGCCGAGATAGGCGAGCGCCGAAGGCATCACGTCGGTCGGGGAATCGAGGATGTGGATGCCGCAATCCTTGAACTTCGCCGCCAGTTCCGGCTTGAAGATGACGTCCCAGTTGGGCTTCTCGTCCGTGCCGAGGATCGCCTTCATCTTGTCGACATTGTAGCCGATGCCGGTGGTGCCCCACATGTAGTCGATGGCATAGTCGTTGCCCGGATCGTACTTGGCCGTACGCTCCATGATCACGTCCCACATATTGGAAAGGTTCGGCAGCTTCGACTTGTCGAGCTTCTGGAACACGCCCGCGGCGATCTGCCTCTGCAGGAAGGTTGCCGTCGGCACCACCACGTCGTAGCCGGAGCCACCTGCAAGCAGCTTCGTCTCCAGGATCTCGTTGGAATCGAAGACGTCGTAGACGACCTTGATGCCGGTCTCCTTGGTGAAATCTTCCAGAATGCTGCTGTCGATATAGTCCGACCAGTTGTAGACGTTGACCACGCGCTCCTGCGCCGAGGCCAGCATGGTCGAGCCGGCCAGAACGGCTGCCGCCAGGGTTGTGACGATGAGCTTGGACATACAACTCCCCTCTTGGTTTTTTCGTATCGGGCCCGGCACGCCGGGACACCGTCCAATCCGCTTCGTTCAGGCCGGAGGTTAGGCATCTTTCTCGATAACCTCAAGCGCTTTCGTGCCGATAAGAAGCGCCGCCCTGTGGGCTCATCAGTTTCACAAGTCGAAGAAAAACGGGCACTTATGGCGCCTTGCTTTCAGCCTGTCGCCTTCGACCCGGCCGCGGCGGCACCGTTAACCATAGCTTTGCCGCCTCTGTACGGACCGCCATTTACGATTGATTAACCATGATCGCCATGCGATTTTCCCGACAGTTGCGGTTCAGGATCTCAGGTGTCGTCATGGGTGAGCAGATCGTCGGCGGGAAAAGCCGCAGGATCGATCCGAAGCAGTTGAAGCGCCTGTCGGTGCTCGAGCCGCAAAAGGCCCTTGCGGCAATCGCATTCGACTGGGCGATGATCGCAGCAGCCATCGCCGTCAGCGAGTATTTCGGCAATGTCTTCGTCTACCTGATTGCCGTGGTGCTGATCGCCGGACGCATGCATGCGCTCGGCTGCATGATCCACGAGGCGGCGCACTATCGCATCATCCGCAACCGGAAACTCAGCGACTGGATGAGCGACCTGCTGCTCGCATGGCCGGTGCTGGCCACGGTCGATGGCTACCGCCAAAACCATCTCGCCCACCATCAGTACGCCAATAGCGACGAGGATCCGGACTGGACAGCGAAGCTCGGCATGCCGCAATTCACCTTTCCGCAAAAGGTTGCGCGCGGCGTCACGCAATTGCTCGGTTACCTCGTCGCGGTCAATTCGCTGCGCGACATGCTGCATATGGCCAAACGCATGGGCAAGAACGACCGTTCAACGCTGCAGTACAAGCTGCTGCGCGTCGGCTTCTACGTCGCAGCCGCCGCGATCTTCACGCTCTTCGGCATCTGGCGGGAAGTGGCGCTCTACTGGGTGGTGCCGTTCCTCACCTTCTTCTGCCTGTTCCTTTATATACGCAGCGTCGCCGAGCATTTCGGCAGCATGGACTATAGCGACGAACTGACGAGCTCACGCACCGTCTATCCGCACGCCTGGGAGAAGCTGTTCTTCGCGCCCCACAACATCAACTACCACCTGGAGCACCATCTGTATCCCGGTGTGCCGTTCTACAATCTACCGGAGCTGCACGCGGTCCTGATGCGCAACAAGGCCTATGCGGACACGGCCCATATCACCCGCGGCTATACTACCGGGCTACCGGCGGAATGCTTTGCCGCGAATGCGCCGCTTCTGCCCAACCAGCACCCCGTCAGCTACTGAAAATCGAAAACGCTGAGCCCGGTCGCCATCTCATCAAGTCCGAGCGGCCGGGTAACGGGCGGCTCGGCACGCGCCAGGCAGCCCTGGCGCTCGCAGAGCCGACAGCCGGCACCGATTTCGACCGCCGGCAGCAGCACCGAACCGTAGACGGTCTCGTCGGCAAACGAAGCTTCGCAGCCTAGAAGCAGGGCTGTGCGCCGGACGCGCTCGTGGAACGCCGCCTGCGGACCCTCCAGCGTGCGTGCGATGGTCAAGAACGCAGCGCCGTCGGGCATCTCGACACGATCGACCAGAAGCTGGCCCGGCACTGAGAAGGCGGCATGGATGTTGAGCTTGGGACAGCCACCGCCGAACTTTGCCTGAGGGAAGCCCGATGCGCCCGCCCTCCGCAAGCGGTGGCCGGCATTGTCGATCTCCATCAGGAAGAATGGCAGCCCTTGGGCGCCCGGCCGTTGCAGCATGGTCAGCCGGTTGGCCGCCTGTTCGAAGGAGACCTGGAAACGGGCGCGCAGGACATCGATGTCGTACTTCGCCCGTTGTGCGGCGGCTAGGAACGCAGCATAGGGCATCATCAGCGCATGCGCGCCATAGCGCGCCAGCTCGAAGCGAGCGATACGGCGTGCCTCCGCGGTCGAAAGCCGTAACGCCCCAAGCTCGGCCGTGATCGCCTCGTGGCAGGCAATCGACACGGCCTCCATCGCGATCTCGCGCAACTGGTCGTAGGGCGACAGCCGCTCGGAAACGAAGAGACGCATGGAGTGCCTGTCGAAGCGACGGCGCAGGTTCGGCATGGCATGGACCGGCAGGCTGCGCACGACGAGGCCATGCTCCTTCTTCAGCCAGGCCTTGAGCGCGCCGATGAGATCATCACCCGGCGAGAGCGCCTCGTGGAAGGCTTCCGCCGCCGCCTCGATGCCGGCAAAATAATTCGGCCGCCCCTCGAAGGTCTCGCGTACCTCGTCCATCGGCAACCGTGTGCCCGAAAGCGCCTCCATGTGCCCCTGCCCCGCCAGGAGGTCAGCCAAGTCCTTGAGGCGCGCTGCCTGCTCGCGATAGGCGCGATAGAGCTTGACGACGCCGCCGGCAGCATTGGGGGCCGCTTCCGCCACCTCGATCAGCTCCTGCTCTCCCGGCAGCTCGGCCGACAGCAGCGGATCGGCGAAAACCTCGCGCAATTGCGTGAGGCTGCCGCCGGTTTCGCCCTGCAACTCGTCGAGGTCGACCTTGTAGACCGAGGCAAGCTTCAAAAGCAGCTGCACCGTCAGCGGCCGCTGGTTGCGCTCGATCAGATTGAGATAGGACGGCGAGATACCGAGGGCCTCGGCCATGGCCGTCTGCGTCAGCGACAGGCCGTTACGAATGCGCCTGACCCGCGGGCCGGCAAAGATCTTGTTCTCGGCCATTTGTAACTACCTTTACAATCCGCTCAACGCAGGGCGCTTTACATTTTTTACAAATTTACTTCGCCGCCCTGTCAAAGGCAAGACAAGATAACCCTTTTGATCTCTGCAAACCACCGTTTCCAATAGCCGAATACTGCAGCGCAATGTAAAAACTGTCACATGAACTCGAAACACAAGTCGCCATACGACAAAAGTCGAATGGGTGTTTGATTTTGACAGGAGGAAGTAATGACTGATTTTTACAAGCTCGTTCCCAGCGCACCGCAAGGCCGCTTTGATGGCGTCGATCGCCCCTATACCGCAGAGACCGTGAAGCGGCTGCGCGGGTCGGTCGAGATCCGCTATTCGCTGGCCGAAATGGGCGCGAACCGCTTGTGGAAACTCATTCACGAAGACGACTTCGTCAACGCGCTCGGCGCACTTTCGGGCAACCAGGCCATGCAGATGGTGCGCGCCGGCCTGAAGGCGATCTACCTCTCCGGCTGGCAGGTCGCAGCCGATGCCAACACCGCTTCGGCCATGTATCCGGACCAGTCGCTTTATCCGGCCAATGCCGCGCCTGAGCTTGCCAAGCGCATCAATCGCACGCTGCAGCGCGCCGACCAGATCGAGACCTCAGAAGGCAAGGGCCTTTCGGTTGACACCTGGTTCGCACCGATCGTCGCCGATGCCGAAGCCGGTTTCGGCGGCCCGCTCAACGCCTTCGAGATCATGAAGGCCTTCATCGAGGCGGGCGCTGCCGGCGTCCACTACGAGGACCAGCTTGCTTCGGAAAAGAAGTGCGGCCATCTCGGCGGCAAGGTGCTGATCCCGACGGCAGCCCATATCCGCAACCTGAACGCGGCACGGCTTGCCGCCGACGTCATGGGCACGCCGACGCTGGTCATCGCCCGCACCGATGCGGAAGCGGCAAAGTTGCTCACCTCCGACATCGACGAGCGCGATCGCCCCTTCGTCGACTACGATGCCGGCCGCACGGTCGAAGGCTTCTACCAGGTGAAGAACGGGCTTGAGCCCTGCATTGCCCGCGCCATCGCCTATGCGCCGCATTGCGACCTGATCTGGTGTGAGACCTCCAAGCCGGACCTGGAACAGGCCCGCAAGTTCGCAGAGGGCGTGCACAAGGCGCATCCGGGCAAACTGCTCGCCTACAATTGCTCGCCGTCGTTCAACTGGAAAAAGAACCTCGACGACGCGACGATCGCCAAGTTCCAGCGAGAGCTGGGCGCAATGGGCTACAAGTTCCAGTTCATCACGCTTGCCGGCTTCCACCAGCTGAACTTCGGCATGTTCGAACTGGCGCGCGGCTACAAGGCACGGCAGATGGCCGCCTATTCGGAGCTGCAGGAGGCGGAATTCGCCGCCGAGGTCAACGGCTACACCGCGACCAAGCATCAACGCGAAGTCGGCACCGGCTACTTCGACGCCGTCTCGATGGCGATCACCGCCGGCCAGTCCTCGACAACAGCCATGAAGGAATCGACCGAGCACGATCAGTTCCGCCCGGCCGCAGAGTGAAAGCCCGGCGGGAGCGTGGCAATCCCTGCCCGCTGCGCTCCTGCCGACCCCTCGCAAGTGAAATGGATGCGGGCGGAAAACCGCAAGCACCTCCAGCCTCGAACCTCAAGGAGAAGTCCAATGACAGTCCAGACACGCGTCAAGGAACGGGCCGAGGAACAGTCTTCGGCGATGACCCCGGACCAGCAGGCGGCAATCCGCATGGTCGCCAACGACCTGCACCGCCTCAACCAGTCCGTCATGAAGGCCGTCGATGCCGGCGTTTCGGTCGAGCTCGTGCGCTCCGCCCGCCACCACGGCGGCGAAGGCAACTGGGGCGACCTGCTGATCCCGGTTATCGTCACCCAGGGCCGGCCATGATGCTCGCCACAACGCTGTTCGCGGCGATCCTGCTGTCGCCGCTAGTGCTCCGCCGCACAGCTGTGGCCGCGAGCGTGAAAGCAACCAAAAGTTGATTTCACCGAAACCGGTTGAAAGTGGGAGAAATTGGAATAGCCGGCTCTTTGCCGGCTATTCTGCGTTGTCAGGATGGCAGCGCACGCAACGAATGCTTGTCACCGCTATTTCAGGTTGATCGAACCCGTGATGCCTGACTATATTAGGCATACCTGTCTTAGGCAAAGGCACGCATGTATCGCTCGACGAAGCCTGCAGATACCGCCGAACTGACGGAGCTGATCTACGGCGCCGCCTTTGGCGATTGCGGCTGGCAGGATTTTCTCGACCGGCTGACGACGACCATGCCCGATGGATGCTCTGCGCTCCACTATCATGACCTCACAGCGCCAGCGTCGTGCGTGCCCTATGTCTCCGGCTTTACCTCTGATGCCATCGACCAGTTCAACGATCACTTCGCGGCGATCAATCCCTGGATACCGAAATCGGTTCTCGTGCCGGTGGGCCGCGGTCTCTCCGGCGAGCATATCGTCTCGCGCTCGGAGCTGATGAAATCGGAATTCTACAATGACTGGCTGAAGCGCCAGACCGGCAGCGAGACCACCGTCGGCGTGACCATCGTGCGCAGCCCGACGCGGACCCTGCTCGTGTCGACCTGCACCTCGTCGACGAACGCGGAACTCAACCAGCAGGCGGCCGATCAATACACGCTTCTCGCGCCTCACCTGAAGCGCGCCTTCGACTTCCTGCGGCGGCGCGACCTGATGATGGCCGAGCAGCATGAGGGCCGGACCCTGCTCGATACGATCGGCGTCGGCGTGATTTATGTGGGCGGCAATCTGCGCATCCGCTCGATGAACCACAATGCCGAGCGAATGGCGGCGAACGGCTCACCGTTCCGGGTCGCGGTCAACGGCCGCCTGTTCATGGACGAACCGGAAACCAATGCGGCGCTCGAGCTTCTGGCCTCGCCGGTCGGCGCACCGGCACAGCCGCAACTGCGTGTCGTCAGGACCGCGGAGCACGGCGCCTTCCGCATTACCTTGGTGCGGCGAAGCGCCAGCATCTTTACCGAACTTCTCGACGGACCGACTGTGGCGGTTCTGGTCGAGCCTGCGACGTCGCTGCTCGGCGATCTCAGGCACGACCATCTGAAGGACAATTATGGTCTGACCCCCGCCGAAATCCGCATCGCCTGCGGTATCGCCGCCGGCCTGACGCTGAAGGAAATGTCGCAGGCCAACGGCGTCAGCTATGAGACGATCCGGACGCAGCTCAAAAGCATCTACGCCAAGACCCGGGTCAACTCGCAGGCGGCACTCGTCAAGCTGCTGATGCGCTGACCCATATACAGAAAAGACCACGGCGGTAGCGTTCCCAGCAGCAGGGTTCAGTCCTTGCTCCGCCTCAGCTGCGGCGCGGTCGCTTTCCGGCAAAGATGTCCACGTGACTACGCAACAGCCTGGTCATGCGGTCGACAACCGTTCGTATTTCCTTGCGGTGCCGATCCTCATTGTTCATGACGATCCATTGCCGGTGCCGGAGCGCCGGGATCTCCTCGCCGGCGCGCTCCAGCATCGGATCGAGATCGCCGACGAAACAGGGAAGCACCGCACAGCCGGCGCCGGCGCGGGCGAGATCGAGCAGCGAGCGCGGCCGTGTGACCGTGGCGACGATCCGCCCCTCCCAGCCCCCTTTCACCTGCTCGTGCGGCCAGCGCAGATAGGCGGAGATCGCCTCCTCCTCGCCGACGGCCACCCAACGCGCGCTCGCGCCCGACGGCGCGTTCTTTTGACGATAGGCGGCATAGGCGACGTCGCCGACCGGACTCGCCGCCAGATAGGCCTCCTCGGGCTCGAAGGCGCGGATGCCGATATCGGTCTCGCGATAGGCGAGGCTGGCGCGTGTTTCGCCGACCGTGATCGCCAGACTGAAGCCGTCCCTTTCGGTGCAGAGCGCCGGAAAGTTCTCCGCCAGCAGCCAGGCGATCCAGGTACCGACGGTGATGCGGACCGTTACGCCCTCGCCTTCCTGCCGCCAGCTCTCGACCCGGCGCGCCGCCGATTCCATTTCCTGAAGCTGCTCGAACAGCAGTTCACCATCGCCGGTAAGCTGGTAGCCGGTCTGGCTGCGCAGAAACAGCGCGCGGCCCGTGCGCTCCTCGAGTTCCAGCATCCGCCGGCCAACGGTCGCCGGGCTGGAGCCGAGCGCCTGCGCCGCTCCGGTGAGCCCACCAGCGCGCGCCACGCTCATGAAACAGCGATAGATATCCCAATCCATGTCTTTCATCGGTGAAAAACATAGAGCGATATCCGATGTATGTAAAACTAGTTTTGCTGCATAAAAGAAGTGATGCCCATCAACTAAGGAGCATCACTATGGAAATGATGGCAATGGTCTACATCGCCGACATGGCCCTGAAAACGCGCCGCTGGGACGAGGATTTCGATCCGAAACCGCCCGGCCTTCTACGTCGGGCCTTCACAACACTCGCGGCCGCGGTCACCAAGCGACGCAAGAGCAGCCTCTACGCCGATAAAAAAAGCACCGCGAAGCCCTGCGGCCACGCGGTGCAATGTTAGCCCCTGCCCTTGTTATATCGCACGGCACCGGTTGCCGTACTTTCGGCTGGCGGCGTTGCCTGCCGCCAGCGAAACCGTCTACCGCACGCCTCAGGCCGCCCGGTAGTTGTCGTAGTCTTCCGCCGCCGGCTCCAGCCGGAACTGCTCGACCAGCATCATCAGCGTGTCGGCCTGGTTTGAGAGCGCGCGGCTCGTCGCCGTCGCCTCTTCCACCATCGAAGCGTTCTGCTGCGTCATCTGGTCCATCTGGTTGACTGAGCCGTTGACCTCGTTGAGCGCCACGGCCTGGTCGCGGCTGGCAGTCGCGATCATCTCGACGTGCTGGCTGACCGTGACGATCTGGGCGCTGATCGAGGCCAGCACTTCGCCGGTTTCCTTGACCAGGTGCGAGCCGGCATTGACCTCGTTGGTCGACTTGTTGATCAAGCCCTTGATCTCGCGCGCAGCTTCCGCCGAGCGCTGGGCCAGTTCACGCACTTCCTGGGCGACGACGGCAAAGCCCTTTCCGGCTTCACCCGCCCGTGCCGCCTCGATGCCGGCGTTCAGCGCCAGGAGGTTGGTCTGGAAGGCGATGTCGTCGATCACTTCGATGATTTGCTCGATCTGGCGCGAGGCCTCCTCGATGCGTCCCATGGCGGCGATCGCGTTGGTGACGACGGTCGCCGAGCTATCGGCGCTGCGTTTCGTCTGGATCACCGCATGGTTGGCTTCGCCGGCACGCTCGGCCGAGGAACGGACGGTGACGGTGATCTGGTCGACGGCGGCCGCCGTCTCTTCGAGGGAGGCGGCCTGGGCCTCCGTGCGCTTCGACAGCGAGTCTGCCGCATGGTGCATGCTGGAGCCGCTCTCCTGGATCGCCTGCGCATTGGCGCGGATCTGGGCGAGCGTGTCCTGCAGGCGGATCAGCGAACCGTTGAAGTCCTGGCGAAGCTGTTCGAGGCGACCATGGAACGGCACGTCGATCTGGCGCGACAGGTCGCCCTGGGCCAGGCGGCCGAGGCCAGCGGCAAGCTCGCTGACGGCGAGATCGATCTGGCGATCGAGCTCGCGCTTTTCCTGGTCGTTGCGGCTACGCTCGATTTCGGCGCGGCTGCGCTGCTCCTCGCTTTCCGCTTCGATGCGGACCTTGGAGAGCGCGTTCTCCTTGAACACGCCGAGCGCACGAGCCATGTCGCCGATTTCGTCGCGGCGACCGTCGCCATCGATCGTCGTGTCGAGGCGGCCATCGGCGAGACGACGCATCGCCGCGGTGATCTGACCGATCGGCTTCTTCAGCGTCAGCGTCAGCGCGATGCCGGCCAGAAGCGCGATGACGACGCCGGCAACGGTGGCGGCAACCGAGATCTGGTTCGCCTCGTTGCGCTCGGTCCCGGCGGCAACCTTCTGCTGTTCGGCAAATTCGGTGAGATCGGTCCAGATCTGGTTGATCGATTGTCCGGCGGCGTCGAAGTCCGCGGTGCGCTTGACCGTGATTTCGACAAGCGCTGCGGCATCTTTCTTCATCGCGGTCAGGATCGGCATCAGCGTGTCGGCGATCTTGTCGAAGGATGCGCCGTCGCTTGCGACACCGCGAAGCGTCGCCATGTTCTGCTGAACGGCGAGCGACTTGTCGAGCAGCTTCTGGCGATTGCCCTCGTTCGTCTGCCCCATGAAGGTGGCGGCGGAAATCTGGATATCGGTGATCGACGACGACAGCCTGCGGGTAGCGGTCAGAACCGATTCCGTCGTGACGATCTGTTCGTCGAGTTCGGCGAAAATCCGCGTGGCGTCGCGCATCTTGCCGACGGAAGCCGCTTCCAGGCGGAAGCTCGCAGTGCGGAAGCGGTCGACATATTTGGAAATGCCGGCAAGCGTTTCCGGTCCGGCGGGCGCCTTCAGGATCGAGCCGATCTCGCTCGAAGCCGAGGTGATGGTCTCGGTGAGCGACTTCTCGTCCTTCGGCAGCAGGCGGAAGATGTCACGCTCGGTGCGGCCGATCATCGGGAAGCGTTCCTTGACCGCCTTCAGCTTCTCCTCGACGGTGATCGCCTTGCTCACTTCGGTGCCGAACTCGTTGAAGAAGCGGCTTGCGCGCATCAGCTTTTCGGCTTCGCGCAGCATGGTCTTGGCGGCGTTCTCGCTCTTGCGAACGGCGTATTGCAGGCGGTTCGACTCTTCATTGATCTTGGCGCGCTCGATCAGCAAGGCGTCGAGGTTCGAGCTCATTGCCGTGCGCAAGTCCTGCTCGCCAACGTGCAGCGTCCAAAGGCCGCCAATGCGGGCCTCGATGTCGCTGGTCGCCGCGATCGCCGCCTTCAATTCGTCCTGGCCGTTCTGGCCGGCAACCTGTGCAGCGGTATCGGCGAGCACGTCCTTCTGCGCCGAGATCGTCGACTGCACGGCATCACGTGTTTCTTCGGTTGTCGAATGCAGGAAGGCGTTCATGCCCGCATAGACATCCTTGAAGCCGCTCAAGGTCTGCAACACGCTGTTGGAAATCTCCATGCGTCCCTGAAGCAGGCCGGATGCATAGAGGCCGGTGATACCGACGGCACAGATGCTGACGACGAAGGGCAGGATGAAAAACAGCACCTTTGTCTGGATCTTGAAGCGGGCAAGAATTCTATCGATGAACATGGAAAACACCTTGGCTCGCAGCTCGCATTCGCCTCCCCCGACGGCTCACTACGTCTTCGCACTCAACGACAAGGCGTGAATGTGCGAACGATCGAGAGCCACCCGATGCGCAAACAGGCTGATGTTTTTCGAAAAATCATGCGGCGCACACCGCCAGTCCGTCGGCAATCATTGCGGATCCACGGCGCCACTCCTCGGCAACGTGAACCTGACGAAACTCACATCGTCACACTATCTGTTTTGAACGATTAAAATTTGTATAAGCGCGTTCCGCCCGCGACAGAAAATCCGTAGGCGTGCGCGGACGCGTCAAATGCGCCCGAGAGACGGCCGCTCAGGGCCGATCCCCTGAACTCAGAACCAAAGAGCCGGGAGGGCTGCGAGGGCAGCAACGGCAAAGAATGCAATCAAGGCGAGGCGCGTGAGCACGGCCTTCTGCTGACGGCTTTCATCGGTGCGGGCGATCGCGATGGCGCGGGGACGGCGGCGGATTTGGTTCATGGCATCCTGTCCTTGTCACATTGACCGGCAACGTTCGGTCCGGATGACCCACATTGCCTGTCACAGTTATATTGCAGCCATGCCGTGGCGGAAGAAAGTCAAAAAATTAGAAACAGTGTTATTTCCGTTTACGCGACAATCCGATCCACCAACTGCCGGCTGTGCCGACAAGGATAAAGGTTCGGCGAGATACATTAACAATCACTGAAGCTCGATCCGCCAAAAGCGGGGAGATCAGGCGTCCTGGCCGGCCGCAAAGCCCGATGCCCAGGCCCATTGGAAATTGTAGCCGCCGAGCCATCCGGTCACATCGACGCACTCACCGATAAAATAGAGCCCCGGCACCGCCTTGGCCTGCATCGTCTTGGAGTCGAGCCCGTTGGTATCGACGCCGCCAAGCGTAACTTCGGCCGTCCGGTAGCCTTCCGAACCGGCTGGCTTGATGGTCCAGGCCTGGATCGAGGTAGCAAGCTGATTGATGGCCTTATCCGAGAGGTCGGCAAGCTGGCGCCCGGTCAGCTTTGCGCCGTCGGCGAAAAACTGTGCCAGCCGCCGCGGCAGGATATCGCCGAGCGCCGTCTGCACCGCCTGTTTGCCGTGGGTGCGGCGGATTTCTTTCAGGATCGCGGCAATGTCGATGTCGGGCATCAGCCTGAGCACGATCTCCTGCCCTTCGCGCCAATAGGAGGATATCTGCAGGATCGCAGGGCCGCTCAGGCCGCGATGGGTGATCAGCACCGCCTCGCGGAACGCCGTCTTGCCGGACCGCGCTTCCGCATCTGCGGCAACGCCGGCCAGTTCCCCGATCGCTTCGAGCTGCGCCGGGTCGAGCGTCAGCGGCACGAGACCGGGCCGCGTTTCTATGAGCCCGAGACCGAACTGCTCGGCGATCCGGTAGGCAAGCCCGGTCGCCCCCATCTTCGGGATCGACTTGCCGCCGCTGGCAACGACCAGCGACTGCGCATCGATCGGCCCCTCGCCCGTCATCACGCGAAAACCGGCACCATGGCGCTCGACACTCTCGATCGTCGTTTCGAGGCGAAGATCGGCATGCACGTCACGCATTTCGGAAAGCAGCATCTTGATGATGTCTTTCGCCGAATGGTCGCAGAAGAGTTGGCCGAGGGTCTTTTCGTGCCAGGCTATGCCATGCTTTTCGACAAGAGCCAGGAAATCGCGCGGGGTGTAGCGCGCCAGCGCCGACTTGCAAAAATGCGGGTTGGTCGACAGGAAGTTCTTCGGTCCCGCATGGATGTTCGTGAAATTGCAGCGGCCGCCGCCGGAGATGCGGATCTTTTCGCCCGGCGCCTTGGCATGGTCGAGCACGGCCACGCGGCGGCCGCGCTTGCCCGCCTCGATGGCGCACATCATGCCGGCGGCACCGGCGCCAATGATGACCACATCTGTCTTTTCAGCCACGAAACACTCCGCTCGTTTGTCCTTCCATTCCGGGGGCAAAGCAGAAAGTCAATGATCAAGCCCATCTAGCCAATTGCCAATCTGTGGTTATGATGCGCTATCCGAAGCCAAAACCGGTGATTTATGCCCTCCAAGAGAAGTGCTGCCCAACAAACAACGAAAATCAGCAAAACTTCGAAAATACCTCCCGCCCTCCACTCCCTCCGAGGTGTAAAGACCTGGAAGGAAGCCACGGACTGGCTCAAGATCCGCGGCATCGAAGACGTCGAATGCATCACGCCCGATCTTGCCGGCGTTCCGCGCGGCAAGATGATGCCGACCTCGAAGTTCACCTCCAATACCTCGCTGGCGCTGCCGTCCGCCGTCTATCGCCACACGATCTCGGGCGAATATCCAGACGAAACCGGCCAGTTCCGCTACGATTCCCGCGACAGCGACATCAAGCTCGTGCCCGATCTCTCGACCCTTTCGGTCGTGCCCTGGGAGACCGACCCGACGGCGCAGGTGATCTGCGACATCGTCGGCTCGCAGGGCGAACAGATCAGCTACACGCCGCGCAACGTGCTGAAGCGCGTGGTCGATCTCTACAAGCAGAAAGGCTGGAAGCCGGTCGTAGCACCCGAGATCGAATTCTACCTCGTCGCCACCAATGACGATCCGGATTATCCCCTGCATCCACCGAAAGGCCGCTCCGGTCGCTCGATTCTCGGCGGCCAGGGCTATTCGATCGCCGGCATCAACGAATTCGACGAACTGATCGACGACATCTACCACTTCTCGGAGAAGCAGGGTCTCGAGATCGATACGCTGATCCACGAAGAAGGGCCGGCGCAGCTGGAGATCAACCTACGCCATGGCGATCCGATCGAGCTGGCCGACCAGGTGTTCCTGTTCAAGCGCACCATCCGCGAGGCGGCGCTGAAACACGGCATCTACGCCACCTTCATGGCGAAGCCCATGCAGGGCCAGCCGGGCTCGGCGATGCACATTCACCAGTCGGTGGTCGAGATCAACACCGGCCGCAACCTGTTCTCCAACCCGGACGGTTCCGCATCGAAGGAATTCTTCCACTTCATTGGCGGCATGCAGCACTATGTGCCGCGCACGCTTGTGATGATGGCGCCCTATGTGAACTCCTTCCGCCGACTGACGCCCGACATGTCGGCGCCGGTGAACACCGCCTGGGGCTACGACAACCGCACCACCGCCTTCCGCATCCCGGTGTCGGAGCCGGTCGCCCGGCGTATCGAGAACCGGCTGCCGAGTTCAGATGCCAATCCCTATCTGGCGCTCGCGGCCTCGCTTGCCTGCGGTTATCTCGGCATCATCGAACAGCGCGAACCGACGGCGCCGACCGAGGACACGGCCAACGAGGGCGAGATCGACCTGCCCCGCGGCCTGCTCGAAGCCGTGGCCCTGCTGGAATCGGCACCGTCGCTGGCCGAGGTGCTGAGCCCGGAGTTCATCGCCATCTATGCCGGCGTCAAACGCGGCGAGTTCGAGACCTTCATGCAGGTCATCAGTCCCTGGGAACGCGAATTCCTGCTTCTCAACGTCTGACCTCAGAGGTTCTCCATGTCCTGGCAAAGCCCGATCTCGCCCGGTTATTCCTGGTATGAGGCGACGGTTCCGGATCGACCGGAGTATCCGGCCATGCCGGGATCGCGGAAAGCCAATGTCGCGATCGTGGGCGGCGGCTATACGGGATTGCAGGCGGCTTACAACCTTGCCAAGCAAGGCGTCGACGTCACCCTGATCGACGCCTGCCGCTTCGGCGACGGCGCCTCGGGCCGCAACGGCGGCCAGTTCGGCACCGGGCAACGCGCCTGGGCGGACGACACGGAAGAAAGTCTCGGCCATGAACGGGCGCAGGCACTGTTCGACATGGCCGAGAACGCCAAGCGTTACGTGCTCGATTTCGCGAACGGGAACGGGATCGACATCGAATTCGTGCCAGGCCAGCTCTCGGTCGGGCACAAGCAAAGCCTCGAAAAAGACTATCGCGACCATGCCGAAGCGATGGCGGCGCGCTTCGGCTATCCGCATCTGACTTTCATGGAGCGCGAGGAAACAGCAAGCCGGCTCGGATCGAACCACTACCACTTCGGCATTCGCGATGCCGGCACCGGCCATATCCACCCGATGAAGCTGCTGGTCGGCCTTGCGAAACAGGCAGCGCTTGCCGGCGCCAACCTTTTCGAGCAGACCAAGGCCCTGAAAATCGACCGCCAGGGTGGCGCGATCGTCATTGCCACCGACCGCGGCACCATCACCGCCGACCGCGTTCTCGTCGCCTGCAATGCCTATGTCGGCAACCTGGAGCCGGTGAGCGCCAGCCACGTCATGCCGATCCGTTCCTTCATCGGCGCGACGACGGTGCTTTCGGACCACCCTGATGTCATTCCCGGCGGCGAATCGGTCGACGATTCGCGCTTCGTCGTGCGCTACTTCCGGAAGTCGCGGGATGGGCGGCTTCTGTTCGGCGGCCGCGAAGCCTATACGGCCGATAATCCGCGCGACATCTCCACCCATATCCGCCGGCAGATCAGCGAGATCTACCCGCAGCTCGCCAATGTCGAGATCACCCACGCCTGGGGCGGCTCCGTCGGTATCACCATGCCGCGCACCCCCTTTTGTCGCGAGGTCATGCCGGGCGTCACCTCGATCGGCGGCTATTCCGGCCACGGTGTGATGCTCTCCAACTATTGCGGCAAGCTCTATGCGGACCTGGCGCTCGGCAAGGACACCGAGCTCGACCTCTTGAAGGCTCTGAAAATCCCGGCTTTTCCGGGCGGAACCCGGTTCCGCTCCGCCCTTCTCTTCTTCGCGCTTAGCTGGTACGCATTACGCGACAGGTTTTGAAAAACGCTTGCGGCGGCATTTTATTGCGCCGCACTCTAGCGCCTTTAAATCGATTAGATTATATGTGCCCCTGACCTGAACAGATCGAGATATCCCATGAGCAGCCAGATCATCCCCGTCGAACCATTTGACTATGTGGTGTTCGGGGGCACCGGCGATCTTGCGGAGCGCAAGCTGTTGCCGGCGCTCTATCACCGCCAGTTGGAAGGCCAGATCACCGAGCCGACGCGCATCATCGGCGCCTCGCGCGCGGCACTCAGCCATGAGGACTATCGCAAGTTCGCCGTCGATGCTCTGAAGGAACATCTGAAGGCGGAAGAGTACAAGGAAGAGGAAGTCGCGAAGTTCGCTGCACGCCTGTTCTACGTCTCCGTCGACGCCAAGTCCGACCAGGGTTGGGACTCGCTGAAGAAGATCCTCGAAGAGGGCAAGGAGCGCATCCGCGCCTTCTATCTCGCCGTCGGCCCTGCGATCTTCGGCGACATCTCCGAGCGCATCCGCGATCACAAGCTGATCACCAAGAACACCCGCATCGTCGTCGAAAAGCCGATCGGCCGCGACCTCGCCTCTGCGACCGAACTCAACGACACGATCGGCAAGGTTTTCCGCGAAGAGCAGATCTTCCGCATCGACCACTATCTCGGCAAGGAGACGGTGCAGAACCTGATGGCGCTGCGCTTTGCCAACGCGCTCTACGAGCCGCTGTGGAACTCGGCCCATATCGACCACGTGCAGATCACCGTGTCGGAAGCCGTCGGGCTTGAAAATCGTGCCGGCTACTACGACAAGGCCGGCGCGCTGCGCGACATGGTGCAGAACCACATCCTGCAGCTCGTCTGCTTCGTCGCCATGGAAGCGCCGACCTCGATGGACGCCGAAGCGGTGCGCGACGAGAAGCTGAAGGTTCTGCGCGCGCTGAAGCCGATCACCTCGTCGAATGTCGAGCAGGTGACGGTGCGCGGCCAGTACCGCGCCGGCGCTTCGGCCGGCGGCCCGGTCAAGGGCTACCTCGAAGAACTCGAAGGCGGCGTTTCGAACACCGAGACCTTTGTGGCGATCAAGGCGGAAGTCAGCAACTGGCGCTGGGCCGGCGTGCCTTTCTACATCCGCACCGGCAAGCGCCTTGCCGGCCGCATGTCGGAAATCGTCATCACCTTCAAGCAGATCCCGCATTCGATCTTCGACAACAATGCCGGCCGCATTTCGGCCAACCAACTGGTCATCCGCCTACAGCCGAACGAAGGCGTGAAGCAGTCGCTGATGATCAAGGACCCGGGCCCGGGCGGCATGCGCCTGCGCAGCGTCTCGCTGGACATGAGCTTTGCCGAAGCCTTCGCCGTGCGCAATGCGGACGCCTATGAGCGGCTGCTCTTCGACGTCATCCGCAACAACCAGACGCTGTTCGTGCGCCGCGACGAGGTCGAGGCCGCATGGAAGTGGGTCGATCCGATCCTGAAGGCCTGGGAAGAAACCGGGCAGCAGGTTCAGGGCTACACCGCCGGCACCTGGGGTCCGAGCCAGTCAATTGCGCTGATCGAGCGTGACGGCCGGACCTGGAACGACGCGATATAGGTGCGCCGATGACGTCTAAGCTTCATACATTCGAAAACGGCGCAGCACTGGCGCAAGGCCTTGCCGATGCGGTCAGCAGCGCTCTTGCTGCCGGTGTCGCCGCACGCGGCTCCGCAAGCATCGCCGTCTCCGGCGGCTCCACGCCCAAGGCATTCTTCCAGGCGCTTTCGAAGAAGGACATCGCCTGGGACAAGGTGACGGTGACGCTGGTCGACGAACGCTTCGTGCCGCCGGAAAGCGACCGCTCCAACCACGGCCTCGTGGCGGCCAACCTGCTTCAGGACAAGGCCGCTGCAGCAACTTTCCTGCCGCTCTACCAGGCGGCCCCGACAGCGGAGGCCGCGGCTGATCTCGCAAGCCGGGAAACGGCGAAGATCGGTGCACCGTTCGACGTGGCGATCCTCGGCATGGGAACGGATGGGCACACCGCATCGTTCTTCCCGGGCGGATCGCAGCTCGCGCGCGCCATCGATCCGGCAACGCCGCGCGGCGTGATCACGATGGAAGCCGAGGGTGCAGGCGAAACCCGGCTGACCTTTACTTTTGCCAGCCTTCAGGATGCGCGGCTTCTGGTGCTGCATATCGAAGGCGAGGGCAAGAAGGCGGTTCTCGCCAAGGCTGAAGATGCCGGCGACGAAAAGGACATGCCGATCCGCGCGATGCTGCGCCGCGCCGCGTCGCCGGTGCAGATTTACTGGGCGCCGTAGATCGGAATGATGTTGGGCCGAACCGGCCCGATAGGAACTTTGGAGACACGTTCAGCCGGTGGCGCGCTCCCGTCGGAATGGACAGGTGTTTCTGAGAAACGCCGGGACGCGGCTTGCGCTCTCCCAAGCTCGCCGCGCTCCGGACGATGACTGGATGAAGATGAGGAGTCTGAAGACTCCGGAACAGGATTTGTCATGTCCGCCGATTCCCGCATTGCCTCGATCACGGCTCGCATCGTCGAGCGCTCGAAACCCCACCGCGAGCCCTATCTCGATCGCGTCCGCCGGGCGGCATCGAGCGGTCCGCATCGCAGCGTGCTCGGCTGCGGCAACCTCGCGCATGGATTTGCGGTCTGTTCCCCCGCCGAGAAGGTGGCGCTTGCGGGCGACCGCGTGGCCAATCTCGGCATCATCACCTCCTACAATGACATGCTTTCGGCGCATCAGCCGTTCGAGACCTATCCGGCGCTGATCCGCCAGGCGGCAAGCGAGGCAGGTGGCGTCGCCCAGGTCGCCGGTGGCGTGCCGGCCATGTGCGACGGCGTAACGCAGGGGCAGCCGGGCATGGAGCTCTCGCTGTTTTCCCGCGACCTGATCGCCATGGCGGCCGGCGTCGGCCTGTCGCACAACATGTTTGATTCCACCGTCTATCTCGGCGTCTGCGACAAGATCGTGCCGGGCCTCGTGATCGCAGCGCTCACCTTCGGCCACCTGCCGGCGATCTTCGTGCCCGCCGGACCGATGACCTCGGGCCTGCCGAACGACGAGAAGGCGCGGGTGCGCCAGTTGTTCGCCGAAGGCAAGGTCGGCCGCGACGAACTGCTCGAGGCGGAATCCAAGTCCTACCACGGACCGGGAACCTGCACCTTCTACGGCACCGCCAACTCCAACCAGATGCTGATGGAGATCATGGGCTTCCACCTGCCCGGCGCCTCCTTCATCAATCCGGGCACGCCGCTGCGCGACGCGCTGACCAAGGAAGCCGCCAAGCGGGCGCTGGCGATCACCGCCATGGGCAACGAGTTCACCCCGGCGGGCGAAATGATCGACGAGCGCTCGATCGTCAACGGCGTTGTCGGCCTGCATGCGACCGGCGGCTCGACCAACCACACGATGCACCTCGTCGCCATGGCGCGGGCTGCCGGCATCGTGCTCACCTGGCAGGACATTTCAGAGCTCTCGGACATCGTTCCGCTGCTGGCCCGCGTCTATCCGAACGGGCTCGCCGACGTGAACCACTTCCACGCCGCCGGCGGCATGGGCTTCCTGATCAGCCAGCTGCTTCGCGCCGGCCTGCTGCACGACGACGTGCGCACCGTCGTCGGCCAGGGACTCGACGCCTACAAGATCGACGTCCGGCTTGGCGCCGACGGCAATGTCGAACGCGTGCCGACGCCGAAGGAAAGCGCTGACCCGAAGGTGCTTGCGACCATCGATCAGCCGTTCCAGCATTCGGGCGGCCTGAAAATGCTGACCGGCAATCTCGGCAAGGCCGTCATCAAGATCTCTGCCGTCAAGCCGGACCGTCACATCATCGAGGCGCCTGCCAAGATCTTCCACGACCAGGCCGAGCTCAATGCCGCCTTCAAGGCCGGCAAGCTCGAGGGCGACTTCGTCGCCGTCGTGCGCTTCCAGGGTCCGAAGGCGAACGGCATGCCGGAACTGCACAAGCTGACGACCGTGCTCGGCATTCTGCAGGACCGCGGCCAGCGCGTCGCCATCCTGACGGACGGCCGCATGTCCGGCGCCTCCGGCAAGGTGCCGGCAGCAATCCACGTGACGCCGGAGGCCAAGGACGGCGGCCCGATCGCTCGCATCCAGGAAGGCGATATCGTCCGCATCGACGCTGTTGCCGGAACGATCGAGGTGCTGGTCGAGGACATCGCACTCAAGACACGTGTGCCCGCGCATGCGGATCTTTCGGACAACGACTTCGGCATGGGCCGCGAGCTATTCGCGCCCTTCCGCGCGATCGCGGGTGCGGCTGATCAGGGCGCCAGCGTTCTCTTCCACTGACATAGAAAAGCGCCGCTCCCATTGGGGCGGCGCTTGGTCTTCAAACGATCGTGAAAAGCTCAGGGCAGTGGCCCGGGGAACATGTCGTTGCGCCCGTCATAGCGCTCGATTTCCAGCGTGAAGACATCGACCCCCTCGATGCAGCGCGCATTGATCGAGATCTTGTTATCCGGATAGCCGCTGCGCATGATCGGAGTCGAACAGGTCGGGCAGAAATGGTGCCCCTCGTTGAGGCCGCGCCAGATGTAGCTCGACAGGCGGCGCTTTTCGGTCAAGAGCTTTACCTTTGCGGCATCCACCTTCCAATGCAGGAAGCCGGAGCGCCGGCAGGTGGAGCAGTTGCAGTCGACGAGCCCACCAAGCTCTTCGTCGACTTCGACGGCGATATCGCCGCAATGGCACGAAAGCCGATAGGGTCGCTGCATGGTTCAGGTCCGAATCCGTTGATTGAGACTACAACCATCCATTGAGCGCCGTGGAGCCGTCAAGCCCAGCATGGCACTCAGCGGTAGATGTCGAGCGTCCGGTTGCGGTGGTTCGGATGGCTGCTGTAGACGAAGATACGATTGAGGTCGCGGTCCGTCAGCATGCGCAGGAAGCGCGCCTCGATGACGTTGTTGGCATGCACCCGCTTCAACAGGCAGCCGACCATCTGGATGCGTGCGCTCGGGATATCCAGGTAGAAATTCTGTGGCAGCTGGTACTGCGTGAGGATGCTGATCAGCGCGCCGCTTTTCGAAAGCTTGATGATTTCGCAGCGACGAGAGCTCAGTTGCGTCATGCCCTTCTCAGTGTATTCGATGCGCGCCTCGTTTCGCGTGTCCTCCATCGGGAAGCTGGTCTCCCGATCGTACATGAAGGACTCTTCCTTGTTCAGGAAGTGCTGCAAGACAGGTGCCGCGCCGTTCATCGAAATGCCTTTCCATATCCCCTTTTGATACAGACTAGCGGCAGAGATTTAACAGACGGTTGGTCCGACGACCGGATGAAAAACCGCCCGGCAAAAACCGGGCGGAGCAAGTTCGTGACCAGGAATCTTGGTTACGCAATCCTCAACGCAAAGCCGCTTCGCACGTTTCCTTGGAAGTAGGCCGCAACTCCGGACGGAAAACCGCTTCGCACTTTTCCTGCAATTGCTTCAGACGCGGTAGCTGCGGCCCTCGTCGTTGAAGAGGTGTAGCTTGGCCTTGTCGGCCGTGAAGCGCACCTTGTCGCCGCGGTGAACCGGCAGGATGCCGGGGATCTTGGCGATGATCGGCTCCTTGTCGACGAGACCCTCGATATAGAGCAGGGTCACTTCGCCGAGCGCCTCGACGATCGAGATCGTGCCTTCGAACAGGAAGTCGTCGCCTGTCGAGACCTGCAGGTCTTCCGGGCGAACGCCGAAACTCGCAATCTTGCCGTTCTGCGAGGAGTCGGTCGGGATATCGAGCGTCACGCTCTTGCCGCCGGTCAGCTTCACCGTCGTCTGCGCGCCGGTCGCCGTGATCGTCGAAGGGATGATGTTCATCGCCGGCGAGCCGATGAAGCGCGCGACGAACAGATTGGCCGGACGCTCATAGAGTTCGAGCGGCGGGCCTACCTGCTCGATGTGCCCCTGCGACAGCACGACGATGCGGTCGGCGAGCGTCATTGCCTCCACCTGGTCGTGGGTGACGTAGATCATCGTCGTGCCCGCCATCTGTTCGCTGAGCTTGGCGATCTCGATGCGGGTGGCGACACGAAGGGCCGCGTCGAGGTTCGAGAGCGGCTCGTCGAACAGGAAGACCTTGGGGTCACGGCAGATGGCGCGGCCGATGGCGACGCGCTGTCTCTGCCCGCCGGAGAGCGCCTTCGGCAGACGGTCGAGATACTTGGTCAGCTGCAGGATATCGGCGGCGTTGCGCACGCGACGGTCGATCTCTTCCTTGCTTTCCTTGGCGATCCGCATGCCGAAAGCCATGTTGTCGTAGACGGTCATGTGCGGATAGAGCGCATAGGACTGGAACACCATGGCGATGCCGCGCTTCGACGGGGGCACGGTGTTGACGCGCTCGCCGTCGATGAACATGTCGCCGCCAGTGATCTCCTCGAGACCGGCGATCATGCGCAGAAGCGTCGACTTTCCACAGCCGGACGGGCCGACGAAAACGATGAACTCGCCCTGCTTGATGTCGAGATTGATGCCGTGAATGACATCGACCGCGCCGTAGGACTTGCGGATATCTTTAAGCAGCAGACCCGTCATTGCACCCTCCTCTTCGGTTCTTCCCGTCTATCTCTGTTGTCATCTGCCTTCACACCAGCCGCGCGAAGTAGGCGCCCCAGGCCGGCAGATGCACCGTTCCGTTCTTGACCTCGGACACGAAGCCGTGCCCTTCCAATGCAGCCACCGGCTCGTTCGGCAGCGTGGCCGCAGCCGGCACGCCGCTCATGTTGAACAGGCAGAAAAGCTTCTCGTTGCCGTGGCTGCGCACGAAAGCAAGCACCGAGCCGTCCGTGCTCAGGAACTCGATCTCGCCCTTGGCAAACGCCGGATACGCCTTGCGGAAATGCAGGAAGCGACGGTAGTGCTCGAGTACCGAGGCCGGATCGCCCTGCTGCGCCGACACGGCGCGCTTGAGGTGTTCCGCCGGCACCGGCAGCCAGGGTTTTGCGCTGCCGAAGCCGCCATTGACCGTGGCACCGTCCCAGACCATCGGTGTGCGGCAACCGTCGCGACCCTTGAAATCCGGCCAGAACTGGATGCCATAGGGATCCTTCAGGTCTTCATAGGCAAGCTCGGCTTCCGACAGCGCCAGTTCCTCGCCCTGATAGATGCAGACCGAGCCGCGCAGCGACATCAGAAGGCTCGCAAGCAGTTTCGCATGAGCGTCGCGATCGGCAACGCCCGCTCCCCAGCGGCTGACATGGCGCACGACGTCATGGTTCGAGAAGGCCCAGCAGGCCCAACCTTCTGGCGCCGCCTTCTGGAAGTTTCGGAGAACCTCGGCGACCGTCGCCGGTGTCAGCGGATCCGGCGCCAAGAATTCGAAGGCGTAGCACATCTGCATCTTGTCGCCGCCGGAGGTATATTCGCCGGCGATCTCCAGACCGCGCTGGCTGTCGCCGACTTCGCCGACCGCAGCGATCGCCGGGAACTCGTCCATAACGGCGCGGAAGCGCTTCAGGAACTCGAGGTTCTCCGGCTGGTTCTTGTCGTAGAGATGTTCCTGATAGTTGTAGGGGTTGACCGCCGGTGCGGTCTGGGCGTTACGGCGCTCCGGCGCCAGCGCCGGATTGTCGCGCAGCTGCTTGTCGTGGAAATAGAAGTTGATGGTGTCGAGGCGGAAGCCGTCGACGCCGCGCTCCAGCCAGAAACGCTCGACGGCCAGCAGTGCATCCTGCACTTCCGGATTGTGCAGGTTGAGGTCCGGCTGCGAGGTCAGGAAGTTGTGCATGTAATATTGCAGGCGCGTCGGATCCCACGCCCAGGCCGAGCCGCCGAAGATCGACAGCCAGTTATTGGGCGGGGTGCCGTCCGGCCTGGAATCAGCCCAGACGTACCAATCAGCCTTCGCGTTCGTCCGGCTCGACCGACTTTCGACGAACCAGGGATGCTGGTCCGACGTGTGCGAGAGAACAAGGTCGATCATCACCCGGATGCCAAGGCGGTGCGCCTCGGCTATGACCGCGTCGAAGTCGGCAAGGCTGCCGAAGATCGGGTCGACATCGCTATAGTTGGAGACGTCATAACCGAAGTCCTTCATCGGCGAGGTGAAGAACGGCGAAATCCAGATTGCGTCGGCACCGAGGGCGGCAATATGCGGCAAGCGGGTAACGATGCCCTTGAGGTCACCGATGCCGTCGCCGTTGGAGTCCTGGTAGGAGCGCGGATAGATCTGGTAGATCACCGCGCCGCGCCACCAATCCCGATCGGCCTGCAAAGTGGAAGTGCTCATTTCGGTCATGCTCATTGTCGTCGAAAGTCCTCAGATGTCAGCCGCCCTTGACCGAGCCCGCCAGCAGGCCGCGCACGAGATAGCGCTGCAGGCTGAAGAAGACGATCAGCGGAACGATGATGGTAATGAAGGCGGAGGCCGTCAGGATCTCCCAGTTGCCGCCGCGTGAACCGAGCAAGTTGACGAGCCGGCCGGTCAGGACCAGTTCGTCGGGCCCCGCGCCCAGGAACACGATGGCGACCAGCAGGTCGTTCCAGGTCCACAGGAACTGGAAGATCGCGAAGGAAGCGAGCGCCGGGAAGGACAGAGGCAGGATGATCTTGACGAAGATATCGAAATCGCTGGCGCCATCGACGCGGGCGGATTCCATGATTTCGCGCGGCAGGCCGGCCATGTAGTTGCGAAGCAGATAGATCGCCAGCGGCAGGCCGAAACCGGTATGGGCGAGCCAAATGCCGACATAGGTCTTGGCCGGCACGCCAAAGAAGGCGCCGACGCCGTTATAGAGCTTCAAGAGCGGGATCAGCGACATCTGCAGCGGCACGACGAGGAGGCCGACGACCACGGCGATCAGGATCGCACGGCCCGGAAACGGCATCCAGGCAAGCGCATAGGCCGCGAAGGCGGCGATCATGATCGGGATGATGGTCGCTGGCACGGCGACCGTCAGCGAATTGATGAAGGAGCGGCCGATGCCTTCGGCGCTCAGGACTTCGACATAGTTGTCGAAGGTAAAGCGCGGCGGCGATGATGCGGTGACGAAGACGCGCTGGCCGCGCGATCCTTCCATCTTCTTGTCGGAAACGATCTCGAAGTTGCCGTCGGCCTGAACGGTCAGTTTCTCGCCGTCGTTGAGCTCGGCGGTTTCGCCGGCCTTGAACGCAGTCGGCTCACGGCTGTTGAAGCCGAAGGCGGAGATCTGGCCCGGCTGACCTTCGAGCAGATTGCCGGAGATCACGAACTTGCCGTCGCGCTCCACCTGGCTTTCGGGGCCGGGCGCTCTCACGACGGTGTTCTGCGACGAAGTCGAAAGGGAAGTCCACCAGCCGGAAACGGCGAGCTGGTCCTTGTCGCGCAGCGACGAGATCAGAAGGCCTGCGGTCGGCAGCGTCCACAGTGCGACGATCAGAAAGACCGAGAGGTGGACGACCCACATGAGGGGAGAACGTGTCGCTGGATTCATCTCAGTGCCCCTTCATTTCCTTGGCCGCATTGCGGATGTTCCAGACCATGATCGGAATGACGAGGATCATGATGACGACGGCGATCGCAGCCCCGCGGCCGAAGTCGCCGCCACCGCGGAACATCCAGTCGAACATGAGGTTGGCGAGCACCTGGCTCTGCCACTGGCCATTGGTCATCGCGAGCACGATATCGAAGACCTTCAGCACCAGGATGGTGATGGTCGTCCAGACGACGGCGATCGTGCCCCAGATCTGCGGTACCATGATCTTGAAGAAGATCTGCCAGCCATTGGCGCCGTCGATGACGGCGGCCTCGATCGTTTCCTCCGGAATGCCGCGAAGGGCTGCCGACAGGATGACCATGGCAAAACCCGTCTGGATCCAGACGAGGATCGCCATCAGGAAGAAGTTGTTCCAGAAGGGCAGCGTGATCCAGGCCTGCGGGGCGCCGCCGAAAGCAACGACGATGGCATTCAGCAGGCCGATCTGTTCTGCACCCTCGGGGCGGAAATCATAGATGAACTTCCAGATGACCGCGGCACCGACAAACGAGATCGCCATCGGCATGAAGATCAGGGTCTTGGCGATATTGCCCCACCAGATCCGGTCGGTGAGCGCCGCGATGACGAGACCGAAGAAGGTCGAGAGCGCCGGGACGACGAGCAGCCAGAGGAAGTTGTTGTAAATCGACTGGCGGAATTCGCCGTCGTTGACCATCCAGGCATAGTTGCTGACGCCGACGAAATTCTGACCCGCGCGGTCGTGGAAACTGTACCAGAGCGACATGATCACCGGGTAGATGAGGTAGGTCGCCAGAGCAAAGAGCGCGGGTGCGAGGAACAGCCACGGGCGGATGGCATTGGTGATGCGCAGGTTTCGCGAGGCGACCACACCTGATTTTCCCTTGGACGGGAAGATCAGGTCGAGAACAAGGCTGGTTCCCCAGAAATAGGCAGCGCAGCCGAGCACCCCGGCCAGCATGAACCCCGCAGCAGCGGCTAGCTGATAAAACATGACATGTCCCTCCCCTTGGGTGCACGTCCCCGTGCAGGGCTGGCGATTGTCGCCGTTCTCATTGGGGCGCGCGGCCTCTCAAGGGTTGGGGGCGGAAACGCACGGAGACCGCAACGCTTTTCCTCGTCCCGCCCTGGCAGCGAACCCGGGTCGGCAACGGGCGGCATTGCTGCCGCCCGTCATCTGTTGTTACTTGATGGCGTCCCAGGCCTTCTGCACGCCGTCCGCGACGTCGGCCGACGACTTGCCGCCGACGAAATCGACCATGCCGGTCCAGAACGCACCCGCACCGATCTTGCCGGGCATCAGGTCGGAACCGTCAAAGCGGAACGTGGTGGCGCTCAAGAGGATCTCGCCCTGCTTCTTCAGCGGCGGGTTGCCGTAGGTGTCGACATTGACGCTCTTGTAGGGCGTCAGGAAGCTCGTCTGCGCCATCCAGACTTCATGGGCGATCGGGGTCTTCAGGAACTCGATGAAGGCGCGCGCCGCCGGCGTGTCCTTGGTGATCATCGCCAGCGTGCCGGCGCCAAGCACCGGATTGCCGAGCTCCTTCTTGCTCTCGTAAGGCGGCATGTAGAAGAAGTCGGCGTCCTCGCCGATCTTCGTGCCCTCGGGGAAGAAGGACGGGATGAACGACGCCTGGTGGTGCAGGTAGCACTTCGGCGGCGAGGCAAAGAGGCCCTTCGGGCTGTCGCGGAAGTCGGTCGAGGCAACCGCTGCTGCACCGCCATCGACGAACTTGTCGTTCTTGGCGAACCAACCGAACTCGTCGATCGCACCGACGACGGCCGGATCGGTGAACGGGATCTCGTTCTTCACCCACTTGTCGTAGACGTCGGCCGGCTGCGTACGCAGCATCATGTCTTCCACCCAGTCGGTGGCCGGCCAGCCGGTGGCACCACCGGAGCCAAGGCCGATGCACCAGGGCTTGCCGCCATCGGCGGCGATCTTCTCTGTCAGCGCCTTCAGCTCTTCCATGGTCTTCGGCACTTCGTAGCCGGCGTCCTCGAAGTTCTCCGGCGAGTACCACACGAGCGACTTCACGTCGATCTTGTAGGGGAACGCAAAGAGCGCAGCATTGCCGTCCTTGCCCTTGTAGGTCGACAGATCGACCCAGGACTGACCGGCGGCATAGTTGTCGAGCAGCCACTTCTGGGTTTCGTCGCCGAGCGGCGTCAGGTAGCCCTTGGAGGCGAGATCGGCGATCAGACCCGGCTGCGGGAGGATCGAGATTTCGGAGGGGCTGCCGGCCTGGGTGTCGATGACGATCTGCTGCTCGTAGTTTTCAGACGAGGAGTACTTGATCTCGGCGCCCGTCGCTTCGGTGAAGTAGGCATAGACGCTCTTGAACAGCGCCTCGTCTTCGCCGCGCCAGGGGCCGAAGATCGTCAGCGTCTGGCCCTTAAGGTCGTGGCCCTTCTTGAACTCCTCGAAGCTCGCCCAGTTGAACTTCGTATCTTCGCCCGGCTTGAATTTGAGGTCGGCGGCGCCGGCTGCACCTGCAATCAGGGCAAAGGCGGCCACGCCCAACAGCAATGATCTCTTCACGTTCTTCTCCTCCCAAAGATGAACCCGGATCCCGCCGGGCAGACGACAATGCGCGAAAAATTCAAAGCGCTTTGAGTTCGCTAACAAACCATTGCGACACGCGCGGAGTCAAGAGCTTTCCCATCGCTGTTCTCCATGCGACGTATTTGTGCCCTGCGGTAACGTTTTGCACCGCGCAATAGTTGAATTCCGCTTTGTTGCTCGAAAAACGGATGCTACACAAACCGGAGGGCGCTGGGGCCAAACACCAAAAATCATATGGGTATCCAAAGCGCTTTGAGAGGAATCCCGACCATGGCGGTCAATCTCAAGCAATTGGCGGAGCTGCTCGGCCTGTCACAGACGACGGTCAGCCGGGCGCTGAACGGCTATCCGGAAGTCAACGCCGAAACCCGTCAGCGCGTGCTGCAGGCCGTGCGTGAGACCGGCTACAGGCCGAACCGCGCAGCGCAGCGATTGGCCACCGGCAAGGCCTATTCGATCGGCATGGTCATGCCGATCGCGCCCGGCATCGATTCCGACGTGCATTTCGGCGAGTTTCTGGCAGGGCTGGCGGAAGAGGCGGTCAAGCACGACTTCCACTTCGTGCTCAATCCGAGCGCGCCGGAGGACGAGGAGGTGACCTTCCGGCGCCTGGCGGCCAGCGGCAATGTCGATGCGCTTTTCCTCGCCTATATGCGCGCCAACGACCCGCGCATCGCCATGTTGAAATCGCTCTCGATCCCCTTCGTCGTGCACGGCCGGTCGATCGGCGAAAGCCGCGACTATCCGTTCCTCGACATCGACAATACGAGTGCCTTCTACGACGCGACACGGCTGCTTATACAGCTCGGACACCAGCGGATTGCGCTGATCAACGGGCCGGAATATCTGGCTTTTTCCATTCGCCGGAAAAAAGGCATGCTGCGGGCGCTCGCCGAACACGGCCTTTCGCTCGACGAGGCGCTTGTCCAGCATTCGCTGATGACCGACGAGCACGGCTACCGCAGCATGCAGCCCTTCCTGCAGCACGCGCAGCCGCCGACGGCGGTGCTCTGTTCAAGTACGGTGCTGGCGCTTGGCGCTGTCAGGGCGATCAACCAGGCGGGCTTGAAAATCGGCGAAGACATTTCGCTGATCGCCCATGACGACGTCTTGCCGATGCTGAAGCCCGAAAATTTCAGCATCCCGCTGACAACGACACGCTCGTCGCTGCGGGCCGCCGGGGCGCGTATCGCCACACGGCTGATCGGCGGCATCCTGAAGCGCGGCGACTATCCGGAGCAGGAACTCTGGCGCGCCGAACTCATCGTGCGCGCATCGACCGGACCTGCCCCGCAAAAATGAAAACGCGCCGCAATCGCGACGCGTCTCATCATCCCATATGAGCCAGGATCAGAAGCGCGGCGGCTTGCGGCCGGCCTTGCGATAGGCGGCAATCACGGTGTTGGCCATCAGCATGGCGATGGTCATCGGTCCGACGCCACCCGGCACCGGCGTGATCACGCCTGCAACCTCGGCGGCTTCCGCAAAGGCGACGTCGCCGACGAGTTTGGACTTGCCCTCACCCTTCTCCGGCGCTGGTACGCGGTTGATACCGACGTCGATGACCGTCGCGCCCGGCTTCACCCAGTCGGCCTTCACCATTTCGGGGCGTCCCACGGCGGCAACGAGGATATCGGCGTTGCGGCAGACGGCGGCCAGATCCTTGGTGCGCGAATGGGCGGTCGTGACCGTCGCGTTGGCGGCAAGCAGCAGCGCTGACATCGGCTTGCCGAACAGGTTCGAGCGGCCGACGACGACAGCGTTCAGACCGGAGAGATCGTCGCCATGGGTCTGGCGCACGAAGACCATGGCGCCGGCCGGCGTGCAGGAGACGAGACCGCCTTCGAGATCGCCGGTCGCAAGTTTGCCGGCATTGACGACGTGCAGGCCGTCGACGTCTTTTTCGGGCAGGATCGACTGGATAATCGGCTCGGAATTCAGATGTTTCGGCAGCGGAAGCTGCACGAGGATGCCGTGAATAGAGGGATCGGCGTTGAGCTTAGCCACGAGTGCAGCGAGCTCTTCCTGGGTCGTTGCCTCGGCCAAGGTGTGCTGGACCGACAGGAAGCCGCACTCCTTGGCCATCTTGCTCTTGGAAGAAACATAAGCGTGGCTTGCCGGATCGTCGCCGACGATCACGACGGCGAGACCTGCGCGAACACCCGCATCCGTTTCGAGCGCACGGGTCGCGGCCTTCACGCTTTCGATCACCGAAGCGGCGACCTTCTTGCCATCAATCACAGTCGTCACGGCATGTTCCTCCTGGCTTCCTGTTCACGCGGCATACTCTAGTTCGCCTCAGAGAAGGCGATGGCCTCAACGCGCCCTATGCTGTCCCAAACGCATAAATGCAAGAGGCGACAACGAGGTTGGCTGCCGTTTCGAGTGCCCCGATGATATTTCCTCTCAAGACTGAGAGGTGCACGTGGTTTCGCCGAAAGCCGTGAGGTCTCAGCCTCACAAGACGTTCGCGAATGAAGCGTGCCTCTCCGCCCGTCGTATCAACGGCGCGCGAGCTTCTGGCGGGAATAGTGCTCGACGCGAGACCTCAGCGCGCGAAGGCCTTCCTGGACCTTGGCGATGTCGGCGTCATCCTCGTCTACGGTCTGCGGCACAGGCTGAGCCGTGACAGGACCCGCCGTTGCGCTCCGGCGAGCAACGGCATAGGCAGCGTTCAGCGATTGCGCATGGTGCGCAGCCGGGCTGAACTGCGGCGGCAGCTCGAGCTTGGCCGAAGCCGGATCAGGCTGCGGCTGCTGGCGCCGTGTGGGCTCGGGGCCGCCATCGGGTTCCGGCGGCTCGGGCGCCTCATCGTCCTCGACCTTCCGGGTTGCGGGAAACAATCCGTTCAAGCTGCGATAGATGCCGAGCAGCACGCCGAGGCCGAGGCCGGCAAAGAAGCCCGCCATGGTGGCGGCGATCACGATGATCTTGCGGGAGGGCCCTTTTGCCTGCAGCGCCGGCTCGGCCTTGGAGATCACCCGGATGTTCTTCGCGGTCAGCTTTTCCTCTTCGCGCGTCTCGCCGGCGCGCTTCAGGAAGGATTCGTAGATCTCGCGGGTCGCCGCCGCTTTTCGCTGCAGCTCGCGCAACTCGACGAATTCGGCGGAGGAATCGATCTGGCGCGCCTTCTGGACGGCAAGCTGCTGCACGAGGTCCTGTTCCGTTCGCTGGGCGCGGTCAAGCTCGGTCCCCGCCGCAGCCGCGATGCGGCGCAACTCGTTGGCGATCTCCGAGCGCGACGACTCGAGTGCCTGCTGAACGGCGATGCGTTGCGGATGGCGGGGCCCGAGGCTCGCATCAAGGGCGCTCAGTTGCGCCCTGGTCGCCGCGTATTGCTTGCGCAGTTCGGAGAGCGCCAGCGAACTGATTTCCTCCGGGTAGGCGCCCGTCAGAACATCGGTGAGCTGCACCTTGCCGGACGCCTCGGCCTTGGCTTTCGCCTCGGCGATGCGATTGCGGGCCGCAGCGACCTGATCACTGAGGCTGAGGAGCTGCTTGTCGGCGATCAATTCGCCGCCGGCGCCGACAATGTCGTTGCTCGCCTTGTAATCCTCGACGGCCTTTTCGGCCGCGTCCAGTTCAGCCTTCAGTTCCTTGATACGCGCGTCGAGCGCAACCGTCGTCTTCTGGAAGAAGCCGGATTGCGCGGCGGTCTCCTCGCCGAGGAACGTGTCCACCAATCGGTTGGCAATCAGTGCCGACTTCTCGGGATCCCTGGTCTTCGCCTCAATGGTGACGATGAAGGTTTTCGGATCGCGCCAGACCTGAATTGCCTCGCCCAAGGTCTTCAGGACGCGCGCGGACGCGTCGCCACCGGCTCCCTTGCCGGCGAATTCCGGGTCCTTTTCCAGATCGAGACTGGCCGCGACCTTTTCCATAACCGTTCGCGAGCGCAACACTTCGAGCTGGCTGTCGACAATGGCGAGAATGCCTTCGGTTGCGAGCGATTGTTTCGACAGGTCGGAATCCGTCAGCCGCACTTCGCGCGGATCGACGTAGAGCTTGCTTTCGGAAACGAAGACGCTGGGCGTCGACAACGCCAGCAGGACGCCACCGACGGCGCCGAGCGCCGTGGTCGCGAGAATGATCTTGCGGAGCTGCCAGACCGCGCGCACCACGGTCTTGATATCCACGAGCGGGCGGTCACCTGCGGCTCGCCCGTCGGCTGTCACTCCCGGCGCAGCCCCCTCAGGCGGACTATCAGCAGGACTATCGGCAAGCCAGCGCGCAAACTTGCCACGCATGCCGCCGAGGCCGGGTTGGTTACGGGCGGCGGGTGCCTTGGCTGTCGGCCGCACCGTTTCGCCGCGCGGGGGCTGACCTTTCGAACGGTTTTCGCGCCGGGCCGCTGATTGATTGGCTGATCCACCGGAACCGGACAGACGACCGAGCAAGGACGAGCCTGCACCCTGCGGGTCGGCGGTGCGCCTGTCTCGCGCACGCGCGGGATCGCGCGCGTCCTCTGCTGCAAAATCGAGCAACGATGCACGCGGAACCGGGCGTTTCTCGTCGTCGATGTTGAACATGACTGATCCCGCGGCTGCCGAAACGGCGAATTCCGAATAGTGAAGCCAACCTAAGGAAACATGGAAAACAAATCGTTAATTTCGGCGGGAAGTGACGGCGCGAACGGCGTGATCTCACGCCTTATTAAGCTTTCCCGCCTATGACGGAGAGACGAGCGCAATTCCAGGCGAACGCTTTGCGCGCCCTGCCCTTGGAAGTGTGAGATATCAAGGAGATAGAGCGTTTCCATCGGCATCGAGCGGGAACGCGCTACTGGAAATGTCGGCCGTGCCCCATCGCATCAAAGCGCTTTATCTCCGCCACCGGGCGCTCATCCACGCTTACCTCTCGATGACCGGAGGTTCGGCGGGCCGGCTCGTGCTGTCGCTCGTCTATTTCATCGCCGTTGCCAACACGCTCGCCATCGCCGATTTCGGGTTGTTCGCGACCGCGTCTGCCGCCGGCATCATGATATCGCGCGTGCTTGCCTTTGGCTTCATGTCGCCGCTCTATCGGGTCGCGACGGTAAAGCCGCTGCTTGTCGGCACCTATAGCGCCGGCTTTCTGGTCGGCGCCGTGCTGTCGCTGCCGTTGATCGCAATCATCTGCGCGATCACCTTCCTCGCCCTCTTTTCCCGCGACATGGCGGCCGGCACTTTTGCTGCCTTCATGCTGGCCGAGATCCTCTGCTGGCGCGGGCTGGAGACCGCCGTCATCGTGCTGAACGGTCTGGGTCGCTTCGGGCGCGGCGCCCTCCTCGTGGTGATCGGAACGGCGATCCGCACCGCCGCTGCCCTGCTCCTTGCGTTGCTCCCCTGGAAAACGCTCGAAGCTTGGTCCTACCTCTATCTGCTTGCGAATGCGCTCGGCCTTCTGGTGGCCCTTCTCTGGTTCTACCCGCGTGTCCGGCTGCGCTGGCAGCCACGGCTTTACTTCCGGCGCTGGGCGGATTCGGTGTCGGTCGCCGGCGCCGAGGTGCTGTTCTACATCCAATCGGAGTTCGACAAGATTGCGGTACTCGCCATTGGCGGGCCGGCGGTGTCCGGCCTCTATGCCATCCTGATGCGGCTGGCGGACCTGACGGCGCTGCCGGTGCGGTCGTTCAACACCTTGCTCGTCCAGCGCATCATGCGAACGCCCGAGGCGATTGCCCGCTGGCGTGTCCGGCTCTCGATCGAACTCCTGGTGGCGCTTGCGTCCTTTGCCGCCATCGCGGCCATGGCATTCTATCTGTGGGTCTTCCCCGATGGCCTCGGGCGCAACGTGTCGGCAGCCGCGCCGATTGTCGCGATGATCGTGCTCGTGCCCTCGTTCCGCAACCTGATCGAGTACCACTCCGAACTGCTCTACGCGACCGGCCGCACTGTGCGGCGCATGCTGAACCTGTTGATTGCCGGCGTCGTCAAGGTGGGGCTGCTGGTTCTCTTGCTGCAGACGACGGCCGACGTCACGACCTGGGCGCCGGCGCTCAACGGGATCTTCCTGGTCCTCTACGCGCTCTCGTTCGGACTGACCTATTCGGCGCTCAGAAAGCCGGCTGATCGGGTCATCTGAAACAAGACAGATGCCTCAGGCCGCGAGTTCGAACACCGCCCGGCGAATATCGTCGAGATCGTGGCCGACGAAGGACTGCACGCCGATGCCGACCTGATGCGGCGCCATGTCCTTCAAGAACGCCCTGAGTCCGGAGAGATCCTGCCGGTAGCTGTCTTCGAACCAGAGCACATGACAGAGCGCGGCATCGGAGGGAACATGACCTTCCCCGCCCAGCACCTCGTCGACGAAGCGCCCGTAGATCGTGCATTCGGAGAAGGCGCGGGTGCGGGTCATCGCCCTCACCCAGTTCCGGCCGTGCAGCGTCTCGATGTGTTCGAGCAGCTTGCGGCTGGTATCGGTGCGCCACGCGATCAGCGTGTTGATATAGTCGTTGGCCGGCAACGTGTAGGGGCCGATCCCGAGAAGCCTGTCGGAATGGGCGAGCCATTCGAGATGGTTGGAGCGCATTTGCGCATTAATCGCCCCGTCCTTGCGGTAGAGCGTCAACCGCTCTCCCTGCCAGAGGCTGCCGGGATCGAAGGCGCGCAGGAAGACGACATCGGAATCGACGGCAAACATCGCCGCCTCGTCGATGTGGCGCGCGAGCACCAGGCGGCGAAGCTGTTGGGCATGCCAGCCACGCAGCGGCAGGCCAAAGGGGCTGAGCCACAGCTTCCGGCGGCCGCCCGAAAGCGGGTCGGTGACGGGATGCAGCCACCAGGGCAGGAGATCGCGTTCGCTGATAACCTGGCGTCTGGAGCCCTCCAGTTGCCGGAAGAGCTTAACGTCGAAATCGGCAACCAGCAGATAGTGCTTCCAATCGCCCTGAAGCTTGCGGTCCATGCTTTCGCACATCAGCCGGCAGCGCTCGAAGTCATTGGAGTAGGACGCTGTGACAATGGCTGTGCGCATGGTCTGACCGTTCACGATGTTCCCGTCCGAAGGCTGGTGTCGGCGACGTTTTCCCGCGCCCGCCCCGACAGCTTGTGCCAGAGGACGTAAAACAGGAAAAGCGGGTTTCCGAGGACATAGCGACGCCACATGCGCCGCGGCTCGACCGCCAGGCGAAAGAACCATTCCAGCCGCATCCGGCGCAGGAACTTCGGCGCCCGCGGAAACGCCTCGGCGACGAAATCGAAGAGCGCGCCGACGGTAATGACCAGCCGGGCGTCCTGCGGCCCCACATGGGCATCGACCCATTTCTCCTGACTGGGGCTTCCCATCGCCACCAGCAGGATATCAGCGTTCAGCGCCCGGACATCGGCAAGCACTTGCTGGGAGTGGTCACGATCGAAGAACCCGTCGGAAACGGGGAGGAACTCGTGCCATGGCGCGTGCCTGCGAAAATTCTCGGCCGCGCGCGCAAGCACCTTCGCACGGGCGCCGATCATCGCAACGCGCAGCGGCCGGTCGACGAAGGTCAGCAGCGCCGGCACGAAGTCCGTGCCGTTGAGATTGGCCGGGAACATGCTGCCGTAAAAGAGATAGGAAGCGATATCGACGCCGTGACCGTCGGGAAAGACGACCTGGCGGCCGAGGACCTCGCGGTACTCGCCGTCGCGCATCATCAGGTTGGCATTGTTGGCGTTGAGGAAGGCGAGCGTTGTTTGCCCACCCGGGCGCGACAGCGCGTCGGCCGCAAAGACAAAGGCGCTCTCCCAATCGAAATCGACCACCGGCATGCCCAGGATGAGGCGCCCGGACAGGGCGGCGTTCGCGCCGGCGGTCGTCTTGGTCACGACCGCCCCCCGTCATGGACCTTCAGCTCGGGCGGAACCGAGGGTGTCTCGGCCGAGGCACTCGGAGCGAGGCCGGCCAGCACATTGCGCATGACCCGCATCAGCTTCGCCTTCTGGGCGCGATGGAAGACCGAACCGTCAAGGCGTTGGCGGTCGCCGCCGCGCGCGCGGGTGACCTTGTCGACCAACAGGCGCGCGAACTCGGCCGGATCTTCGGCCGCGGCGCAATTCTCAGGAAGCGCCTCGATGCCGCGCAACGACGCCTGCGTCGCCACGGATGGCATGCCAAGCTCAAAGGTCTCGATGCTCTTCAGCTGGACGCCCGTACCGCCCCGGCTGACGAGCGGTATGACCGCACTTTCCGTGACGAAGGCGCGTGCATCAGGAACCCGTCCGACGAAGCGAACACCGGGATGGGAAACCGCCGGTATGCCATCCATCTGGCCGGCAATCGCGATCGAAAGATCCTGCGGCAGATGCGGTACGACCTCGGCGAGAAACCAGTCGAGCCCCAATCGGTTCGGCCGCCAGCTCCAGGTCCCGATCAAGCCGAGGTCCTGCTGGAGCTCGGCTGCTTCTGTCGGCACTACTGCCGCATCCCAACCGGTGACCAGCGGCAGCACGAAGGCCCGGTCGCTGACGGCGCGGCCGAAGCCGAAGCGATCGGCCTCCGCAAACGTCCAGACGGCCACCGCATTCTGCGCCAGTTGCTGCTCGTAGCGTTCGAGATACTGCGCCTCGCGCCGGAAAAGAAAGCGTTCGACCGTACCCTTGGCCCGCTCGGCATTCTCAAAGGCAGAATCCGCCTCGACATTGTGCGCGACATAGATCGACGGATGGGGGCGGAAAACCTGCTGGAAAGCGGCCGGCAGTTGCACCGAGTTGAGCACGAGACCGTCGAACGGAGCGAGGCTCTCGAGGATCGACTGAATCCGGCTCGACGACACCACCAGCATCTTGCCGGATGAGACGGTCGTGCGGTTGAGGAAGGCCGTCGCGAGCCAGCTCAACTTCTGCCACGTGCCAACCTTGGCATTGGTGACTTCCAGCTCGCCGAGAAGATGCATATCGCAATCGGGCGCGGGCACGCGTCCCGGCTGGAGAAAACCGATGACGCTGACGCGGTGACCGAGCGCGCGCAGACCGTCGAGCACAGCCCGGTTGGCAATGTCGAAACCGGACGCCGGATTGGCGACGGGAACGAGCGAAGAGACCAGGACCAGATGCATTTTGCCACGCGTCATGAATGGAACTGCGGCCTTCATTAGCAGCATGGGGTGAAGGAGCGCTTAAAGACCCCTTTCAAAATATGCCGCCAGGGTTCAGCATCTGTTTAGGAAGATTTGCTGTATTGCGACACAATTTTGCTTTTACAGGTTTCGCCATGACGACGACCGGCCAGGACATTTCCGTCTACTTCCGGACAGAGCTGGAAGACGCCGGCGACATCGAACTCGTCGTCGTGCTGCCGACGTTCCGTCGGCCGGACCATGTCGTCAAGACGCTGAAAACCATTGTTTCCCAAAGGCCTGACATCTCCTACGCCACGGTCGTCGTCGAAAACGATGCCGACGGGCTGGCCGGGGCTGCGGCGGCCAAAGACTTCTTCCTGGGACATCCTTCGGATTCTGTCGTGATCGTCGCGCATCAGCGCGGAAACTGCCACGCCTACAATGCCGGCTGGGCGACGGCGCTCCAAACCTACCCGAACCTCAAGGCGATCGCGATAATCGACGACGACGAAGTGGCGGCGCCCGAATGGCTCGATTGCCTCATCGCGGCACAGGAAACGACCGGTGCCGATATGGTCGGCGGCCCGCAGCTTCCGGTTTTCGAAGGCGATGGCGGGCAGAAGTGGAAACGCCATCCGGTCTTCACGCCCCATTATGACGCGACCGGGCCGGTGCCCATCCTTTATTCCTCCGGCAACGTGCTCGTTACGCGTGGAGTGCTGGACGCGATGCCGCAACCCTTCCTGGATCCCGCCTTCAACTTCATCGGCGGCGGCGATGCGGATTTCTACAGCCGCTGCAAGGCGAAAGGGTTTTCCTTCGCCTGGGCAACCGACGCCTGGGTTGCCGAGACCGTGCCCGCCCGCCGCACCAGCGCATCCTGGATCAGGGCGCGCAGCCTCAGGAACGGCGCGATCTCGACGATGCTCGAACATCGGCGTGACCCGAGCTTCAAAGGCCGGCTCAGGACCTTCGGCAAATCGCTGGCGCTGCTTGGCGCATCGGTGCCGCGCGGGTTGGAACTGTGGAACAAGAGCGGGCTGGCAGCGGCCGGACTATACCACTTCTATGTGGCGATCGGCCGGCTGATGGCGGAACTCGGCCTCGTCAACGAGCAGTACCGCACCCCGGAAAAGAACTGACGGATACCGCCTCGTCGAGGGCAAGCGGCCGAGCGGAAACCCACCCGGGCGTCCCTTCCAACAATCATCAGTGCGCGCTGCTTGCCTTGACGGCGCCTTCAGGCAACTTGTCGCCGGCGACGTTGCCGTTCTTGTCGGTGATCGGGACCGGCTTTTGCCGCGGCACATTCTGGCTGTTGGCGACGCGTTTGACGTCTTCCTTGGTCAGATACTCGAGCTGCTCGACGAGCACCTCGGTAATCACCTCGTCGCCGAGCTTCTTGTTCAGGCCGTCCTTTACCGTCGTCTTGAAGGTGGGCAGGTCGAACGTACCGGTGTCGGCGATGTCGATGAATTTCGAACCGACGAGCAGATCGTAGAGCTCATCGGTAACCATCTGGCGCAGCGGCGCGCGAAGATTGTTGATCCCCTCCTTGGTGGCGGAGAAGGAAAGCTTGGTCAGGAAATAGCCCTGAACGGAACCATCCCGGATGACCGGAATGGTGATCATCTCACCGGGAACATATTGCTCCGATGCGCGCCGGGCAGCCTCGCCGTCCGGGACGGCGGGCGCGGAGGCGCTTTGCATCGAGAAGTAGACCGATCCGAGCGTGACCGCGCAGACCCAGACCCCGGTGAAAACGAGCTTCAGCATCAGAAATCGCTATAGCGGAACTGCGCTTCGGAATAGATGCCGTCCGCATCGGCATCCTGGGCGGCGGTCTTCAGGAGGTCGACGACGGCGCGAACGGCTTCGAGATGGGCCTCGACCTTCTGCGAATTGACCGACAGCTTTTCGCGCAGGTGCAGAGCATGCGAGGAGAAAGCCGAAGAGTTTTCGCCCGGCAGCATGTCACGGTGCAGCATCGTCAGTTCGTAGAGGCAACGGCTCTTGTGCGCGTTCGATGTCTTGATATCGAATTCCGGGTCGATGCCGATCCGGCTGTTCTCGTTGTCGAGGATCATTTCCAGGCGGCCGAGCACGTTCTGGATCCGGACGTCATTGGATGCCATGGCTTCCATGAATCAACTCCCAATTGGATCACGATGATTTCTGGTCGGATCGACCGGATTCTCAAGCGCGATCTATTCCTATGAATTAGAGCGAAATGCGGATGGAAAACTGCAAGCAGTTCCCCCACCCCGCCCTAGGCTTGCTTGTTCTTGTCGTTGTCGGTCGTAAAGCCGGTCAGCGTCTTGCGCTCGTATTCCTGCACGAGGCTTGCGGCGAGGTTTCGGCTGTTACCGTCCAGCGATGCCTGAACCCGATCGGTGCCTTCGGCGCCCGCGAGCTGTTCGGCAATGCCGATGCCACCGCTCTTGGAGATCACGTCGCCGATCTGCTCGGCCATCATGCTCTTCCAGATATCACCCGCATTGCCCTTGCCGAAAACGTTCTCGCTTTCGGTCGGCAGCATCGACTTCACGAAGTTCTGCAGCACCATGGCCTCGAACTTGCGATAGGTCTCCGGAATCTTCTTCTGTTCGACGCGGTTGTTGAGGTCGCCGAGCCCGCTCGAACCTTCCGGCGACAGATTGAGAACGTTGACGGCAGCGGCAAAGCCGTTGCCGTTTTCCGCCAGACTCGTCGCCTTGAACGCGGCACGGTTGGCCTTCAACCGCGCCTGCGCTTCCTGCACTTCGGTGGGGTCGGCGGCGCGCACGACATCCATCACCAGATCGCTGGGCGGAGAGATGGCCATGACGAATCCTCTCAAAATCGAGCCTGGGCATTGGTCGGCCCGGATCCGCTCCGCCATCGGAGCAAACCGGGAATGACGTACTATCGCCCGTCAAGCTTACGGGAAGCTGGCGCGTTGCCCGTAACGTGTTGATCGATCAGGTCGTAGATGGAATTGTCGGCCTCTTCGCGGTCCTCGGACTGGCGGGCCTCCTTCATGTTTTCCTCGAGCCGGTCGGCTTTCGCGCGCTCCCTCAGCATGCGCGCCTCGTGCGTTTGCTGGATGCCGTGCAGCATCTGGTCCTTCTGCACAAGCCGTCCGATCTGCGAGGAATAGTGGCCGGAGAACATGCGGTGCATCGGATGAGCCGAGCCCATGGCATCGACGACGACATCGATCGTCTCAGCCAGAACCTCGCGCTGCCGCACCATCTCGACGAAATCCGCCTCCGCCATCTGCTCCAGATGGCGTTGGACGGCGACCAGGCGCTTGAGCTTCTGCGAGCGGGTCTTCATGCGGCTATCCTCCCTGCATGACCAGCGCGAAACCGTCGCCGAACAGGCGCAGCATCGCAGCGATACCGAGATAGAGCAGGAACAAGCCGCCCATGATCAGATAGGGCTGCGAGATGAAGTAGATCGGGATCTGTGGCGCCAGCTTGTTCACCATGCCGATCGCCACGTTGAAAAGCAGGCCATAGATGATGAAGGGGCTCGCGAGCCTCAACATGATCATGAAGATCTGCGCCAGCGAATCCGTGAGCGTGATCAGCACACCCTGCGGATCGAAGGGAGTGCCGATCGGCATGGCCCGATAGGATTGAACGATCGCCTCGATCATCACATGATGGAAATCCAGCATGAACAGCACCATCAGGCCGGCGAAGCTGATCAAGCTGGTCACCTGGTTTTCGGGCGTATCTTCGATCACGTCCGACGATGGCGGCGAGGCAAAGCCCATCAACATGGTGATCGCCGTTCCGGTGAACTGCAGTCCAAGGACATAGTAGCGGGCGACAAGGCCCATGACCGCGCCGACCGCCGTCTCGGCGGCGATCAAATAGATGTAGCTGTGCCCCTTGCCGGTTACCTGCGGATAGATGTCCGTCCACATGACCGGCAGGATCGCCATGGAAACCGCGACTGCAATGAACAGCCGCACCTGCATCGGAACGCGCGCGCTGGAGAACCCGGGCATGATCATGATGCAGCCGCCGATCCGGCAGAAGGCCGCAAACAGCGCCAGCACCGTGCCCTCCGGGTCGGTGATCATGAAATGGAGCCGATGATCTTGATCTCAAGGCCCTTGGCAAGCTCGACATGCGAGAGCACGGGCAAGGTGGCAAAGAGGCGCTCGATGATCATGCGCACATAAGAACGGGATTCGGGCGAACTTACCAGCACGAAGGGCATGCCGCGATCGAGATGTTCACGGATAACTTTCGTCGCCTGCTCGCTGAACTCTTCGAGGTGACGCGGATCGATGTCGAACTCGACGACCTCGCCCTTGGCGTCGCGCTTCAGCGCCTGGTGGAAGACCATGTCCCACTTGTTGCCGAGCCTGAGCACGCGCAGGACGCCGTTGTCGGCGAGGTCGCCGCAAAGCTGCTGCGACATGCGCACGCGCACATGCTCGACGATCTGCTCAGTCTTGCGCACATGCGGCGCGAGTTCGGCGACCGCTTCAAGGATCAGATGCAGGTTGCGGATCGAGACACGCTCGGCAAGCAGCAATTTCAACACCGCCTGCAGGCCCGAATAGGACATGTGCGAGGTGCAGATTTCGTCGGCGAGCTTGCGGTACTCCGGATCGAGCCGCTCGATCAGCACCTTGACGTCCTTATAGGAAAGCAGGTGCGGCAGGTTGTTGCGGATCACTTCGCTCAAATGCGTCAACACCACCGAGACGTTATCGATCGGATGGAAGCCTTCGCGCTTGAGGTCCTCGGTAAAGGTTTCGAGGATCGAGACCGCCGGCATGCCGAAGGCGGGTTCGCGGATCTCGTCGCCCGGAACACTCGGCCGGCGACCGCCGCCGGTGACCACCAGGACTTCGCCGACGCGCACCGTGTTGGACGCGATCGTCGTGCCGTGGATGCGGATGTGGTAGGCCTTGTCCGGGATGCTGATGTCGTCCGAAACCTTGATCTCGGGAATGACCAGGCCGTACTGGCCAGCAAACTTGCGGCGCATCTTGCCCACGCGGAAGGCGAGTTCCTGGTGTGCGCCAAGCAGGCGGGTCGAGACCTGCTTGCCAAGAAGCAGCTCGATCTCGGCGGTCTTCAGCACCGACTTGACCGAGTCCTGCTCGCCTTCCTTGGTCTGCTGGAGCTTGGCCGCCTCTTCGGCGCGACGCGCGGCATTGGCAGCCTCGATCTGGCGCGGCACGAGCCAGCTCAGGAACGCCATGCCGCCGCCGAGCACGGCGAAGGGCAGGAACGGCAGGCCGGGAACGACCGCCAGGAGAATGATAAGACCGGAGGCGACCATCAGCGCCTTCGGATAGCCGCCGAGCTGCCCGACCACCGCCTGGTCGGTGGAGCCGGCCGTGCCGCCGCGCGACACCAGAAGGCCGGCGGCGAGCGAGACGATGAGCGCCGGGATCTGCGAGACGAGACCGTCGCCGACCGAGAGCTTGACGAAAACGTCGGCCGCTTCGCCGATCGGCATGCCATGACGCAGGTAACCGATGATGATGCCGCCGAAGATGTTGATCGCGGTGATGATCAGGCCGGCGATCGCATCGCCGCGCACGAACTTGGAAGCACCGTCCATGGCGCCGTAGAAGGAGCTTTCTTCCTCGAGCTCACGCCGGCGGCGCTGTGCTTCCTTCTCGTCGATCAGGCCCGCCGACAGGTCGGCGTCGATCGACATCTGCTTGCCGGGGATCGCATCGAGGGTGAAGCGCGCGCCGACTTCGGCGATACGCGTCGCACCCTTGGTGATGACGATGAAGTTCACGGTGATGAGGATCAGGAAGACGATCAGACCGATGACAAAATCGCCGGACATGACGAGGCTGGCAAAGCCGGAAATGACGCCGCCGGCAGCGCCGTGGCCCTCGTGGCCGTGCGAAAGGATGACTCGGGTGGTGGCGATGTTCAACGCCAGGCGCACCATGGTCGAGATCAGCAGGATGGTCGGGAACGAGGAGAACTCGAGCGGACGCTGGATCCACAGCGAGACCATCAGGATCAGCACGGAAAAGGCGATCGAGAACGCGAGCCCCATGTCGATCAGGAAGGGCGGGATGGACAGGAAGAGGATCGACAGGATCGCGACGATCCCGAGCGCGAAGCCGACGTCCCGGCCCTTCGGTGCTACTTTCGGGATGATCAGCGCTGCTTGCTGTGCCATGTCTCTTCCGTCTCATCATGAGATCAAGGCAGCATTCACACGCGCTGCCCCACTATAGAGACGGAGATAGCGACCCAAGCTTGCGCGAGGGTTTCATGCCGCTGCATGCGAACAAGCTTTAAAGCTGCGGCTTCAGAAACCGGATTGGATGCGCGAGAAGATGATGTCGGTGAAGATCGAAATCTGGGCGCCGATAAAGGGCGCGGACACGGCAACCGTGATCATGACGGCAAGGATCTTCGGGACGAATGTCAGCGTCATTTCCTGGACCTGGGTCAGCGCCTGAATGAAGGCGATGACGACGCCGACAACCATGGCGGCGAGAACGGCGGGCCCTGAGGCCACGATCACGGTCCAGATCGCGGCCTGTACAATATCGAGGGCATCCGCCTCATTCATGGAGTTATCACTTCACCTTGACGCCCGGGCCGATAACAAGCTCCTTGCCGTTATCCAGCACCGCAATGATTCCGTCAGAGTATAGTTTCACTTCCTTAACCACGCCAGTGGTCTTGCCGTCTTCGCTGGTGACGGTGCGCCCGATGACGGCGTCCGCCTCGCTCAGCGACGTGCGCTGCAGCAGGCTTTCAAGGTTCTTGTTGGTCTTGATCGTCTGCTCCACCTGCGAGAAGGTCGCAAGCTGGGCGATCTGCTGCGTCGCATCCATCGGCTGCGTCGGATCCTGATTCTTCATCTGGGCGACGAGCAGCTTCAGGAAGCTCTCGTAGTTGAGCGATGCCTTGGCGGCGTCGCCGCCCGAATCCTGGGCCGAAACATTCGGGGTGTAGCCGTTGTTGCTGACGCCGCTTACCGCCATGGTGCGATCTCCTTGCGAATCTGCTCGACTGTTGCCGGCGTGATTTCCTGCGTGTTGAGAATGCGGTCTTCGATGGCATAGAGGCCGCGGATCGCCTTGAGCGCTTCGAAGGCGCGGCCGTTGGTCACCAGCCCGTCGACGCGCTTCAGTTCGGCGAGGATCTCTTCGTTCTTGAAGCAGTTGAGCAGCATGACGATCGACTTGCGGAACATCGCGGTCGATTGCTCGGCGCCTTCCGGATTGATGAGGATCATCTGCGCGATGAAATAGAGCTGCTTCAGCGGCGTCGTTGCGTCTTCCGGCTGCAGCACGTGGTTTTCGAGCAGGAACGTCACATCGTTCAGGAACTCGACCGCGACCTTCCGGTCCACGCGCAGCACCGCGCCGTTTACAAAAATCCGTTCGCCCGACTTCAGCGAGATACGCAGTGTGCTCTTCATTTCAGTCCATCCCTGATGATGGTGGTAATGTCAATTATGCCCTGGAAGTTGGAGGATTCGCGTTTGCGGATCTTTTCCGTCTCGTTGAGTATCCAGATGGCGATCGAAATCAGATTGGCGCGCAGCTCTTCGTTCAGCTGGTTCTCCGGTGCACGCAGATCCTCGATGAAACGGATCCACAGGCGCCGGGTAAAGTAGATGGCCTCGATGGCCTCTCTCGAATACCCTTTCTGCTGTTTCGCTGCTTCCATGAGCGCGATCGAGCGATCGAGTACCTGCCGTTCTCGATTCTTGGAGTCGGCGACGCCGTCCTCCATGATCTCGGCATAGGAAAATTGGTACATTCAGACATCCTTCATGTTTGTCCGGCTCCTCACACTAGAGGAAATTGAGCAAGCTCATCTGCTGTAGTCGCGACGTTAGTGTATAGGACGTTTCCAACTGCACCTTGAGCGTGTTGATCCGGGTCGATGTCTCGATCGGATCGATGCCTTCGAGGTCGGCGACATGCGTGTTGACCAGCTTGAGCTGCGCGTCGATCGAGGTGTTCGCCTTCTTCACCCGCGATTCCGAAATACCGAGCTGGCTGCGCTCTGCATTGAGGCCGGCGATGCCCTGCTCTGCATACTGCAACGCCTCGACACCGATCGCCGCCCGCACCTCGGGGGTCACGTTCTTGTCCATCAGCTCGGCCGTGATTACGCTTGCCATGGCAAACATGCGGAAGCCGTTGGTATTGGCGTTGGTCGAGCTTTCGATGACTTCGCTGGCGCTGATCCGGCTCGTCATGTTCTGGCTGGATGCGTCCGACCAATTTGCATCCCAGCCCGTACCGGTGAACATCGGCTCGACCGTATTCTTGATGAAGTCCTGCATCTGGGTGACGGTGATCTGGTCGTCGGACGTGATGCTGTTGGCGGTCTTGAACGCCGTAAACGCAGCGTCGAAGGCAGTCTTTGCCGCCGACGTAGCGGTGTAGTCGGCGAGAGGCTTGGCGTCGGTATTGATGCCCGAAAACAGGAACTCGCCGTTGAAGGACGTGTTTGCGGCGGCAGTGAAGGTCTGCAGCGCGCCCAAGATCTCGGTCTTCTGGATCTTAAGCTGGCTCGCGGCATCGTTGCCCTTGTAGGTAACGAGCGTGTCGCGCACCTTTTCGGCCGCTTTCGCCATCGTTTCCAGCGCACCCTGCGAGCCGGAGAGGCGCTGGGTTACGACCGAGTTGGTGCTCTTCATCGAGTTCAGCCGGTCGATCTCGCGCTGAAGGTTGAGCGAGCGCGACGCCGTCGCACCAAGCGTCAAGCCGACGTCGTAGTGCCGACCGGTCGTCTGCTCCTGGGTCGCCTTCAGCAGATCCATCTGGTTCTGCTGAATCGTCATGCGCATGGCGGTCTGGATCGCCAGATTAGAAACGTAGGACGTCTTCATGATTACCTCACAGCTTCCATCAAGGCCGCCATCATGGCGTCCACGGTACTCACCAGCTTGGCCGATGCTTTGTAGGATTGTTCGAGATCGAGCAGCAGCGACAGTTCCTCGTCGATGCTGACCCCGGTCTGCTTGCTGAGCGCTTCCTGGGTGCGCGACAGCATAGCGCGCTTGTTGTCGTCGGCGGTCGATGCCGTCTTTCGGGTCTGCTCCAGCCAGCCGACCGACCCGGTCGCGAAGTTCAGCAGGCTGCTGGTTCCGTCGAGACCGGTCGACGGGTCGAACGTCATGTTCTCGCCCATCTTGTTGATGAAGCCGTCGAGAAGGCCCGTGTAGCCGGGGCTCGGATTTGCCGCACCGCCAGGGTTCGACACAACGCCGTTGAAGCCGCCGTCACGCAAGAGAAGCGGGTTGGCCTTGGCCAGAGCGTTGACAGTGATCTTCGATGCCAGTCCGGGAACGACGGTGCCGGCAGCCGGCACACCCGCGCTTCCCCAGGTAAAGAGGCCCGGCTGGTAGGGAACCGGCGGCACCCCGCTGGGGTTGCCTTCCTTGAAAAGCTCGACGAGACCGCGGGCGATCTCGTCCAGCTGCGACTGGAACTTCGGCCCTATGTCGTCGCGCAGCTGCACGAGGCTCGCAAGCTTGCCCTTGGCGGTCGTATCTGCGCCACTTCCGGGGGCGATCGGTACGCCGTCGACGAAGATCTTGTTGCCGGTGACGGTGGCGTCATAGGTCGTTGTCGGCGCGAACGTCACCTGGCGCGGAATGTTCTCGAAAAGCACCGTGCCGTCGGTGGTGAAGATCACCGTATCGTTGTTGCCGCGCGTAACGGTGGAGATGCCGACGATCTCCGAAATCTGCTTCAGGATCTTGTCGCGCTGGTCAAGCGCATCGTTCGCATCGCCACCGGATGCAGTCGCCGACTTGACCTCGTTGTTCACCCGCTCGAAGTCCGCAAGCAGGCTGTTCAGCTTGTCGACCTCAAGAGCGATTTCCTTGTCGGCATCTTCGCGCATGTTCTGCACGGTGGCAGAGGTCTTGTTCAGGGAATCGGCAAGGTCCTGGGCGCTGGTGACCGCCGCCGCCGCAATCGTCTTGTTGCCCGGGGTCGAGGCCAGCGTCTGCAGGCTGTTGCGAAACTCCGACAGCAGCTTTGACGGCGCAGTCTCGTAGTTGTTACCGCCGAGAGCCGATTTCAGGAGTTCCAGGCCATCGCGAAGCCGCGCCTGGCCGGAGGCTTCGCCGATGCTGGCGATGCTCTGCTTGAGCAGCGCCTCGTTCTGTGCCCGGTAGATGGATACGACCTGCGCGCCGTTGCCGGTGCTGCCCAAGAGGGCAAGGCGACGCGAATAATCCGCATTGCCCGCATTCGCGATGTTCTTCGACACGATCGCGGTCTGTTGCGCCGTGTTGCTGAAGGCCTGCTGTGCGATGGATATTGCGGAGGACAGCGACATGACGCGGACCGTATCTCTTTCAATTACCGTTTCAGGTTGACAAGCACGTCAAGCAGGTCCGAGGCGGTCTGGAACACCTTGGAGTTTGCCGTGTAGTTGCGCTGCGCCTCGATCATCGAGGTCAGCTCGTTGGCGATATCGACGTTGGAGTTTTCGAGTGCCTTGGACTGGATGTTGCCGAAAGCGCCAGAGCCCGCAAAACCGGTGACGATAACGCCTGAATCCGCCCCTTGCGAGTAGACGTTGCCGGACTGCGGCTGCAGCTTGTCCGGGCTCTGGACGGTCGCAAGCGCGATCCGGAACTTGGGAATGAGGTTGCCGTCGCCATACTTGACGTAAACGATGCCTTCCTTGTCGATCTCGAAGCCCGACATTTTGCTCGGCTTGCTGCCGTCGATGCCACCGCCGGTGCTGCTGAAGTCGCCGCCGAGCTGCGTGGTCTTGGAGGTGTCGATCGTGATCGCACCAAGGTTGGCGCCGGTGCCGGGCAGGTTGTTGATGGCCGTCGTCGTCAACGTCGCGGGGACGGCGCCGATGCGCTTGCCGGCCGCGTCGAACGTCATGGTCTGGGTACCGACTGTAGTGCCCGATGTGCGATCGACGACGCTCAGGCCCCAGGCGTTCGGACCTGTCTTGGTGTAGGTGAAATCGAGGATGCGGGTGTTGCCCTGGCTGTCGTAAACAACCATCGAGGTCTTCGACTGATCGTTGACAGCCGCGCCCGACGGCAGGTTTGCTTCCATCGTACCCTTGGTCGAGCCGGCGGCGACCAGGCCCTCGTCCTTGAGCTGGACCGGTACCAGGCCGTCAAAACCGTTGACGACAACGGTCGGATCGACGCCGGCCTTGTACTCGTAGCCCATCAGCGTGAAGCCGGCGGTGTTGACGAGGTTGCCGTTCTTGTCGGGAACGAAGGAGCCGGCACGCGTCAGGAAGTTCTCACCGCCATTGCCCGAGACGATGAAGAATCCGCCGCCGTTGATGGCAAGGTCGCTCGCCGACGTCGTATAGCTGGTGCCGCCTTGCTGGGAGATGCTGTAGCGCACCTGCGTTTCGACACCGCCGGAATTGTAGTTGCCGCCGCCCGAAGGCAGGATCATCGACGAGAACTCAGTGGAGGCGCGCTTGTAGCCGGTCGTGTTGGCGTTCGCGATGTTTTCGGCGACCGTACCCAGACGGTTCGACTGGGCGTTCATACCGGACACACCCGTTCTCATGCTGCCATAGAGACTCATATCGGATCCTCATTTCCTTGTTACGGCGACACTAGGAAGCGGGCCTTGCGTGAACCTGTCTTGGTTCAGTGCCCGCCCATCGGCGTGGCGCTCAGTTCCAGTCGATGCAGTAGCCAAGGAAACGCTTCGAATCGATCGGGTCGAAACCGAGCTTCTTGCGCAGTTTCTTGCGCAGTTTGCTGATGTGGCTTTCGACGACGTTTTCCTCGACGTCCTCGTCGAAGATCCCGTAGATCGCGTTGAAGATCTGCGACTTGGAGACGCGACGGCCGCGGTTTGCGACCAAATACTCGAGAATGCGGCGCTCGCGGCGCGGCAGGGCGAAGACATCGCCGTTGATTTCCGGATCACGGCCGTCGGCAAAAACGCGGATCGGACCAATGTCGGTAAAGTTGGCGATCGCCTTCAAGCGCCGGCGGATCGCAGCGACGCGGGCAAGGATTTCGCGGGGGTGGATAGGCTTGCGCACAACGTCGTCGACGCCGCAATCAAAGAGTGCAAGCGTGTTTTCGAGGGACGGCGTGTCGCTCATCGCGATGACCGGTGCCATCGAGCGATCGCGGATGGCCCGCGGCAGCGTGAAGGTGGTGTCGCCCTGCCCGATCAGGAACGCTTCCACGGCATCGATATCCGAATCGGCAGCCGCGTTTACCCACTCTCCAAACTCCCTGGGATCGAAACCCGTCGAGGGAATACCTTCACGTCCGAAGAGGGACGTGTACCCGTCCTTCACCAGCTCTCTTTCATCAACCACTACGATCATTCGCCCGCCTCCGAATCAGTATGGCTCCGCACTGATTGAGAGGTACGAATCGAGGGATTCATGAACAACTAGAGGAAGTTACTGGGTGGAATTAATAATTGATTAACCATGTTTCGCCGATTTGATCTATATCTAGTAGCACCCGCCCCAAGACGGCACTAAAATAATGTGGAAAAGTTAACGGACTACGACAAATCGCTTGCGGTCACATTGTCCGCGCATTGTCGCCACAATGCGGCAAATGGGATGCCAATACAATTGATGGTTGCTTATTGGCAAAACTGCGTGGCGTTCGGCGTCCACTTGCCGTAGCCGGTCGCGACGAGATTCGCGATCACCCGGCAGACATATTTCTTCTGCGCCGGGTCGTTGTTCGGGCCTGCGTGATAGCGCGCAACGGCCATTGTCCAGGTCTCGTGCCTCGCATGGAGATTGGCCAGGAAGCGCGCGGCATATTCGACATTCTTGCGCGGGTCAAGCATCTCCTGCGGCGAGCTGAAATGCTCGCCATGGAAGTAATAGTTGATCTGCATGCAGCCGAGATCGATGAGCTTGGCACCCTGTGCCCGCGCGTTGCCGAACTGGGCCAGAACGTCCTGCTCGCTGCTGCCGAAATAGGCCTTACCTTCGATGTTCATCGCGTAGGGTTGAAGCGATCCCTTGCGGCCGGTTTCGGTCAGCCCGACCGAATAGAGGATCCCGGCCGGGATATCGTACTTCGCCGCTGCGCTGATGATCTCGCGCTCGCAGACGCCTGCGTCCGCGCTGGCAAAAGCGCTACATGTAGACGTGACCAGTACGAGAGCGCTCAGTGCCGGCAGCCGCATCGTCCGTCCCGCCATTGCCAACCCACCTTTCCGCCGCCGAAGACTGGCTGTCGTCCTGTCGCTGCTGTCGTCCCTGGCCGTTGCCATCGGCGCGTTCTCGGCCCTGCTGCCCGGCCTGGGCTTGGGCCTGCGACCCGCCGCCGGACGACGTGTCGCCGCCGGAGTTGAACACGATGTTCACCTGATCGACCGCAAAGCCCTGAGCGCGCAGCGCCTTGACCAAGTCGTTCTGGTCGTCGCGCAACTGCCGGAAGGCGTCGCCGTTCTCGACCTTCAGCTCGACCTGCAGTTCGTCATCCTTCAGGCGCAGCGTGGCCGTGACAAGGCCAAGCTCGATCGGGTGAAGCTGGATCTTCAGGGTGTTGAGCGTTTTTCCGGCCTGCGTCCACGCGCCCGGCTGACCGAGTGCAGCACTTGGCTGCAGGGAAGTGGTGGCCTCACCGGCGATGGCGTCTGCCACGGCGCTGGTGTTCGGGCTCATCGAGATGCCGAGATAACGCCGGGCCTCGAGCACGGTGACATTCTCGACCTTGGCGGAAGCTTGCGAACGAGCAGCGTCGAACGCCGCATCACCGTCCTTCGAGAGGCTCATGGAAACGGCCTGTCCCTTGCCGTCAGCCCGGGCGAAGCGGAAGAGCCGGTCGGGGTCGTTCTCGCCCGCCTGTGCCTCGGCTTTCGCGCCATGCTCGCTGCCACCGGCAACGGGCGCCGCGCCTTCAATCTGGCCATCCGCTGCCTGGCGCGCGGCCGCCGTCTGTCCCTGAGGCTGCGTCGCCTGGGCACCGCCCAGCAGCGTCAGCAGATCGTCCATCGCTGTCGGTGTCTGCTTGGCTTCAGCGCCCTCGCCGCCGGCGTGGACGTCGCCATCGACCGAGGCGCCATCTGCCGGCGCTTTGCCAATGCCTTTCGTCAAGGCGGCAATGCGCTTGGCGAGTTCTTCATCGACCTCCACTTGAGCCAGATCATCGGACACGGCAGCCGATTTGGCCGGATCGGTCTTGTCGACGGCACGTTTGCCGCCAACGCCGCGCTCGGCCGCCTGGAAATGGTCGCGCAGCGCGTGTTCGTCGAACTGGTCGTTGCGACCAAGGCTGATGCTGCGTGTCACGGCCCTGCCCGCGGCCTTGGCAATATTGTCCTTGTCGATCAAGGCTCCCGCCTCCGCGTCGCTGCCGGCAGCGGCGTCGTTGCCGCCTTTGCCTGAACCCGGCTGGTCGTTGTTTCTTTGCCGCCCGGCATTGGCCACGGCATCTTCAAACGCGCCGGCCGATGCACCACCGGCCTGCTCCTTGCCGCCCGCTCGTCCGCTTCCCGTGCCGACAGGTGTCGGAGGCATGCGCAGGGTGTCCTCAGCCCTCATTTGTCTTCTCCCTTCAGGAGAGCGTCGATCTCTTCGATCTTCGATCGTCCTTTCGCCACGAAGCCATCGTGCTTCGGGTCCGCCACCTCGTCAGCGCCGGATGCGGCCACGGTCTCCGGCGCAACCGCCGGGGTCTGCCCGCTTCCAAAGGGGCTCATGCCGCTGCCAGTTTCCTCGCTTGCGGCCGACGCGTTCGCCTCAACCGGTCTATCGGGTTTAGACGCAAACGCTTGCGTGAGGCTTTCACCGACAGGTGGCCGGACGACGGCGTCCGCAACCGCCTTTGCAGCGTCGCGCAAGGCGCGGTCGCGCGGCGAAAGCTCTGCATCCGATATCGCCGCCAGGCTCGCCGTCGCAGCAAACACGTCATTGGAAGGTACCGAGGCCAATCCGGCATAGAAGCTGGCAAGCAGTTTCGGCTGCGGCGCGCCATCTGCGCCGAGCGCCTCGGCGCGTTCCGACGCGAGCTTTGCGAGTTCTTGCTTGCCGGCGATCGCCGCGCGGCGAGCGACACGAAGGAAGACTTCGCGCTGGCGCGGCGCGTCCATGAAACCCAGGATCTCCGAAATTCGCCCCTGCGCCCCGCCATCGAAATGGGCGACGGCGAGTTCGACGAAGACATCCGCGAACTGGCTGGCATAGGGGGAGGTCAGGTAGCGGCGGGCATAGGTCAGCGCATAGCGGAAGCCCTTGTCCGCGTCGCCCGCCTGAACCGCGAGGAAAACCGAGCGACGCAGGGCAGCCTCTTCGATGATCGTACCCGGGGCCGCGAGACGGGCCCAGTCGTAGTACTTCATCGCGCCCACAGGATCCTGCTGCGACGTCGCGTTGCCGAGGATGAGGTAGAGATAAGGGCCGATGCGGGCGCTGCGGTACTCAGGCGCGGCCTTGGACAGGCTCTCGACGATCAGGCCGCCCTTGCCATTCAGATATTGCGTCAGCGCCTCGGTGACGCGGGAATCGAAGTTCCCGGCCACATCGTGATCCGCAAGGTACTTCAGCGTCTCCGGATTGCCGCCGCTCATGGCATAGACCAGCGCCGCATCGACGTTGCGCGGATCACGGAAGACCGCCGCGTCGGCCGCACGCAGGCGCTTGTCGATGGCGCCCAGCATGAAGCGCTGCATTTCGATCGCCGAATGGTCGCCAAGGACGACCGAGTCCTGCACATATTGCAGCGACCGGATCATCTTGAAGGGTGCGAGCTCCTCGATATCGTTCGCCCTGGCACCCCCGGTTAAAACGGGGGTCGCCAGCACACAGCAGGCCATCAGAGCGGTTCGCAGGCGTCTCAGCATGGCGCTTAACCCGGAGCCGATTGCAAGAGGATCTCGATGCGGCGGTTGCCCGGGGCGTAGGGATCGCCGGGGATCTGCAGCCGCCGGTCGGCGAAGCCGCTGATCTGGCTGACGCGATCTTCCTTCAGGCCACCGCGGACGAGCATGTAATAGGCGCTCTGGGCGCGGGCGGCGGAGAGGCGCCAGTTATCATAAGTGCCATCCTTGAAGGGACGGCCGTCGGTATGGCCGCGGATTGCAACCGCGCCCTGACGCTCAGCCAGCAGATGGCCGATCTTTTCCATCGCCAGTACCAGTTCCTTCTGCGGCACGGCCGAGCCGATGGCAAACATCTGCGCATCGGTCCGCTCGCTGATCGTCACCATCAGGCCGCCTTCAGCGGGTGTCACGACAAGTCCCTCGGCCAGCTGACCCGCCTCGCCGGCAAGCTGCTTCTTCAGCTCGGCCTGGAGCTCGGCCGCCTGCTCCTTGGCGTCGGCCTCGGCGGCCTCGGTCTTCGGCTTTTCGCCGGCTGCGGCGTCCGCCGGGTCCTTGCCAGCTCCCGTATCGGTGTCCTTGCCGTCACCGGCCTGCTTGTCGGCCGCTTCATGCGGCTCCTGCGACGCGTCCGCCTCAGACTTCTTGACGGCCGGCGTCGCGCCTGCGGGCTTCGTCGACTTGTCGGCAAGGGCGGCAACGGTTTCGGCCGTGTTGCCGGCGTCCTTCACTTCGACCTGCTTGGTCCAGAAGTCCGGATCGAACGGGTCACGATAGGCTTCGCCGCCATCGGCGCCGGTGGCCGGGCCGGACTGGGCCGCACCGCCCTCGCCCTTGACGCTGATGTTGGCCTGCTGGCCGACCTCGCGCGCAATCTCGGAAAGAACGGAATAGGGGTTTTCGAAGAAGTCGGCGTCGGAGTACTTCGTCTCTTCGCCCGACGTCGCCGTCAGCTGATCGCCGGTTTTGGCCGAGCCACCGGACTTTTCCTGCTCGCCGTCAACCTTCGAACGCTGCTGCGTTTCTTCGCCCTGCGCATCCTTGGCCGGGTCCTTCAGGCCACGTTCGGCAGGCTTCTGGTCGGTCAATTGCACCGGGTTGAAATAGGAAGCGATCGCCGCCTTCGTCTCTTCGTTGGCGGCATTGATCAGCCACATCACGAGGAAGAAGGCCATCATCGCCGTCATGAAGTCGGCATAGGCGATCTTCCAGGAGCCGCCGTGGTGACCATCATGGCTGCCGCTGTGGCGCTTGACGATGATGATCTCGTGCTTGCCGTTGTGGTGGTTTTCGTCGCTCATGCGAGAACTTTCCGAACTGTATCGGCCCAGGCGGCCATGCGCGTCACGAGGATGGTGCCATCCATCTCGACGGCGAGATCGACATCGTCAGATTCGACGTGCCGCAAGGACGGCATGTCTTCTCCGAGCTGGCGCTTCAGCGCCTCGAAGAGAGACGCCGGGCCTTTGACGACGATGGTGCAGCCTTCGCCGGCCACAAGTCCCTGGCGCAGCATCTGCGCCATATCGGCAACGGCGCGCTGCATGAGGGCATCGCCCATGACGGGCGCGAGCACGCGGGCGGCCTGATCGCCGAGTGCGACGGCAAGCCCCTCGGTCATTTCGTCGATGCGCAGCGCGAGACGGTTCGCGGTTTCCTCTTCGAAGCGCCGCGTCAGCGCCTCGAGTTCGGCCGCGTGCGCCGCCTGAAGTTCGGCTATCTGCTTTTCGTGTTCGAAGACGAGTTCGGCGGTCGCCTCGGCCCGCCCTTCGGCGAAGGCGCGCCGGCGTTCGGCATCGATATCGATTTCCGGCATGGCTGGTCTCGCGCCGAGGCGCTCGCCATCGGCATAGTCGGTATCCAGATCGGGGAAATATTTCGGAGGCATCAGCGACAGCTCGACTTTCGGTGCGCTGAAGTCCTTGAGATAACGGGAGAGCATTGCACTCATGGCCGGCCCCCTGCAGCGGACCTGCGGCAATGCGGCGATCCCCATCTGCTTGAGAGGCGGCGCTCCCTGGCGCGGACTTCCATTGCTCCTGGCACTGCTGACATGTCTCCCTCGGGCCCGACCGTCGGATACGGCAGACCCAGCATTCTTGACGTACATCAGCGTGATCCGGGGTCGGTTGTTCCCGGAGCGATCTGATGCAGGCGGCGGCGCAAAGGTCATTTTGGCCGGCAGTCATCCGACAGGACTGCGAGGGAAGGCTATTCGGTCAAACTTGTGCGAAAATGAATGTGTTGGACCGCGCCAGGGCAATTAGCGCGGTCCAACCGTTTCCACCGGGTGCCGTGACCGACGACGTGGCAGAACTCAAAGTGCCGTCACCCGCATTCGGGGCGATGGGCTCAGTTTGGCGGATCGTCGGCCGGTTCCGGCCGCTGTCCGCCGCTGCGCCTTACTGCTGGAACAGGCGCAGGATGTTTTCGGAATTGGTGTTGGCGATCGAGAGCGCCTGGATGCCCAGTTGCTGCTGCGTCTGCAGCGCCTTCAGCCGTGTCGATTCCTCGTTCATGTCGGCATCGACGAGACGACCGACGCCCTTGTCGATCGTATCCATCAGGTTGGCGATGAAGCCCTCCTGCAACTCGATGCGCTTGGTGATGGCGCCGAGCGTGGAGCCGGCGTCCGTCAGCTGGTTGAGGATACGTTCGACGACGCTGATCATATCGGCCATTTCGGCAGGCGTCGTCGATGCGGTCAGCTTGACTTCCGCCGTCGTACCGATCGGCGTCGTCGCCGGTGCGCCGATCAGGTGGTACAGGCGCGCGCCCGCCGTGCCGGGCGGAGAGGTGAGCTGGGAGGCGTCGTAGTTCCTGGTCAGGATGCCTCGGCTCGCATTCTGCTTGTCGATCAGCATCGACTGCGAGGTGTCGAAGTCGAGCGTCGTGACCGACACATTGCCGTTGGCGTCACGGTTGAACGAGGCCACGACGGACTTCGTGCCGACCGGAGCTGTGGCGGCGTTGTAGAGCCAGTTTTCGCTGGAGAAGGATGCGGACTGGGCGGCCGAGATAAGCTGGTTCTTGAGCTCGGTGATTTCCTTGTCGATCTTCAGCTTGTCGACGCCCGGCTCACTCGCCGCGACGAGCTTGCTCTTGATCGCGCTGACGACCTCGATCGACGAATTCATTGCCGCATAGGCCGTGTCGATCTTGGCGGCGCCGAGGCCGAGGGCGTCCTGAACGGTGGAGAGCGCGGCATTGTCGGAGCGCATGGTGGTCGCGATCGACCAATAGGCGGCGTTGTCGGCAGCCGTCTGCACGCGGTAGCCCGAGGAGATGCGGTCCTGGACTTCCGCCATGTCGGAGTTGATCGAACGCAATGTCTGGAGAGCCGCCATGGCGGCGGTGTTGGTCATGATGCTTGTCATTGGTCACCTGTCCCGAATGAATTCCTAAGGACATTCCGGAGTGTTACCGGCAGCGATGGGACTGGCATCATGCGAATCGCCCCTGTTTTGCCCTGGAGGCGACCCTTCGCTCTTAACCAATATGTAACGATCTCATAGTTAACAAATGGTTAATGTCGTTAGGAAGTCGGTAACAAAGGTGAACAAAAGTAAGGGAAGATGGACGAAGCGTTAAGATGCGTACCGTCACCTATGGAAAGAATGCCGGCGGCATTCGGCACGCCTGGCGGCCATGGAATACCGGAGCGCAAAAGGAAAAAGCCGCACGATCCACGGGGGATGTGCGGCTTCTTTTCGAAGTGACGGGCGAAGATCGCCCGTCATGTTCGGTCGATCGATTAACGGAACAGCGACAGGATGTTCTGCGAGTTCGAGTTGGCGATCGTGAGCGCCTGGATGCCGAGCTGCTGCTGCGTCTGCAGAGCCTTCAGGCGGGTCGATTCCTCGTTCATGTCGGCATCGACGAGACGGCCAACGCCCTTCTCGATCGAGTCCGAGAGGTTGTCGACGAAGCCCTTCTGCAGGTCGATACGGGCGTTGAGCGCACCGAGGTCGGCGGCCGCGTCGGTCATTTGCGAGAGGACGGAGTCGACACCCGAAAGCGCCTGCGACAGGGCGCCTGTCGTCATGTTGGTGATGTCGAGCGTCAGGACGCTGAAGCCCAGCGTTACCGGCGAACCGGTCGTGTCGGAGTAGGTGATGTTGGTGGAGAGCAGGCCCGTTGCAGTGGTGCCGCTCGCGACGTAGGCGCCGGTAGCATCGACCTGGACCAGCGAGCTCTTGTTGGTGTCGTACTGCAGCGTCGTCAGGCTGACATTGCCCTTGGCGTCTCGGTTGAACGAACCGACAACCGACTTCGTGCCGGCAGCGTTGTTCGGGTCGGTGTAAACCCAGTTTTCGCCGGAGAACGAAGCCGACTTGGCAATGCTCACGAGCTGGTTCTGAAGCTCCTTGATTTCCTTCTGGATCTTGCTCTTGTCAACGCCCGGCTCGCTGGCGGTTACCAGCTTCTTCTTGATTTCGTCGACGACGTCCTTGGAGTTTTCCATGGCCGACGAAGCAACGTCGGTCTTGGCAGCGCCGAGGCCGAGGGCGTCCTGAACGGCCGAGAGGGCCTTGTTGTCCGAACGCATGGTGGTCGCGATCGACCAGTAAGCAGCGTTGTCAGCTGCGGTGCCGACGCGCAGACCCGACGAAATGCGCTCCTGGGTGGTTTCCATCGAGGAGTTGATCGAACGCAGGGTGGCGAGTGCGCCCATGGCGGAAGAGTTGGTCAGAATGCTCGTCATTGGCTGAGTGCCCCTTGTTGGCAAAGATGGAATGGAAAGGGACATTCCGGGATTACCGGGAAACGACGGTCAGCCTCATGCCTGCTGACGCTTTAATCTGTTCGGGTCAACCCGTCGTTTCGATGGTTACAACAAACACCATCGTGGTTAACGAACCCTAAAATCCGCAGAAACTTTTCGAAGATTTCTCAGTGCATTGGCGACAAAGAAAAACCGCGCCTCTTGCGAAGCGCGGTTTCGTATCTTGCATCGAGGGCGGGCCGTAACCCGCCCTTCTCAACCTGCCGATTAACGGAACAGCGACAGGATGTTCTGCGAGTTCGAGTTGGCGATCGAGAGCGCCTGGATGCCGAGCTGCTGCTGCGTCTGCAGAGCCTTCAGGCGGGTCGATTCCTCGTTCATGTCGGCATCGACGAGACGGCCAACGCCCTTCTCGATCGAGTCCGAGAGGTTTTCGACGAAGCCCTTCTGCAGATCGATACGGCTGTTGAGCGCACCGAGGTCGGCAGCTGCGTCGGTCATCTGGGTCAGGACCGAGTCAACACCCGACAGAGCCTGCGACAGAGCGCCGGTCGTCATGTTGGTGATGTCGAGCGTCAGGACGCTGAAGGACAGCGATACGGTCGCGCCGGTCGTGTCGGAATAGGAGATATTGCTGGAGAGCAGGCCCGTGCCGGCCGTCGATGCATAGTTGCCGGAGGCGTCGACTTCGATCAGCGAGCTCTTGTTGGTGTCGTACTGCAGCGTCGTCAGGCTGACATTGCCCTTGGCGTCTCGGTTGAACGAACCGACAACCGACTTCGTGCCGGCAGCGTTGTTCGGGTCGGTGTAAACCCAGTTTTCGCCGGAGAACGAAGCCGACTTGGCAATGCTCACGAGCTGGTTCTGAAGCTCCTTGATTTCCTTCTGGATCTTGCTCTTGTCAACGCCCGGCTCGCTGGCGGTTACCAGCTTCTTCTTGATTTCGTCGACGACGTCCTTGGAGTTTTCCATGGCCGACGAAGCAACGTCGGTCTTGGCAGCGCCGAGGCCGAGGGCGTCCTGAACGGCCGAGAGGGCCTTGTTGTCCGAACGCATGGTGGTCGCGATCGACCAGTAAGCAGCGTTGTCAGCCGCGGTGCCGACGCGCAGACCCGACGAAATACGCTCCTGGGTGGTTTCCATCGAGGAGTTGATCGAACGCAGGGTGGCGAGTGCGCCCATGGCGGAAGAATTGGTGATGATGCTCGTCATTAGAGTGTCCCTTGATTACTTTAGACGATTTAGGGGACATACCGGACTTCCCGGTGATGGCGGATCGGCTTCATGCCACTCGGTTCCAACTATCTCGGAAGAAACCAAACCCGTCATGTGAAAGGGACTATCGCCGGCAAAGCTTGCAAATTGATTAAGCGCGATCGGGCAATCGAGCCGAGGTCATCTATACTTAACAAGACTTTAACTCAGCGTTCAGGTACGCTTTCGCCCCGCTTGATGTGGCACGGACGGACACCGCCGAGCGCGGGATCTCTCATGCCTGAGGCAAGCTCCCCCGGGTAGGCTCGACGGCAAACAAGGTCTAGCAAGCCGGCGCCGGTCGCCGCGCAACTTCGACGGAGCCCTGAGTGAACGCCCAAGCCATTTTTTCGACAGCTTCCCGTCACTACCAGAAAGGGCAGTACACGGACGCGCTCAATCAGTTGAACGCCCTGATGGAGCTTAACCGCGACTCCAAGACCTATGTGCTCCTGGCAAAGGTACTCTCCAAGCTGGGCTTCAAGCCGGAAGCGGCGCGCGCCTACCAGCTCGCTGGCGAGGCCGGCGGCTCACGCGCAGAAGACTACCTGACGGAGGCAATGAAGCTATACTTCGCCAACGGAAACGAAGACGAGGCGCTGAGCATCGGCCTGCCGCTCCTGGAGAAGGCAAAGACCGACCCCGACATCGCCTTCATCATTGCATCGATTTTCCTCAAGCGGGGTGAAAAAGCGATCCTCGCCCTCTTCAAGGCGCCCCTGACGCTCAGCACCAACCGCGTGCACAACGCGCTTGCCTACAAGCTGCTGACCGCAGAGATCAACGACCTGCAGGATCGTGATGCGCTCGCCAATCTCTTCCGCAACAATCCGAAAAACGCGACGTTGCGGTCGGCCTATCTCGTCTATGCGCGCGAAGCCAATGATTTTGCCGATGTCGAGAAACATGATCGCGACATCCAGAAAGCGCTGAAGGCAGGGCAGACCGATTTTCTCGCCGCCGAGGCGCCGTATTATCATGCGACCTGGTGCGGCGACGAACGCCTGAACCGCCTTGCCGGCGCCCAAGTGAATCCATTTCCCACGGGCCTGACGGAAACGCGCCGCAGTGCGCCGCACAGCTGGAACAAACGCATCCGCATCGGCTACGTCTCCTCAGACTTCTGGGACGAACACGCAACGATGAAGCTTCTGAAGTCGGTGCTGATGGCGCATGACAAGAGCCGCTTCGAGGTAACCCTGTTTTGCCATACCGGCAGCGTGCACGCGATCCGCGACAAGGAGATCCGCGAAAAATGGGGCCGGGTCGTCGAGATCGGTGATCTCAGCGACGAACAGGTGGCCGAGGTCATTCGCCAGGAAAACATCGACATCCTCGTCGACCTAAAGGGCCATACGCTGGACAGTCGCGTTTCGATCTTCAATCACCTGGCGGCCCCCGTCCAGGTCGGATGGCTCGGCTTTCCCGGAACGACCGTCAACGTCGATCTCGACTACATCATCGGCGATCCATACGTCCTTCCTGATGCCAGCAAGGCGTTCTACCGCGAGAAATATTGCCGCCTGCCGGAGACCTACCAGCCGAACGATCCCTACGAACGGCCGCGTGCCGGTTCCATCTCCATCACCCGGCAGATGGTGGGCCTTCGCGAAGATGCGTTTGTCTTTGCGTCCTTCAACACAAACCGCAAGATCTCTCTGCAGACGATCAATCTCTGGATCGACATCCTCCGCCAAACGCCGGACAGCCTGCTGTGGATCATGTGCGACCGCAAGGATGCGCGCGCGAACCTCTTGGCCAAGTTCAAGAGCGGCGGCATCGACACCAAACGCATCATCCTGTGCAACAAGGCGCAGTACCAGGAGCATATCAATCGTATTCCGCTCGCCGACGTCGGCCTCGACACCTACCCTTACAACGGCCACACCACCACATCCGAACAGCTCTGGGCAGGCCTGCCGGTGCTGTCCTTCAAGGGCACGAACTTCGCTTCACGCGTGAGCGAGAGCCTGCTGAACGCCATCGGCGTGCCGGAACTCGTGGCCACGGGGCCGGAGGACTATGTCAAGGAAGCTGTCGCGCTCTACAACAACCGTGACAAGATCGCCGACTATCGAAAGAGGCTGGACGAGAACCGGTTCCGGATGCCGCTATTCGATGCGGAGCGTTTCTGCCAGCACCTGGAAACGGGCTACGAAATGATGGCCGACCGCGCCAAGCGCGGACTGGCACCTGATCACATCGACGTTCCGGCATTGCCGCCGCGCATCGGGTCGTTCGAACGCTGAACGGCGATCATCCCGGAAAGACAAAAGGCAGCGCCGCGGCGCTGCCTTTTTTGTTGTCCCGTTTCGAGGATCGCAAAGCCCGATGGCGCGGATGATCCGGAGCGCCATGCGCCGAGGGCAAGCGCATCGCGGTTTTCGGGATGCGCGTCTTCTCTTTGAGCTTTTGATTTGTCGCCGTCGCTAGCGCGCCGCGCACTCTCCGTGCGACAGCTCTAACTGAAGGAGCGCACCAGACTGCCGACGAGGAGGTTCCAGCCGTCAATCAAGACGAAGAAGAGAATCTTGAACGGCAGCGAGATCGCCGTCGGCGGCAGCATCATCATACCCATGGCCATGGTGATGGTAGCGACGATCAGATCGATCACCAGGAACGGCAGCATGATAAGGAAGCCGATTTCGAAGCCGCGGCGAATTTCCGAGATCATGAAGGCCGGCACGACCGCGCGCAGATCGACCTTGTCGTCGACGACGACCGTCTGGCCCTTTTCCTTGGCGATGTCGATGAAGAGCTGCAGGTCCTTGTCGCGCGTGTTGGCGAGCATGAAGTCGCGGAAAGGCTCGGTGATCCGGGGGATCGCCTCCGCCTCGGTGATCTGGTTCTTCATCAGCGGGTCGATGCCGTCCCGCCAGGCGCGATCGAAGGTCGGCCCCATGACATAGAAGGTCATGAACAGCGCCAGCGAAACCATGATCATGTTGGATGGCGTGGTCGCCAGGCCCATGCCGGTGCGCAGGATCGCAAAGGCGATCACGAAGCGCGGAAAGCTGGTGACCATGATCAGGATGCCGGGGGCCACCGACAGCACGGTCAGAAGACCGAAGGTGCGGATGATCCACGAGGCGGCAGAGCCGTCGATAGGCGTATTCAGGATATCAGAGGGGAAGCTCTGGGCGCCGGCAATACCGGACATCGCCATCATGGCAACTATAAAGGCGACTAGCCGGACCATTTATCGAATCATTGGATGACGAAGGTTCTGAACATCACATTGGTTACGCGCCCATCGGAGCGCAGGTCAACCCGCTCCTGGATGTCATCCCGGAGATATTGAAAGCCGCGTGGTCCCTGGATTTGTTGCAGGGAAACGGTCTTCAGGTAGGCGGCGATATCCTGGTGGATCTGCTCGGCGAGTTTGGGGTCAGGCACACCGTCGAACTGCAGCGCCACTTCCAGGCGGATCCAGTTTTCAGAGGGATAGGCAAGGTTGGTGGTGATCGGGTCGAGCTGGACGACGCCGTTCGCTTCGGTCGCTACCTTCGGCAGGCCTTCTTCGCCGGTCGCATTGGCGGCCGGCTCCTTGGTCGCTTCCACCTGCTCCTTCGGAGGCGGTGGTGCGAGCAGGCCGCCGACCAGCCAGCCGCCGCCGCCGGCAACCAGCGTCAGCACGGCGATGGCCGCGACGGTCAGCACCTTCGACGGCGGCTTCGGAGCGTTGGAATCGAGTTCTTCCATCTTGCCGTTCCCTGCCGATCAGATCGGCGAAAATAGATCCATGAACTGCTGGCCGTAGGGCGGCTGCTGCACTTCGGTCAGGCGACCACGGCCGCCATAGGAGATGCGCGCCTCGGCAATGCGGTCGTAGGAGATGACGTTGTCGGCATCGACGTCCCGCGGCCTGACGATACCGGCGACGTTCAGGATGCGCAGCTCGTGGTTGACGCGCACTTCCTGCGAACCGCTGATCAACAGGTTGCCGTTTTCGAGAACACCGGTGACAACGGCGGCAACGAGCACCCGCAGCTTTTCCGAACGCTCCGTCGTGCCGTCACCTTCGGTCTTGGTATTCGAGCCGTATTTCAGGTCGCCGGACCAGCCGAAATCGCTCGTCTGAGACTTGCCGCTGGCGCCGACGTTGAAGCCACTCGAGTTCTTGCGGCTACGGTCCGTCTTGTTGTCGAAGGTTGCGCCTTCGTTGATCTTGATGTCGACCGTCAGGATATCGCCGACATTGATCGCGCGCGCGTCCTTGAAGAGCGCTGCCTGCTGGTCGTTCCACAACGAATAGCCATTCACCATCTGGCGCGGCTGCTTCGGATACATGGCGAGCTGCGGCGTCTGCGAATATTGCAGACCGCTGCCGATCGGGCTCATCGACGGCGCGCGGCCGATTTCGTTGAGCGCTTGGTTCTGACATCCCGCAAGGAGGGCGGCCCCGGTCAGTATAGCCGTTAGACGCGTTTTCATGATGGTTCCTTCGAGGTGTTCGGGTCGCTGGCGCTCGAGATGATGTTGGTAAGGATCGCCGCCTTCTCATCGCTCATTTCGCTCAGGATCAGCGATGACTGGCGCGGTGGCAGCTGCATGACGATGGCGGCGGCAATCTCGGGCCTCACCATCTCAAGCTTGCCGGCGGCTGCGTCCGGCTTCATCGTCTTGTAGATACCGACGAGGTTGAGTTCCGCCTGTTTCAGGAAATCGTTGCGGCGGTTCAGCCAGTCTTCGTATTCCTCGCGGCGCTTTTCGAGCGTGGCGATGCGCTCGTCGATGCTTGCCTGCAGCGTTTCGAGATCCTTGCGCTGCAGCACATAACGCTGGTCGCGCGCGGCGTCGGCGATGTTGGTGCAGAACTGCTGGATCTCGTTCTGGGTCGCGTCGCTTGCGGGCGGCGCCGTGACGTCCTGGGCAAAGGCGCCCGGCATCGAAAGCATGGACGCGACAGCCGCCGCAGCGAGCAGCAGCCTGCGGGTCCGGCCGAGAGAATGATTGTCGTTTGCGATCATTGCAGCACGAGCTCCGCCTGGAGGGCACCGGCCGTCTTGATGCTCTGCAGGATGGCGATGATGCCGTCCGGCTTGACGCCGATGTTGTTGAGGCCGGCGACGAGCGAGCGAAGGCTCGAACCGTTGAGGATCGCCACCGTGCCGCCGTCGGACTGCGCGTTGATCGTCGTGTTCGGTTCCATCGCCGTCTGCCCGCGCGAGAAGGGCAGCGGCTGCACCACTGTCGGCGTCTCGCTGACTTCCACGGTCAATGTTCCGTAGCTGACCGCCACCTCGTTGACCCGGACATCCTGGCCGATGACGATCGTGCCCGTGCGTTCGTTGATGACGACGCGCGCAGGCACGTCGGTCTCGATGACGATGTTTTCGATGTCGGCCATCAGCCGCGCGAGGTCCGCCATCTTCGGCTTTTCGACGAGAACGGCCTGGCTGTCGCGCGCTTCCGCAATGCGACCGCCATATTGCTGGGCCGCGTATTTGTTGATCGCTGCGGCCATGCCGACGGCGGTCGAGAAATCAGGATTGCGCAGCTGCAGCACGAGGTTGAAGCCGTCCTTGAACTTCGACGGCAGCTCGCGCTCGATGATGGCGCCGTTCGGCACGCGACCGGACGTCGTGACACCCTGGTTGAGGGTTGCGGCGTCGCCCTGCGCGTTGAAGCCGGTGACGACGACGGAGCCTTGCGCGACCGCATAGATCTGGCCGTCCGCACCCGAAAGCGAGGTCATGACCAGCGTGCCGCCGCGCAGCGACGTGCTGTCGCCGAGCGAGCCGACGGTCACGTCGACGCGGCTGCCGGGGCTGGCGAAAGGCGGCAGGTTCGCCGTCACCAGTACGGCCGCGACGTTGCGCGTCCGGGACTCGCCGCCCTGGGTGGAGATGCCGAGATTTTGCAGCATCGCGCGGATCGACTGGTCGGTGAACGGCGACGAGCGCAGGCTGTCGCCCGTGCCCTGCAGGCCGACGACGAGGCCGTATCCGATAAGCTGGTTGTCACGTCCCGCCTGAAGCGAGGCGACGTCCTTGATCCTGGATGCGCCGAAGGCGGGCGTCAGCGCCATGGAGAACGCGACAGCCAGCGACAGGAACCATTTGCATGCAAGCATTTTCATTTCGCCACCACATGGACAGTGCCGTCTGCCATCACCGTTCCGGAAACGATGACGCCGGTATCGATGTTGCGCGCCCGGATCAGTTCGCCGACGGCGGCGTCCTGGAGCGGCGATCCGGCAGCGCTGATGGTCAGGCCGCCATTGCTAAAGACGAGGCGCACGGTCGAACCGCGCTCGACGGCATATTGCTCGCGAAGCGCGCTCGCGAGGATCACCCGGCCGGGAAGAAGCGTGCGCTTGGTGACCTTGCCGTCGATCTCGCCCAGGGTTCTGATGTAGCCGTCGGCGAGATCAGGGTTGGTGACGTCGACGACTTCGACGCGGCTCGCATCGACGGTTTCGCCCGGATAGATGGTCTGCGTGGGGATCACCGCCGTCAACCGTTCCGCATAACCTGCCAAAGGCAACAGGAAAGCGGCGGCGAAGAGCGCGCCAGCCACCAGCCGCCGCGCGCTGGCGCGGCCGGCCTTCGAAGCCTTGATGTCTGCGGATCGGCGAAACGTCATGTTTGCCCCCTCTTTCGTTACCTGAGGTTCTTGCTCACCGTGGCCGCCATTTCATCGGCGGCCTGAATGATCTTGGAGTTCATCTCGTAGGCGCGCTGCGCAGAGATCAGGTCGGTGATTTCCTTGACCGGATCGACGTTGGACGCTTCGAGATACTTCTGCTTGATCTGCGCGAAGCCCGGATCGGCAGGCGTACCGACGATCGCGTCGCCGGAGGCCGGCGTCTGCTTGAAGAGGTTTTCGCCCTGCGGCTCGAGGCCCGCCTCGTTGACGAAGTTGGCGATCGTCAGCTGGCCAATTTCCTGCATGGCGGGGTCGTTGCCGATGCGCACCATCACCTGGCCGGAGCTCGTGAAGACGATGTCGGTCGCGTCCTGCGGAACGGTGATGCCCGGAACAACGGTGTAGCCGTCGATCGTCACGAGCTGGCCTTGCGCATTCTTGTTGAAGGCGCCGGCACGGGTATAGACCGTCTCGCCATCGGGCGTCTCGACCTGGAACCAGCCGCGACCGATCAGCGCCAGGTCGTACTCGTTGCCGGTCGAAACCATGCTGCCCTGGATGTGAAGGTTGCGTACGGCCGCCGTCTGCACGCCGAGACCGATGATCGCGCCTTCCGGAACGATCGCCTGGTTGGAGCGGTTCGGCACGCCCTGGGCGCGTTCGGTTTGATAAAGCAGATCGGAGAACTCGGCGCGCGCGCGCTTGTAACCCGTCGTGTTGATGTTCGCGATGTTGTTCGCGATGACTTCGAGGTTCAGCTGCTGGGCGTTCATGCCAGTGGCGGCAATGGAAAGGGCCTTCATGTCTCGTTCCTTCAGATCTGCATGCGCGCGATTTCGAGGTAGGCGGTGACCACCTTGTCGCGGATCGCGATCGCGGTCTGCAGCGACTGTTCGGCGCTCATCACCGCATCGACGACCTCACGGGTGTTTGCCTGGCCGCGAATGCCGTCGAGTGACATGCCTTCGGCCTTCTTCATGGCGCCGATGGCGTCGCTCGCCATGTCGCCGAGAACCGAAGCGAAGCTCTGCCCCTGCGGCACGCCCTGGGTGGCGGCCGGCATGCCGAAGATCGACGACGAGGATGACGTGGAGTGGGTGCCGTCGGTCTCTTTGGTGACCGAGAAGGCGCCGAGGGATTTAACTGCATCGATCATTATTGCGAGGCTCTCAACAGGTCGATTGTCTGGGAAATCAGGTCGCGCGACTGCTTGATGGTCTGGAGGTTAGCCTCATAGGCGCGGTTGGCTTCGCGCATATCCGCCATCTCCACCAGGATGTTGACGTTCGGCAGCTTGACCATGCCCTTTTCGTTGGCGGCCGGATTGCCCGGATCGAACTCGATGTTGAAATCCGAATCGTCCGTGCCCTGCCGCTCGATCTCGACCAACGAGGCGCCGCTTGCGCGGTCCACTTCGGCAGCAAAGCTGATGGTCTTGCGGCGATAGGGATCCGCGCCCGGCGTATCGCCGGTGGAGCGGGCGTTGGCGATGTTTTCGGAGACGATGCGCAGGCGGGTCGATTCCGCCTGCAGGCCGGAGGCCGATACCTTGAGGGCCGAGGTCAATGGATCCATGGTTCTTACTTCCGTACCGCCATTAGCATCATTCGGTGAAAGGCCTTCACAAGGCCGGCGGAGAGCTCGTAGTCGCGCTTGATTTCGCCGGTCTTCATCATTTCCTGCTCGATCGCGACGCTGTTGCCGGATTGCTGGATCTGCACACCGTCGACCATGCCGACTTCAGCCACCTGAGAGGCTGCGAGGCCGTCCGTGAAGTGCATCTTGTTGGTCGCCGCCATCTGGATGCCGGCGTCCTGCAGCACGCTTTCGAACGGCTTGACGTCCTTGGCCTTGTAGTGCGGCGTATTCGCATTGGCGATGTTGCCGGCCACCACGTTCTGGCGAACGGTCAGCCACTGGGCCTGCCGGGACGCGAGTTCGAAAAGCTGAATCGGTTGCATCAAAAGCTCCATGCTTGGTGATGCGAACCTAGGCCGGTAATCTTGCGTGGGACTTTCGTCGGAAAGCGATGCCCAAGGGATCGGGGCCTCTGCTGCCGGAGATTGCCTGCAAAAGACGGAAAGCCGCGTCATCCGTCAGAGATGGCGCGGCGGTCACGGGCAAGGAATGCGGGTCTACGTCAGTTGGCCTGGTACATTTCGCCGGACGAGGTGATCATGACCCAATGGCCATCCCGCTGCTCGAGCGTGGCAAGACGCGTGTTGTCGGGCAGAACCGAGCCGATGCGCACGATATACATGCCGCTCGCATCCTCGATCAGCGCCCGGCCGTTGGCGACATGCATCAGCTTGAAGCCGGACTTGCCGGGAAAGGGCTGCGACAGCCCCTCTTCGGCAGCCGTACCTTCCGGTCCCGGACCAGCGCCGATGCCCGGCACGGTCGCCGTCGTCAACTGGTCGATGGCGGCCACGGTGTCGCCGTCCGCGTCGGGCATGGCGAGCGGAGAAACCGAGACGACGTTGCGCGCGGCGCGTTCCGGCAGATCACGGGTCGAGCCCTGCCACAAAGGCGGCATGGTGAACTTGTCCTGGTGGAAGAAGGCATACCAGGGAAAGAAGGTCGCGAAAGCGGCAAGCGCCACGCCGGTCGCGGCCAGGAACTTGTCGGTCATCGGCATGCGGCTGCGCTTGCGCTGATGCACCATCTCGTCCGCATCATAATCGGTCATGGTCATCACCTCGCTCTCGCACCCGGCTGATTGCCCATCGCCGCCGCCTTCAGCGCGTTGGCGAGATCGGAAAAGGCATCCTGTGCCGGGCGCTCACCGGCGGTCTGCGTCAGTACCTCGTAGATGACCGGCACCTGCTTGATCGCCATGTCGAGATCCGGATCGCCACCCGGGCGATAGCCGCCGATCAGGCGAAGGTCGCGGGTCTCTTCGAAGCGGTGGATCAGCGCCTTCAGGCGCGAGACCAGCTTCTCCTGGTCGGGGGTCCAGGCCTTGCGCGCCAGGCGCGAGATAGAGGCGAGCGGATTGATCGGCGGATACCGCCCCTCCTCCGCAAGACTGCGCTCGAGCACGATGTGCCCATCGAGGATACCGCGCGTCGAGTCGGCGACGGGATCGTTGTGGTTGTCGCCGTCGACGAGGATGGAGATGATCGCCGTGATCGTGCCGGCGCCTTCGGTGCCGGGGCCGGCGCGCTCCAGAAGGCGCGGCAGTTCGGTGAAGACCGAGGCCGGATAGCCGCGCGCGATCGGCGGCTCGCCGGACGCGGTTGCGACCTCGCGAATCGCGTGGGCGAAGCGGGTGACGCTGTCGACGATCAGAAGAACATTGTCGCCGTTGTCACGATAATGCTCGGCGATGGTGACGGCGGTCAGCGGCGCCATCTTGCGCAGCATCGGGCTTTCGTCGCTGGTCGCGACGACCGCGACGGACTTCGCCAGATTATCGCCCAGCGTATCCTCGATGAATTCGCGCACTTCACGGCCACGTTCGCCGACCAGCGCGATCACCACCTTGTCGAAGGCATCGGCGCGCGCCAGCATGGAGAGCAGCGTCGACTTACCGACGCCCGAACCGGCAAAGATGCCGAGACGCTGGCCAAGGCAGAGCGGCGAAAAAATGTCGATCGCGCGCACGCCGGTCAGGAAGCCCTTTTCGACTCGCTTGCGCGTCATCGACGGCGGCGCGGTATTGGTGATCGAGCGGCGCAGGTCGCCCTGCTGGAGAGGTCCGAGACCATCGATCGGCTCGCCGAGCGCATTGATCGCGCGGCCGCACCATTGGTCGGTCGGCGCGACACGGAAGGCGCCCTTGCGGATGACCGTGTCGTGGATGCCGATCGGATCGCCGGGCTCGATCGGGCAGACGACCACCCGCTCCGGCTCGACCCGAACGACCTCGCCGAGATGGGCTCCGGTGACGCTCTTGTGGGCGACGAAATCGCCGAGCCGGACATGCCGCGACAGGCCAGTCACCGTATAGTGGCCAGGCGAGATCGTCTGGACGTGACCGCCGGGCGCGATCGAGAATTCGGGTTTGGCATAGCGTTCGACCAGGCCGGCAAGTGCCGCCAGAGATGTCGATCCTGTGCTCGTTTTCTGGCCTTCGCTTTGCATGCCGATGTCCGTCACAGATTAGCGGCTGCCGCCAAGCGTCTTGACCGCTTCTTCGAGCGATCCTTCGCTGTCGCGCAGCAGGGCGGTGATGTTGTCGAAGGCGCGGGTGACCATGATCAGCTGCGACATTTCCTGAATGGCATTGACGTTGGACTCCTCGAGGAAGCCCTGCATGACGCCGACATCGAAACGGTCGACGACCGGCTCGACCTGTGCCGCCGGCTGAACGGCGCTGTTGTCGAGACGGATGAAACCCTTGCTGAAATCGGCCTCGTAAAGGCCGAGCGAGGCGACCGCGACACCGTTCTGGTGAAGCGCACCATCGGCGCCGACGGTGATGTCGCCGCCGTTGCCGTTGAGCTGGATCGGCGCGCCGCCGGCGTCGAGCACCGGATAGCCGCGAATGGTGACGAGTTCGCCGGTATCCGTCAGCGTGAACCGCCCGTCGCGCGTCAGCGCCGGGCCGGCGGGCGTCTCGATCTGGAACCAGGCATCGCCCTTGACGGCGAAGTCGAGCGCCGAGCCGGTGCGCGTCAGCGAACCGTTGCTGGTGTTCAGGAACTCCTCGCCCTTGTTGACGTAGGCAACCTTGGTCGGCTTCGTGTCGCCGAGCATCTCGTTGAACTTCACCTCGGTGCCGCGGAAGCCGACGGTGTTGGCGTTCGCGATGTTGTCGGCAAGCGTATTGAGGCGCTTTTCAAGCGCCATCTGCGACGAAATCGCGACGTAAAGACCGGTTTGCACGCTCAGTTTCCCCCGAGTTTCAGGCTGTTGATGGACAGGAGAAGATCGGAAGAAATGCCGTAGCCGCTCGATGAGCCGAAGACCGCGAGCGGATCATAACCGTCCGTTGAATTTTTGGTTTCCCAGAGCGCGGTGAACCGGTCGAGAAACTCGGCTACCTTGGTCGGGTCCTGGAAGTCCTTGAAATCGAGCGCCTGTTCATAGGTCTCGGCCTGGCGATCGACATTGGTCGCTGCGAATTCGTCGGGCAGCTGCAGCGCCGTGCGCGCCACCTGGGCAATCGCCTCATCGGCGATGATGGCGTAGCCGCTGCCGATCGTCGGCGCCATGCGCGAAAAATAAAGGGCAAGCCTGACGCCGGCATTCTCTTCGCCTGCGTCCTGTTCCAGGGTCTGGCGCGTGTATTTTTCTGCGACGCCCTTCTGCGCACGGTCGAAGGATGTGGCGGCCGCGCCGTGGGCGGCAAAATTCAGCGATTCGACGAGCTGCTTGTAGCGGTTGTCGGTCAGCTTGTTGGCAAAGGCATCTTCGTTGTCGACGCCTTCGGTCAGCACCTTGCGCATGAAGGCCTTGGCATAGGCCATGTCTTCCAGGCCATGCGCCTTCATCGCGTAATTGTAGAGGCGGGTATCGGCAAAGAAGTCGTCGATCGTTTTGACGTCGCCGATCTTCGACAGATAGTACGCGGTCTCGCGCGCCACATCCGGCTGCTCGGCAACGCGGGCCAGCGACTTCGTCAAGTCGGCCGTAATCAGCTTGTAGCTCGTATAGGTCGTGGTCACGATCGCTCCGCCCCTGCCGGAATGAGACAGGCAGCCCCTGAGCCTGCCCTGACAAATCCTGACCGGACAGCCTTGCGCGAACCTGTTCCGCCAGGTGGCCTTGTCGCCAGGACCGGCCAGCCTCACGCAAGGATGAAACCGTATCCCGTTAGCGGAAAATAAGATCGCGGCAGGTATCGAAAATGAATATCATCATCGGGCTTCTTGTGACGTTCGGCTGTATCCTCGGCGGCTATCTGGCGATGGGCGGCCACATGGAAGTCCTCAACCAGCCCTTCGAACTGTTGATCATCGGTGGCGCCGGCGTCGGCGGTTTCATCATGGCCAACTCCATGAAGGTGGTGAAGGATACCGGCAAGGCGCTCGGCGAAGCCTTTCGCCACAAAGTGCCGAAAGAGCGCGAATATCTCGACACGCTCGGCGTTCTCTATTCGCTGATGCGCGACCTGCGCACCAAGTCGCGCAACGAGATCGAAAGCCACATCGACAACCCCGAGGAATCTTCGATCTTCCAGTCGGCCCCGACGGTTCTGAAGAACAAGGAACTGACCGCTTTCATCTGCGATTACGTGCGCCTGATCATCATCGGCAACGCCCGTTCGCACGAGATCGAAGCGCTGATGGACGAGGAAATCCAGACCATCACCCACGACAAGATGAAGTGCTATCACGCGCTGAACACGATGGGCGACGCCTTCCCGGCGATCGGTATCGTCGCAGCCGTTCTCGGCGTCATCAAGGCGATGGGTGCTATCAGCGAGGCGCCGGAAGTTCTGGGCGCCAAGATCGCGGCTGCCCTCGTCGGCACCCTGCTCGGCGTGTTTCTCTCCTATTCGATCGTCGCGCCGCTGGTCGCCAACGTCAAATCGGTGCGCGAAAAGCAGAACCGCCTCTACATCATCGTCAAGCAGACGCTGCTTGCCTACATGAACGGTTCGGTTCCGCAGGTTGCTCTCGAATATGGCCGCAAGACCATCTCGGCCTACGAGCGTCCGTCGATCGACGCAGTCGAGCAGGAAATGATGAACCCCGGTGGCGGCGGCGAAAGCAAGGCGGCTTGATCTGATGACCTCCAACGTTCACGCATTCGACCGTAAACTTCTGGCGCGCATGACCGGCGCGCTCGGCGACGACCGGGTGATCGGCCGATTGGCCCTCGAACTCGGCCAGGTCTTCGGCGAATTCCTGCCGGATATCTGCCGAGCGGAGACGGGTCTCGACATCACCATCGGCTATGCCGGCCATCGGACAGGCATGCGCCGCGAATTGATCGCGTCGATGGGCACCGGCGTGCTCATCAGCGAAGTTTCGCTGCGTAACTGGTGCACGGACTTTCAGATCGGCTGCGACAGCCCGATCATCATCGCTCTGGTGGAGGCGCTGCTCGGCGCCGAGCCCGCCGGCATCGAAGAGCCGCAGCCGCGCGCGCTCTCCCAGATCGAGATCGACGTGGCCGTGCCGCTGTTCGAGAAGATCGCCGACGTGCTCAGGACCGCCGTCAATGCCCCCGGCGGTTTCGAGCCGATCGTCGAACGCCCGCTCAACAGCGTGGCGCGCGCCAAGCCCGATCCGATGATCGAGGACGTTCACGCCGGCGCCATCGACATGACGATCGGCTTCGGCCCCGTGCTTTCCACCTTCTCGATCATCGTTCCGCAAAGCGTGCTTCTGAAGACAACGATCGTCTTCCCCAAGGGAAGCGGACAGCAGCGCAAGGCGAAGGCCGAGTGGACGGAGCAGCTGGAAGAACAGGTTCGCCGTTCGGCGGTGACGATCGAGGCGCGCATCCGGCTCGAAAGCCTGACGCTCGACACGATCAGCCGCCTGCAACCGGGCGACGTCATTCCCTTCCTCGACGCCCAGGACGTTCGCGTCGACGTCAACGCCAATGGCCGCGACCTCTATGTCTGCGAATTCGGGCGCGCCGGATCGAAATACACGGTTCGGGTCAAGGATACGCACGGATCCGAACAGGACATCCTTCGCCACATCATGAGTTAAATCGGCCTGCCGCGCGCTCGCAGCATGCCTGAGGCAAGCTTCAACTGGAATAGTTCTCACATGGCACCCAAAAAAGCACCCATCAACGAACAGGCCGAAGTCGCTGTCGGAGACATGGAACTCGACCAGGCGATCAATGACCTGCGCGGTGTCCTGAAGCAGGATTCCGACACGCCTGATGCTTTCGGCTCCGAATTCGGCGCCGAAACGCTTGGCACGACCGATTTCGGCAGTGATTTTGGCGCACCGGCCGCTGGCGGCCTCGACGCATTCGGCGGCGATTTCGGCTCCAGCGACTTCGGCGCCGACCTCGGCGGCGCGGCCGCGACGAGCGACTTCGGCGGCACGGATTTTGCCGCGACGTCCTTCGACAGCGCTGATGTGGCCGTCGATACACCGCCCGGCAGCGGCATGAACGCCAATCTCGACCTGATCATGGACATTCCGATCGACGTCCAGATCGTGCTCGGCTCGAGCCGGATGCAGGTTTCGGGCCTCATGAACCTCAGCGAAGGCGCAACGATCGCGCTGGATCGCCGCATCGGCGAGCCGGTGGAGATCATGGTCAACGGTCGCGTGATCGGCCGTGGCGAAATTACCGTTCTCGAAGGCGACGATACCCGCTTCGGCGTCAAACTCATCGAGATCAAGGGCAATAAGAAGTCGTAGGGCCCAATGATTGGGCGAAGGATGAATCCATGATGGATTTCGAAAGTTTCGAGGCTCAGGCGCTATCAAGGCCGCTCAGCCAGACGGACAAGGCAGCGGCCGTTCTGCTTGCCATGGGCAAGGGCGTCGCCAGCAAGCTGTTGAAGTTCTTCACCCAGAGCGAGCTGCAGTCGATCATCGCCTCGGCGCAGTCGCTGCGCGCCATTCCGCCGCATGAGCTCGAAGCGCTCGTCAACGAGTTCGAAGACCTCTTCACCGAGGGTGCCGGCCTCATGGACAACGCCAAGGCGATCGAGAGCATTCTCGAAGAAGGCCTGACGCCGGACGAAGTCGATGGCCTGCTCGGCCGACGCGCCACCTTCCAGTCCTACGAAGCCAACATCTGGGATCGCCTGCAGGAGTGCGACCCGGTTGCCGTTTCCGTCCAGCTTGCCAAGGAACATGCGCAGACGATCGCTTACGTGCTGTCGATGATGCCTTCCAGCTTCGGCGCCAAGGTGCTGCTGCAGCTGTCGGAAGAACAGCGCCCGGACATCCTGAAGCGCGCCGTCAACATGAAGGACGTCAACCCGAAGGCCGCTGCGATCATCGAAAACCGCGTCATGGAAATGATCGGCGAGATGGAAGCGGAACGCAATTCGGCGGGCCCGGCCAAGATCGCCGAGGTGATGAACGAACTCGACAAGCCGCAGGTCGATACGCTGCTCGCCTCGCTCGAATCCCTCAGCACCGCCTCCGCCAACAAGGTACGCCCGAAGATCTTCCTCTTCGATGACGTGCTCTACATGCCGCAGCGCAGCCGCGTTCAGCTCTTCAACGACGTGTCGACCGACATCATCACGATGGCGCTGCGCGGCTCGACGTCGGAACTGCGCGAATCGGTACTCGCCTCGATCGGCGCGCGCCAGCGCCGCATGATCGAGTCCGATCTCGCCATGGGCGATGCCGGCATCAACCCGCGCGATATCGCCATCGCACGCCGCTCGATCACGCAGGAAGCCATCAGGTTGGCTGCGAACGGACAGCTCGAGCTCAAGGAAAAGGACGTGCAGGCGGCCTGAGGCCTGCCTCCGTCTGACGAGCCGCACAAAGCGGCCGGGCTACCGCTCCCCAAAGGGTAATTTCTGTTGAGCCCCGGCGAATGCCGGGGCTCAACTCTTGCCTGGTTCCCGCGCTCGGTCCACTACAGGAGGCACAATGCAGGGCGTATGTCCGCCGGACGCGCGTCGCTGTAGAGGAACCGGGAGCCGTCCTGTCTCATGTCGGACGATCAGGATAAAGACAGCAAAACAGAAGCCCCGTCAGAGAAGAAGATCTCCGACGCCGCCGAAAAGGGTAACGTGCCCTTTTCTCGTGAAGCCACGATGTTCGCATCGACGCTCGCGATCTACATTTTCTTCGTCTTCTTCCTGACCGACGGCGTCGCCACCCTCACCGAGGCGCTCAAGGATATCTTCGAGCAACCGGAGGCCTGGCGGCTGGAAAACGCCACCGACGTCGTGGCACTGATCACCCATCTTATCTGGAAATCGACAGCCCTGGTTGTCCCGGCTTTCGTCCTGCTCATCGTCTTCGGCGTCGGCGCCTCCATCTTCCAGAACCTGCCCGTGCCGGTTCTCGACCGCATCCAGCCAAAGCTCAATCGGGTTTCGCCGATGGCGGGGCTCAAGCGGATCTTCGGCATCCAGGGCCTGGTCGAATTCGGCAAGTCGCTGTTCAAGATCATCATCGTGTCAGTCGTCGTCGTTCTGGTGCTCTGGAACGACTATTTCGCCACGCTCGACCTGATGTTTTCCGATCCGGTCACGATGTTCTCGACGATGGCGAGCGACCTCAACGAGATCATGATCGTCATTCTGCTGTCGACCGCTGTGCTGGCGATCGCCGACCTCTTCTGGTCGCGGCACCATTGGTACACCGAACTGATGATGACCAAGCAGGAAGTGAAGGAGGAAATGAAACAGGCGCAGGGCGACCCGATCGTCAAATCGCGCCTGCGCTCGATGCAGCGCGACCGGGCGCGCAAGCGCATGATCTCGTCTGTGCCGCGCGCCACGCTCGTCATCGCCAACCCGACCCACTATGCCGTCGCCTTGCGTTATGTCCGCGAGGAGAGCGACGCCCCCGTGGTCGTCGCAATGGGCCAGGACCTGGTTGCCCTCAAAATCCGTGAAATTGCAGAGAAAAACGGTGTTCCGGTCTTCGAAGATCCGCCGCTTGCACGCTCCATGTTTGCACAAGTCTCGGTCGATAGTGTGATTCCACCGGTGTTTTACAAGGCTGTTGCCGAACTCATTCACCGGGTGCATGCGTCGCAACCAAAACGGATGACATAACTCCGATGAAAAAGTGCGAATTCTCCGAGAAGCGGGAACAGATCGTAGCTGAAGCAATTCGCCCCGTGGCGACCGAACTGCGTCTCATCGACGCCGCCGATTTCATCGCGCTATTGCGGTTCGAGTCCTATGCCAGCCTCGCTGACCTCGTCGAATCGGCAGCGGAGCTCTATTTTCTGCCCGGCACGGTCAATTTCGGCCTCGGCGGCAACTACAATCTGGATTGGGACAGCGAGCCGGAAATCGTGCTCGACCTCGAACTGAAACCCCGCGGCGTGACCATCTATGTCCGCCTGTCGCTCGGCAACGAGACGGCCGGGATCGAGATCAGCCACATCAATTTCCAGAACCCCTCGTCCGACCCGGACGAGAACACGGCCTTCCTGGCTCGGAGCCTGGCAGAGGCGAAATTCATCAAGTCCTATGAGTTGCCGCTGGCGAGCTGAAAGCACCGCTCGGACGGGTCTCGTGCGGACGTGCGATTGACGCTGGCAGGTTAAATTCCGTCGGCGCCGCTGCTCAAAAGGCCGGAGCGATCCGTCTAGTTCAGAGTCAGCTGATGTAGCCGAGGCGGATTGCCTTGGCGATCGCCTGGATGCGGTTGACCGAATCGAGCTTCGTCGTCGCCGCGCCCAGATAGGCGTTGACCGTGTGGACCGAAAGTCCCATGCGCTCGGCGATCTCTTCGCTGATGTGACCGTCGCCCGCCATCTGCAGGCAGGCGATCTCGCGGTCGCTCAAGGTTTCCGCCGGTGCGACACGCTTCTCGTCGGCCGCCAGCAGATCGGTCATGATCATGCAGCTGCGGCCGTGCAGATCGACCACCTGCTCGGTGGAGGCATCCACATAACTGCCTGCGAAGACGACATAGCCGTTGCCCTGGGCGCCGAGCCTGACGGGAAAGGCGATGCCGGAATAGGGAAGCTTGCGGCCCTTCAGGCGATGCGCGAAAGGCGCCAGCTCGGAAAGCTCTGCCGCCTGGTGCTCGCCGGCGCCGTCCCAAAGGACCGGCAGCAGCGACTGGTCGAGATGAGCGACGAGTTCTTCGCCATAGGCATTGACGAGATCATGGGCGTTCGCTTCGGCAGCGACGCCCCAGTTGTCGAGGACGCAAGTGAGCTTTCGGGCGCTGCCGGTTCCCTTGCCGTTGAGCCGCAGGACTGCAAAGTGCTTGGCGTTGATCTGACGCTGCATGGCTTGCAGGCGCGTGACCAAGGTGGCCGCTCGCGCGGCGCGGTTGCCGTTCCTCGCGAGCTTCTGCTCGTCCTCGATCCGCCCGCCGCCAAGAAAATGCGTCATCGCGCCCGTCCCTTACACAAGATTGTTGCGCACCGCGTAGGCAATCGCTTCCGACCGCGTCCTGGTCGCAGTCTTGCGCATGACGCTGGTGATGTAGTTGTTGATGGTGTTGCGCGAAATGCCGAGGATCACCGCGATCTCTTCGCTCGTCTTGCCTTCGGCAATCCAGAACAGGCACTCGAGTTCGCGCTCCGTAAGCTCGAAATCGCGGTCATGGCGGACTTCGGCGCGCGTGGTGAAGCTTGCAAGATAGCCCGCCAGCAACGTCACGTCACGCAGGCTCTCCTGCGACAGGATCACGTCTTCCGGGACCAGGAGCATCAGGGAGAAACGCAGGCGCCCGACATTGAAGGTGATCGCGCAATATTCGCGGCTGATGCCGCGCGGAAGCTCGGTATTGTCTGGCAGCGCATGAAAACACGGCTGCAACACCGCGAGGCACTTTTCCAGTTCGGTGGTCTTGGCATGAAGCGCGGTGATCACGCCGGAAAGCCGCCGGACGACGTCGAAAGGCCAGTCCGAGCAGACCACATGGTCGAGACCGCTGTCCTGTGACAGATCATAGCGCGCCAACAGATAATGGCTTGCGCCGACATATTCCGTCAGCGCCGAAAGGCCGCTTCCGAGAGCACCGCGCCCGGCGACTTCGCCCAGTCGTCGCAAAAGCTGCTCGCGCGAAAACCCGCCGCCGCGTGCGCGTGTCGGTGCCGTCGGCAAAGGCCAGACAGCAATGTCTGCTTGCGAAATGTCCATGAGTTCAGCCCCTGTGCCGGATCCACATCCCGGAACTGCATTTGCGCTGCCGCCGCCAACAGCCGGCCGAAGCCGAATATCACCACCAGTCGCAGATCAGGACACGAATCAACTGCTAAAAATGTACATCGACGCGAGAAAAAAAACATCGCCGTCTTCTGGCTATTTACTTCGTGCCGCTGGCATGTCGCGATTCGCGATCAGTCACCCCTGCCAACGCCCCTGCGCCACTGCCAGAACCGGCGCGGCATCGCAACACATTGAAAAACAGAGATTTTTCTCCTGAAAATCCGCAATTTCCGCGCCTCAGGCGGGATCCAATGCAGCGTTGCAAGTGGAAAATACCGGAATTTCATCCCAAAAAAGGACGGTTCTTCGCGTACAGAGAATTTCGAATTCGCGCGATATTATACTTTGTTTTCATAGCTGTTGCTCAAATGCACCAGCCTATTTTCAGACAACGCTCATTTTACCGATATATAAATTGTGAAGGACATAGAATTAATTTCGACCATAACAAAGATATATTTCGATTGAACTCTGTATTGCTCGAATCCGTCATAGTAGATGACACAGCACAATGCACGTCATGCGGGCGCGCGGAATCTATAAATTAAGATATCGTTAAAATATTACCATCCGGGATTCCACCGGGACTCACGCGAGCTCCCTTCGAAACTTGAAGCAATTTTGAAGCCAGATGAAAACCGGCGGCCGGACTCCCGCAATATTTGCTCCGAACATCGAAATCCACCGCAAGCGCGATCACAGGCAGCGGGGACAAGAAAAATCCCGCCACGAGGGCGGGATTTGCAAGAAATTCCAAAGCTGTTTTCTGAGTGTCAGGCCGCCTTGTCGAGTGCCCACTTGCGCAGGATCTTCGCCGCGCGCTCTTCGCTGATCTCGACCATGCGGGCCAGGCGCCGCTCCGGCCCTTCCTTGACGCGGCGGTTGAAGCCGCCGCTGTCGTCGCCCATGCTGAGCAGGTCGTCGGTGCTGTCGAAGCCGAAGTCCGAGCCGAAGCCGTCCATGAGCGCGCCACCGGCACCGGCATTGGCCGGAGAGAAGTCGGGCAGTTCGAGGCCGGCTGCTTCGCCCTGGATCTGACCGGCACCGAGACCGAGCTGGCGTGCCAGCGGCCGCATGCCCATCCAGACCACCAGGAAGGCGACGACGATGAAGGCGAGCGCGTTGATGATACCGCCGAGATTGCGAGTGAGCGTCTCCATCACACCCGGACCGGCAACCGCCTGGTCGAGCAGCTGCGTCTCGACGAAGTCCATGGCGGTCAGGGTCACGACGTCGCCGCGGTTGGTATCGAGTCCGGCAGCCGAAGCGACGATCTTCTGCATGTCAGCGAGATAGGCGTCGATCTTGGCCTGATCGGCCGGTTCGCCGACCATCGCTGCCAGGCGGCCGCGGTTGACGACGACGGCAACGGAGAGCCGCTCGACCGTATAGCTGTTCTTGACGGTGGCGATCGTCTTGCTGTTGATCTCGTAGTTGGTCTGCTCTTCCTTCTTCTCGGCCTGGTCGCTCGACTGCGGGCCGGCACCGCCCTTCGGGGCGGCCTGAGGAATGTTCTGCTGCACCGTCGCTGCATTGTCCGGTTGCTGCTGGCTGGACTTCTGCTCTTCCTTGGTCACGCGGGTAGAGCGTTCGACCCGCGATTCCGGATCGAACACCGTTTCCTGGATCTGCTGCGTGTCGGTGTTCAGACGTGCCGTGACGCTCGAACGGAAGTTGTCCATGCCGAGGAACGGAGCGAGCGCGTTGTCGATCTTCTTCTCAAGCTCGGTCTGGACGTTCTGGACGACGCCGAGCGACTGGTTGAGGGCGCTGTTGGCCGGATCGTCGCCCGATGCGAGAAGCTGCCCGGTCGAATCGAGCACGGTCACGTCATCGACGTCGAGCCCCGGCACGGACGAGGCGACGAGATGACGGATCGAAGCGGCGGCGCTGCGGCCGACCGTGGCGCTGGCGCGAATCATGACCGAGGCGGTGGGGTTCTGGTCTGCCTTGCGGAAGCTGCCGCGCTCCGGCATCACGATGTGGACGCGGGCGGCGGCGATACCGGAAATCTGCTGGATGGTGCGGCCGATTTCGCCTTCGAGGGCACGCACGCGGGTCACTTCCTGCATGAAGGAGGTGAGGCCGAGCGAGCCGACATTGTCGAAGAGTTCATAACCGGCATTGGCGCTGCTCGGCAGGCCACGCTCGGCGAGCAGCAGGCGCGCCTTGCTGGTCATGCCAACGGGAACCTGCAGACTAGCGCCGTCAGCCCCGACATTGAAGTCGATGTTGGCCTCGGCCAGCGCGATGCTGATCTGGGTGACATCACTGCGTTCGAGCCCGACATAGAGCGTCTCGAACGAGGGTCTGTTGACGTAAATTCCGGCCCCGAGCACCATGCCGACCGCGACAATGCCAGCCGCCGCCAACGCGATAAGCTTGCCTTGCCCGAGACTGCTCAGGTTCTTCGTGAACGTCGAGAGTTGATCCAACAGACTCATTCTGTTTCCGCACCCAGTATCGCAAGGTCAACGGGCCGATCATCGGCCGAGCGCCCTGCGCAGTTCCAACATTCGGGTTTTCTGGGTATCGACATGCCGAGTATCGACTTCCAATGCGCGCGAATCCACCAGTCCCGATCCGGACCGTAGGAAACGAAACTTGCGCGAACTTGGCTTGATGCGCCCGACCGAAGCGGCGGAGGCGCCGCCGCAAAACTTATCCACTGGGGCGAAAAGGACCGTCGGACGCAGCCAAACCTGCGCGCAAAGTCGCGGCCGCGTCAGAATTCTGTACAGCAAGCCATTGATTTTAATAGGATGTTTCTTGAACCCGCGTCCTGCGAGGCTCTCTGGGAGCGTCAGAACGCTTCGAAATCACCGGCCGCCTTCGTCAGCGGTTGGGAGTGGCCGTGGCGCAACATGCCGTTGCCAAGTGCCTTTTTCATATCGGCAAGCTTTACCAGATTGACGGCCGTGGTGACGTCGACCATCCAGGCGTCCGGGATCGATGCGGTAATCGTGTCGATGAACTCGGCCAGCCCGCGGGTCTTCTGCACGGCAAGGTCGATGCCCTGCAGCACCATCATCTTGTCGGGATTGGCAAGCGCATCGGCGCCGTGGTCACCGGCCAGTTGCGGCTCGATCCGCTCGATCAGATAGGCGACGTCATGCAATTCGGTGACGATGCGCATCAGCACTTCGGGGAGCGCTTCTTCCACGTGCGGCATGTGGCCCAGGTAGTCGGTCTGCATGTGTATGTCTCACGTGGCTCGGGGCTGCGGTAGAAGTCGTATTTCAGGCCTGCGAGGCGTCTGCCTCGCAGCATCAGAAGAATTCGATGGAGCTTTCGGCCGGCTTCGGCGCGACGATCGGGCGTTCCTCCAGTTGCACCGTGCGCTGCGTCTCGACGCCGGTCAGGGCGTATTGCCGGGCGCGGCCAGACGACGGCCAGTATTCGAGCTTGCGGCCGTGCTCGCCGCCCGTGCTCTCGCCGACGATGCGTATGCCCTCGTCGAGCAGGAACTGGCGCGCGAAGGCGGCGTTCTGTTCGCCGACATTGGAAAACCGCGCGATCGTCTTGGCGCCGCCGAAGATCTTGGCTTCGAGACGATCTCGCCGGGCGCCCTGTTTCAGGAGACCGTTGATGAGCAATTCCATGAGGTGGACCCCGTAGCGGGTCGCGTCGCCGCCGGACATGGGCGACGTCGCGGAACCTGGCAGCAGGAAGTGATTCATGCCGCCGACGCCGGCCACGGGATCGCGCATGCAGGCTGCCACACAGGAACCGAGAATGGTCGACAGCACGATGTTCGGATCGTTGAAGACCTTGTACTCACCCTGGATGACATGCACGCGCTTGCCGGCGGCTTCCATGTTCATTTGAGCGCCCCGAATACGGCTTCGATCGCAGCCTTCATCTTTTCGATGGTGAAGGGCTTGGCCAGAACGTTGTTGGCACCGAGGGCCGCTGCCTTCTGAACCAGGGCACGGTCGCCCTGGGCCGTCAGGATGATGAAGGCCGCCTTCTTGGTCGCCGGGTTGGAGCGGACCGCCTGCAGCAGGCCGAGCCCGTCCATCTTCGGCATGTTGAAGTCGGAGATCACCAGGTGGTGCGGGTTCTGAGCCATGATCTTCATGCCCTGCTCCCCGTCACCGGCGGCGGTGATCTGCTTGAAGCCGAGCTGCTGCAGGGCGTCACCCAGGAGCAGGCGGCTCGTCACCTGATCGTCGACGATCAGAACTTTGATTTTTTCGGCGATGGACATTATTCGCTTCCTTCCTTGCGGAGCGCCGCTGCTTTCAGGACCTCCTCCCCGATGGATCCGAGGGGGAGCTGGGTTTCAACGGCGCCCAATTCATAGGCGACTCTCGGCATGCCGTAGACGACACATGTCTTTTCGTTCTGGCCGAAGGTCTTTGCTCCGGCATGCCGCATTTTCAGGAGACCGGAGGCGCCGTCGCGCCCCATGCCGGTCAGAATGACACCGATCGCATTGCGTCCGGCAAGCTCGGCGACCGAATCGAACAGCACGTCGACCGAAGGCCGATGCCCGTTGACCGGGTCGCGGTCCACCAGGCGGCAGCAGGGTGCCGTCGGGTTGGCGACCTGCAGATGGCGCTCGCCACCGGGCGCCAGGTAGACCTTGCCGATTTCGAGCCGCGCGCCGTCCGTCGCTTCCTGCACCGCCGGCGCGCAGAGACGGTTCAGCCGCTCCGCGAAGCTCTTGGTGAAGGTGTGCGGCATGTGCTGCGTGATGACCGTCGGCGGGCAATTGGCCGGGAACTTCTGGAGCACCGTGATCAGGGCTTCAACGCCGCCTGTCGAGGCGCCGATGGCGATGATCTTGCGGCCGGCCCGGTACTCGGACGCCGTATTCGCATTGGCCGGAGCCGGCGCCGCGACCTTATTGCCGGTGATGATGAACTTGCGCTGCGAGCGGGCGGCCGCCTTTACCTTGTCGACGAGGCCGGCAAAGGGATGGGGATCGCCCGGATGCGGCTTGCCGACACAATCGAAGGCGCCGATCTCGAGTGCTGCGATCGTGGCTTCAGCGCCCTTGTGGGTAAGCGTCGAGACCATGATGACCGGCATCGGCCGCAACCGCATGATCTTGTCGAGGAATTCGAGGCCGTTCATGTTCGGCATTTCGATGTCGAGGGTGACGACATCGGGATCGAGTTGCTTGATCGCCTGGCGCGCTTCCATGGCGTCGGCCGCCTGGCCGACGACGGTCACGTCTGGATCCGCGTTGAGCACGGCTGTAATCAGGCCACGCATCGTGGCGGAGTCGTCAACGACGAGAACGCGAGCGGGAGTGGTCATGCCCGTCCTCCATGAAATTTGCCGGTGTGGCGGTAGGTGGTGATGCCGATGTTGTCGAAGTGCGCCTTCGCGTCACCGGACACCCGTTCGGAATGGCCGATATAAAGGTGACCATCGGTGTTCAGCATGCCGGCGAAGCGCGACCAGATCTTCATCTGCGTCGGCTCGTCGAAATAGATGACGACGTTGCGGCAGAAGATAACGTCGAACGGCCCCTTGAACGGCCATTGCGCCATCAGGTTCAGTTCGTTGAAGGTGATCAGCCGCTTGACCCGATCGTCGACCTGCCACTTGAAGCGGCCGCCGCTGTTGACCTCGGAGAAATATTGCTTCCGCATGGCCGGATTGACGGTTTCGAGCGCAGTTGCGTCGTAGGCACCGGCGCGGGCGAGCGCCAGGATCTTCGGGTCGATGTCGGTTGCCAGGATCCGGAAGTCGTAGTCGGCCGCATTCGGCAGCAGCGACAGGACAGTCAGTGCGATCGAATAGGGCTCCTGGCCGTCCGAGCAGGCGGCCGACCAGATGCGCACCCGGCCGCCGGCCTTAGCGCGCGCGATCAGCTCCGGCAGCACGTCGGTCTTCAGGTGCTCGAAGTGATGGTTCTCGCGGAAGAACCGCGTGAAGTTGGTGGTCAGATGCGAAAGCATGTCGCGCCGCGCGGCCGCACCGGCGGGCGAAGCGACCAGCTGGCAATATTCGCGGAAGCCCTTGAGCCCGAGATTACGGATATGCTTCGACAGCCGCGAATAAACAAGCGACGCCTTGGTCTCGTTGAGATAGATGCCGGCATCCGCATAGATCATCGCAGCGATCTCGGTAAGATCGCGGCGGGTCAACGGATACTCGCCGCTCGCCAGGCACTCGTCCGGCGACAGTTTCTGTTCAGCGATGGGCTGACTTCTCATGCGGCTTCCCTTTCTTCCTGCGGGAAGATCGCTTCGAGTTCAATGAGACAGATCATCCGGCCTTCGATCGCAAGCACACCGCGCGCGAAGCTCTTTTCGAACTCCGACGAGATGACATCCGGCGTCGGCTGGATCTTGTCGTCTGTAATCGTCAGGATGTCGGAGACGGCGTCGACCAGAAGGCCGACGACCTGGCTCTTGACCTGCGCGACGATGATGACGTGACGCACGGTCGGGTCGGCCGGTGTCATGCCGAGCCGGGCCGAGAGATCGACGATCGGCAACACCGCACCGCGAAGGTTGATGACACCGAGCACATAAGATGGCGCATGCGGCATGGATGTCGCAGGCGTCCAGCCACGGATCTCGCGCACCTGCATGATGTTTACGCAGAATTCCTGATCGCCGACGCGGAAAGCGATCAGCTCCCGTCCGTCCGTGGTCAGATTTTTTGCGGCATAGGTCATTGTCATTATCCGACTGCAGCCAGTGACATTTCAGGTTTCAGCGAATGCCCGCGCGAGGCGGCGACGATCGCGTCGACATCGAGGATGAGCGCCACGCGGCCGTCACCGAGAATGGTCGCGGCGGCGATACCCGGCACGTGGGTGTAGTTGGCCTCGAGGCTCTTGATCACCACCTGGCGCTGCCCCTGGATCGCATCGACCATCAGGGCGCGTTGGCCGCCACCTTCCGATTCGACGAGCAGGGCGACGCCTTCGACCGGGTTCGCCTGGATGGCACGGAAATTCAGGATCCGGCCGACGTCGACGAGCGGGCAGAAGGAGTTGCGGATCGAGATCAGCCGTTGGTTGGAGCCGAAGGAATGGATCGCTGCGGCTTCCGGCTGCAGCGTTTCGACGATCGCAGTTAGCGGCACGACGAGTGTCTGGTTGGCGACGGTGACCACCATGCCGTCGAGAACGGCGAGCGTCAGCGGCAGGCTCATGGTGAAGACCGAACCGTGGCCCGGCTTCGAGGAGATGTTGATGCGACCGCCGAGCGCCTGGATCGAGCGCTTGACCACGTCCATGCCGACGCCGCGGCCGGAGATGTCGGAGATCTTGTCGGCCGTCGAGAAGCCGGCGTGGAAGATCAGGTTGTCGATCTCTTCGTCCGAGAGGTTGGCGTCGGCGGCGATCAGGTCGTTGTCGATCGCCTTCTGGCGCACCTTCTCGCGGTTGATGCCGGCGCCGTCGTCGGCAAGCTCGATGACGATGCGGCCGGAACGGTGCTTTGCCGTCAGGCGCACAGTGCCTTCGGCGCTCTTGCCGGCGGCAAGGCGCTTCTCCGGCGTTTCGAGGCCGTGGTCGACCGCGTTGCGGATCATGTGGGTCAGCGGCTCGGCGAGCTTGTCGATGACCGTCTTGTCGACTTCGGTGTTCTCGCCTTCGGTGATCAGGCGGACCGACTTGCCGGTCATGTCGGCGATTTCGCGAACGATACGCGACATGCGCTGGAAGACAGGCTTCACCGGCTGGGCGCGGATCGCCATCACCGAATCCTGGATCTCGCGGGTGAGCTGCTGCAGCTCTTCGAGGCCCATGTTGATCGAGGACGTGCCGTTGGTGTCGTTCTCGACGACGCTCTGCGAGAGCATCGCCTGGTTGATCACGAGTTCGCCGACAAGGTTGATCAGGCGGTCGACGCGATCGAGATCGACGCGAATGGTCGGCGTTGCAGCCGACGCGGCGGCCTGCTGGGCGGCAGCGCTCTGGGCGGCGGCGCTGGCCGCGGGAGCTGCCTTCTCAGCCGGTGCGCGGGCGGCGGACTGCGCCATCTGCAGCACGTTGCTGGCCGTGCCGGCGGCTGAAACCGCGGCGTCGCGATCCTGCTGCTGGGAGGCAAGCTGTTCTTCTTCCTCGACGACACCGACCGATACCGCCGGTTCGTCGTCAAGGATCGACAGGTCGAAGGGAACGGGCTGCATCGGCAGCTCTTCGCCCGACTGCGTCGCCTCGTCTTCGACCAGCGAAGTTTCCAGGTCGCAATCCCACTCGGCGAATTCGAAAACCGTGCGGATCGCGTCCTCGCCCTTGTCGGTCTTGAGCGAGATCTTCCAGAAGAAATAGGCGCTCTCCGGGCTCAGCCGATCGAGCGTCGGCAGTGCGCCCATGTCGCAATGGATGCTCATCTCGCCAAGGCGCGAGAGGTCGCGCAGAAGCAGCGTTGCCTCGTTGCCCTTGGCGTAGAGATCGGACTTCGGCTTGAAGACGATCTCATATGTGGGCATTTCCATCAGCGGCGGCTCTTCAGCCGCGTCGAAGTCATCGAAGGAGAAGGCGACCGGCTGGAAGCCTTCGTCGTTGACCGGCGGCGGAGCCACGGCAGCGACGGGCTTGGCAACCGGTTCGGCCGGCGCTGCCGACGCCTGTGGAACTTCGCCGTTTGCGAGCGCCTCGAGTTCCTTGATCAGCTGGCGGCTGCGCGCCTCGTCGACGCTGCCGCCATCGCGCGCAGCGTTGGTGAGGTCGGCGAGTACGTCGGCCGACTTCAGCATCACCTTCAGAACTTCCGGTCCGGGATCGAGCCTATTGGAACGAACGCAATCAAGGGTCGTCTCGAACACGTGCGCGAAGGAGACGAGGTCGTCCAGCCCGAAGGCGCCGGCGCCACCCTTGATGGAGTGCACCGCACGGAAAACGGCATTGACCGTTTCCGGGTCGCGGTCGCCATCATTGAGCTTCAGCAGACCCGATTCCAGTTCGGCGAGTTGTTCCTCGCATTCCTGGAAGAAGATCTCTTTGATTTCGTTCATATCCATTGGAGGCTATCCCCGGACTTCAGGCCGTTACGCGCTCGATTGCATCGATGAGTTTGGTCGGGTCGAACGGCTTGACGATCCAGCCGGTTGCACCCGCCTGACGCGCGCGGTTCTTCTTCTCCGCGTCGCTTTCGGTGGTCAGTACCAGGATCGGAATGGCGCGGTAGCGATCGTTCTTGCGCACGCCTTCGATGAAGCCGAAGCCGTCGAGACGCGGCATGTTGATGTCGGTGACGATCACGTCCGGATTGGCTTCTTCCAGGACCTCAAGACCCTCGACGCCGTCCTCGGCCTGAATCGTTTCGAAACCGGCATTGTTCAGCGTGACCAGCAGCATGTTTCGGATCGTCCGGGAGTCGTCGACCGTCAGAACTCGCTTCTTCATTTTCTCAAATCTCCTTTGCCATCAGGTGGTCGATCTCGACCCCGATGAGCTGTGTCGTTTTCTCGAAAGCGTCCGACACCTTGCTGAAGGTGAAAGACAAATGTTCCTCTTCCCAGGTCTTGGCGCCGGCCATCAGCACCTGGACACAAAGCGTCCCGACCCGCTCGACCGCGGAAGCGTCGATCACGATATCGCTGCCCTTGAGCGCGAGCAGCTTCTCGTGCAGTGCCGTTGCCTCATTCAGGTCCAAAACCGGAGCGAGGCTAAGCGTCTTCTGGGCGGTCTTCTTGCTGGCCATTTCTGTCTTCCTCGACTGCTAACTCTCTACTGCCCTTGATATCAGCGCTGCCAACCGGCAAGCTGCCGCTGCAGCCCGTCGTCAAACAACGGTGCGGCCGGCTCTTCGGCAACGACGGCGGATGTGTGACGGAAGGGCTCGCGGCCGGCGCGCGCCGATGCGGCCGGATGGCGACGCTCCAGGCGGAACTGGCGGATGGTCTCGCCGAGCTCGACGATGACCGTATGAAGATCGTCCGACGAACGGACGGTATCGCCGGCCAGCGCGGCACTTGCCTCGACACCCCTGGAGATCGTGCCGATCTCGGTCGCGACGCCGCGGAGGTCGCCGACCTGCTGCTCCGCCTCGCGGGCGATGCCGGAGACGGCGGAATTGATCGACGTGACCTGCTCGACGATGCTGCTGATCGCGTCCTGGGTGCGGCCGACAATCTCGACGCCGGTCTCGACCTGCGCCTTCGTGCCGGAAACGAGCTGCTTGATTTCGCGCGCCGCTTCGCCGGAGCGCTGTGCCAGCGCACGCACTTCCTGGGCGACGACGGCAAAACCGCGACCGCTGTCGCCGGCGCGCGCCGCTTCGATGCCGGCGTTGAGCGCCAAAAGATTGGTCTGGAAGGCGATCTCGTCGATGACGCCGATGATCTGGCCGATCTTTTCGGCCGACGCCTCGATGTCGGCCATGGCGGAAATCGCCTGGCCTGCGATCTCGCCGCTGCGCTCGACGGCAATGCGGGTCTCGTTGGCCTTCGTTTCCGTGGCGCTGATCCGGCCCGAACCGGTCGCCATGCGTCCGGCCATGTCGGAGAGCACGGCAAGCTGCCCGGAAAGCGCGTCGGCTTCAGCGCTCGCCTTGTCCGTGAAGGCTGTCGCGCCGTCGCGCATGCGGTCGACCAGTACCCCGGCAGCCTGGCTGCGCTGATCGGAGGCCTGAAGACTTTGCTGGATCTGTTCGAGTGCCGCGTTCAGGCTCGCCACGATCGGCTGATAGGCTTCGACCGCCGTTTCCGGTAACCGCGCGCCGAGATCACCCTGGCTCACGCCTTCGGCAAAGTCGCCGAAGAGCGCCTTGACCTCCAGCTCGTCGGCGCTGCGCTGCTCGGCGAGCTGCCGCTGGTGCTGTTGGCGGAGGGCGTTGAAGCGGAGCGAAACGCCGATCTCGCTGTCGACGAAGGTCGTGCGCACCAGAGCGGCGACGAGGTCGCAAAGTTCGCGGCGGCGCGCCTTGCCCATCGGCAGGAAGGATCGCGGCCAGGCGTCTTCGATCAGTCCGACGATGAGATGTTCGAGCACGACGGCATGGCTTGCCATCTGCCAGCGCGGGTCGAGGCCCATGCGGCTTGCGGTGTCTGCGAGCACCTTGATGCGCTCGGCATAAAGCCCGTCAAAGCGTGCGTCGGTCAGCACGTTCCAGTGCGACGACTGAAGATCCTGAAGGCGGTCGATCTGGCGGTCGCTGTCGAAATGGCGGGCGGCGTCGGGATAGGTCTGGAGGCGCTGGAAGAGGTCGCGAAGCGCCTGATCAATCCGGGGAGAAAGCTTTTGCCTGTGATCGCGGACGCGGTTGCAGCTCTCGTCGTCGAGCCCGGCAAAGCGCAGGCGCTCCAGCAGGCTGCCTGCCTGGCCCTTTTTTGCCTGTTCTGACGATGCTTCCTGCCTCAACGCTGATCCCCGGTGCTGCACGTTCGGAACTTGCCTGGGGAGCATCAGGGAGAGCCACGGTCCACCGGACGTGCACGCCACATCGATGAGATCAGCCTCCGCCGAAAAGCGTCTGCTGTCGTTCATCCCGCAAGTAAATTCGGTGAAGAATGGATACCGGACCGGAACCGGTACGGCGGGGCGGCATCATGCCTTGAGGAGACTTGTGAATTATCCCATTCCGACGTGTGGGACCATGTTTATGGTTAATTCCTTGCTTGAAGGTTAACGGTCCCTCGCCTCTAATCGGAATCACTAAAATTCACAGGGTGTTTTCATGCGCCATTTTTGCGCTGCAACAAAACTGTAATAAACACGCCTGAAACCAACAGGTTCTCAATCACAAGAGTTTAGAATTGTACTTCGACTTGCGCTCGCGTATCGAAGCGAAAGTGAAGTGGGCGCTGCATGCGCGAAGAAACCTTCGCATCACGCAAAGCGACATCATGACGATGCGCTTACAGGAAACGAACAATGATTGTTCTTGGCATTGGCGCCGCACTCACAGCAATCCTGACAATGATGGCAGTATCGATCGTGCTCAACATCGAGCACAACCGATCGGCAAAGCGCAGCTCTGTGTTTTGATCGGACTTTAGCCCGTCTCTTACTGACACAACCAGGCATCTCTGCGGCCGGGGACGGATGTTCTACGGCCGCTTTTCTTTGCACACATGGTCCTGCGTCGCCTTTTGCCATGCCTGCGCATAGGCGGCGAGGCTCTCCGCGATCTCGCCCGCAAGCGGCTCGACCCCGGTCCTGACCGCGGATCCCTTAACCAGACACGCAGCACCGAGGCTCGTACCCGTGATATTGTGGGGATCGGCAAAGACCGGCCGGCCCGTCGCTGCGGCGAGCATGCGCAGATAGGTCCTGTTGGAAGCAAAGGGCCCTTCGACGACGATATCGCCGCGCGCGCCGATCAGGTCGAGACAGGTGGCTGTCATCAGCGCCAGATGGAACGAGACGACGACAAAGCGTTCGGCGGGGCCAAGCTCCCGTTCGTCCGTTGTCCAGATCGCTTTTGCGGCCGGAAAGGGACCGGATCCCTCGGGAATGGACGGCAGCAGCATGTGGCCGGCCCCGGCCACGGCCTCTTCCGTTTGCGGCGACACAGGGGGCGCCCCCTCCCCCAACAGAAGCTGGAAGGCGCGGCCGCCCATGAAGCGGGCGGAGGGTACGGGATCGCCAAGCGCGTTGACGTTGATCAGCGTGTCGCGGTGTTCATCGAGCACCTTCGCCTCGGCACCGACCGCAAGCATCACCACCCAGGTGCCGGTTGAGATCACCGAGAAGGGCGAGGTACGTGTCAGGAGATGCGGCAGCAGCGAGGCGTTGGAATCGTGAATGCCGCAATAGACGGGGGTCCCTGATGCAATGCCCGTTGCCGAACAAAGCTCTGGCAGTAGCGTTCCGGCGATATCGCTCGCCTTCAACACCGGTGCGAAGAGGGGCGTCCAGCCCTGGCTTTCGACAAGAGACGAGAATGTCCCTGCCCGTGGGTTCCAGAGATCCGTGTGGCAGCCGAGCGAGGTCAGCTCGTTACAGAGCGTACCTGTCAGTCGATAGGTCCAATATTGCGCATAGGTCAGGACCGAGGCGACCCTGGCGAAGTCGTCGGGAAAGGTCTTCTGCTGCCAATAGAGCTGGGCGCCGACATTGAGGCCCATCGGCAGGCGCGCGGAGCCGGTCTCGGAAAAGGGCGGCCTGACATTATCATACTCGGCGGCGAGGCCGTCGGGACCGGCGTGCTCATAGTCCAACACCGGAAGCGCCAGGTTGCCTGATGCGTCGAGCACGACGGCGGTCGCGCCGTGGGTGGTGATCGAGATCGCCTCGAAGACGTGTTCGGCATGGAGTGACGCGAGGCTTTCGAGCAGGAAGGCCCAGAGACGCTCGACATCGAAATGCGGATAAGGACCATCAATCAGCACCGCATTCGCCGTCTTGCGGACGGCGATCTCCTCGAAACGGTCGAGATCAACGGCTGCGACCTTGGCATTGGTCTTGCCGATATCGATAACGCCAACAACCCGCATCTTATCAGTCCAAATGGAAAACGGTCGTCAGCGGCACCGCCACCGGTTCGTTATCGCCATGGGTTTCCATGATATCTGCCATATAGGCCCACCATTTCTGCATGATGGGATGGGACGGCAGGTCGGCCATGCGGTGATCGTCAGTCCGCCAGAGCACACCGAAAAGCAGACTGGTCTCCTCGTCCAGATGGATGGAGTAGTCGGAAACGCCGGCCTCCTTCAGCAGGATGGCCAGTTCCGGCCAGATGGCATCGTGCCGTGCCCTGTATTCGGCGGCCATGCCTGGGTTCAGGCGCATGCGGAACGCGTATTTTTCCATCGGATCCTCAATGTGCGAGACGCTGACGGGCGCGCCGCCAGAGAATGGGGAGCGCGATCACCGAGATCAGCAGCAGGCCGATGAAGATCGACATGACGATGCCCGGCACGTTGAGCAGGCCGAAACCGAAGGTCACCATACCCATGATCAGGGCGGCCAGCACGACGCCCGGGATGGTGCCGGAGCCACCGAGAATGTTGACGCCGCCGAGTACCACCATCGTTACCACCTCCAGCTCCCAGCCGAGCGCGATCGACGGGCGCGTCGAGCCGAGGCGCGAGGTCAGGCAGATCGAGGCAAGCCCGGCCATCAACCCCGTCAGGAGGAAGAGGATGAATTTGATGCGCGCAACGCGGATGCCGGAGAAGAGCGCCGCCGTCTGATTGTTGCCGATGGCATAGACCGCGCGGCCGAAATTGGTCTTGTGCAAGACGACGCCGTAGACGACCGCGAGGGAAACGAAGAGCGTGAACTCGAAGGAGAACACCCACCAGACATAGCCTTGGCCGAACCACGAGAAGCTGTCGGGATAACCGGTGAAAGCCTGGTCGCCGAGGATGATAAAGGAGAGACCGCGGAAGAGGCTCATGGTGCCGATGGTCACCACGATCGAGGGCAACCCGAGACCGGTGATCAAGAGGCCGTTGATCGCACCGCAAAGAAGCCCGACAGAGAGACCGATCACCACCAGCGCCGGCGTGTCGAAGCCAAGTTGCACGGCATAGCCCATCGCCGTCGAGGCGAGCGCGATGATCGAGGCCACCGACAGATCGATCTCGCCGGAAATGATCACCAGCGCCATGGCGAAGGCAATCATCGCCTTTTCGGTGAAGTTGAAGGTCGCGTCCGAGAGGTTCCACGGGTCGAGGAAGTAGGGCGAGGCCAGCGAGTTGCCGAGAAAGATGAGGCAGGCGACGACAAGCAGCAGGCTTTCCCAGCTCTTCAGCAGGCGCGCGCCGCGGCCTTCCAGCCGATCGGGGATATGTCGTGGGGTAAGGTGGGTCTCGGCCATCAGACAGCCTCCGCCTTTCTCAAGATGACGCGGCCCTTACGCCGCTCGGCGCGGGCGTTGACGGCAACAGCGACAATGATGACCAAGCCCGAAATCGCCAATTGGGCGAAGGGCGAGATATTGACGACCGGCAAGGCGTTCTTGATCACGCCAAGGAACAGCGCACCGAGCACCGCGCCTGCTACCGTGCCGATGCCGCCGGCGATCGATATGCCGCCGATGACGCAGGCTGCGATGATGTCGAGTTCGAAGCCGGCGGCGATGTCGACATAGGCGACGGCATAACGCGACACCCAAAGATAGCCCGAGAGCCCGGCAAGCGCGCCGGATATGCAATAGGCCGAGAAGCGGGTGCGGCCGACATCGATGCCGGTATAGACCGCCGCGTGCGGATTGCCGCCGACCGCATAAAAGGCGCGTCCGAGCGCCGTGCGGCTCATCAGCAGGAAAACGAGCGCGATCATCACCAGCGAGAGCCAGGAGAGAACCGGGAAACCAAAGAGCTCGTCGCGCGGCAATGCCTTGAAGGCGTCGCTCATCTGGTGGGCATTGATCCACTTGCCGCCGCTCAAGAGAAAGATCAGGCCGCGATAGATGGTGAGCGTGCCGAGGGTTACGACGATCGGCGGAATGTCGAGCTTCCAGACGAGCGCGCCGTTGATCATGCCGAGCAAAGTGCCGAGCGCAACTGCCGCAAGGATGATCAGCGGGATCGGCAGGCCCGGAAAGGCGGCGTTCAGCATCGCCGCCACCATGCCCGAGAGCGCGAGGTTGGCGGCCATCGAAAGATCGATGCAGCGCGTCAGGATCACCGCCATCTGGCCAAGCGCCAGAATGATCAGGATCGACGTGTCGTTGTAGACGCGCCCGAGGTTCGCGGGCGCGACGAAGGGCGGGAAACGCCAGGTGATCAGCGCCAGCAGCACGGCGATCGCGCCGACCAGCAGCAGTTCGCGATTCCTGAGGATGTTTGCCATCACGCGGCCTCCTGAATGCCGGCTGCGGCACGCACCAGCTTTTCCGCCGTCAGTTCGGCGCGCTCGAACCGCCCGGCGATCCGCCCCTCGCGCATCACGATGACGCGGTCGGACATGCCCATGATCTCCGGGATTTCCGAGGAGACCATGATGACGCTCAGGCCCTGTGCCGCCAACTCGCTCATGAAGGCGTGCACGGCGGCCTTGGAGCCGATGTCGATGCCTTTGGTCGGCTCGTCGAGAATGATCACCTTCGGCTTCGTCGCCAGCCACTTGGCGATAACGACCTTCTGCTGGTTGCCGCCTGAAAGCGTGCCGACATCCTGATCGAGCGAGGCGGCGCGCAAATCGAGGCGCGCGGTATATTCGCGGGCGAGCGCGAACTCGTTGGCAAGCTTCAGGAAGCCCGAGCGCGAGGTGCGCGACAACGACGGCAGCGTGACGTTCTGAAAGATCGGCAGGCCAATGATCGCACCCTGGCGGCCGCGCTCTTCGGGCACATAGACGATGCCAGCCCGGATCGCTTCGGACGGGCTGCGGATCACCAGCACCTCGCCATCGAGCCGGACAGCACCGGCCGATGGCCGGGTGACGCCGATCAGCGACTGCATGAACTCGGAACGGCCGGCGCCGACCAGGCCGTAGAAGCCGAGGATCTCGCCGCGGCGAAGCTCGAAGTTGATGTCCTCGAACTCGGTCGGGTGGCGGTAACCGGAGACCGTGAGCACCGGTTCGCCGATCGCCACGTCCTTCTTCGGGTAAACCGAACCGACAGCGCGGCCAACCATGAGGCGCACCAGTTCGTCCTGGCTGACATCGGCGATCAGCCCTTCGTCGACCATCGTTCCGTCGCGAAACACCGTGTAGCGGTCGGCGATGCGGAAGATTTCATCGAACTTGTGGCTGATGAACAGGATCGCCTTGCCGTCTGCCTTCAGCCGTTCGACGAGGGCATAGAGTTCGTGGATTTCCTTGTGCGACAAGGCGGCCGTGGGCTCGTCCATGATCACCACCTGCGCATCGATCGACAGCGCGCGGGCGATCGCGACCAGATGTTTCTTGGCGATACCGAGATCGCGCAGGCGGATGGTCGGATCGAGATCGGCACCGGCGCGCGAAAGCAAGGCACGCGCATCGGCATTGAGCTTCTTCCAGTCGATCAGCCCGAAGCGATTGCGCGGGGCGTGGCCGAGGAAAATGTTCTCGGCGACCGAGAGCTCATCGAAGAGCACGGTTTCCTGATGGATCGCGGTGACGCCGGCGCGTGCGGCCGCCAGCGCTGTCGGCAAATGAACCTCCTGATCACCGACGGAGATCGTGCCCTCGTCCGGTTGGTAGATGCCGGTCAGGATCTTCACCAGCGTCGATTTCCCGGCGCCGTTTTCGCCGATCAGCGCGGTCACCGACCCCGGATAGAGCGCCAGCGAAACATCGGAGAGCGCCTTCACCCCGGGAAAGGACTTCGAGATCCCTTCGAGCGCAATGGCGGGCTTCATCCGCGATGTGAGCGTATCCTGCAGCAAGAGACAGTCCACCATTCAGTCGTTTCGATAACGCGAAGTCGTTCGGGCCTCGTATGCCCTCGTATCCGCCCGCGCGGGTTGCCCCTCACCCTAACCTTCTCCCCGCATGCGGTGAGAAGGCACCGGCATGCCGCTCTCTTCCCTCCTCGTCGGGAAGGGGGGGCAAACCGTTGCCGCTTGTCCCTTCTCCCCGCAAGCGGGGAGAAGGGACCGGCAGGCGGATGAGGGGCTTTCGCCGGATCAGAAGATCTTGGCGAATTCCTCGACATTCTTGGCATCGTAGACGAACGGGTCGGCCATCGCGCCTTCGTTGTTGTCGTCGAGCTTGACGGCACCCATGCGGCCCATCTTCAGTTCAGCACCCGGCTTGGCTTCGGCACCGTTGATCAGGTCGTAGGCGACCATCGTTGCGGAGTAGCCGAGGTCGATCGGGTTCCAGATCGCGAAAGACTTGGAGGCGCCCGACTTCACGTGGCCGGCCATTTCCGAGGGAAGGCCGAGACCGGTGACGTTGATCTGGCCGATCTTGCCGGCGTCGGTGACGGCCTGGGCGGCGGCAACGATACCGACCGAGGTCGGCGCGATGATCGCCTTCAGGTTCGGATAGGACTGAATAAGGCCCTGCGTTTCGCGGTAGGACTTGTCGGCGAGGTCGTCACCATAAACGGTCGCGACGACATTGATGCCCTTGTAGTTGCCCTGGACCTTCTTCATCTCGGCGATCCAGGTGTTCTGGTTGGTCGAGGTCGCCGTTGCTGAAAGCACCGCGACATCGCCGCCCTCAGGCAGGTTGTCGGCGGCGAGCTTGATGATCATGTTGCCGATCAGCGGGCTCGACGATGGGTTCAGGTGCATCAGGCGACCATCCTTGGCGACGCCTGAGTCCCAGGAGATGACCTTGATGCCGCGATCCATCGCCTTCTTCAACGCCGGAACGAGGGCGTCGGTGTCGTTCGCGGAAACGGCGATGGCGTCAACCTTCTGGGCGATCAACGAGTTGATCACCTCGATCTGGCCTTCGGCGGTCGTCGTCGTCGGGCCGGTATAGATCACCTCGACGTCGCCCAGCTCCTTGGCGGCTTCCTGCGCGCCCTTGTTGGCGGCTTCGAAGAAGCCGATGCCGAGCGCCTTGACCACGAGCGCGATCTTCTTGTTTTCCGCATGCGCGGCATTGGCCATCAGCGCCAGCGAAACGGCGGCCGTGACCATCAGTGACTTCAGGATCTTCATGCTCATTTCCTCCCAATGACCGGCACGCGACAAGCGTCGCCGGCGCGATTTCCTCCATTGGCGATGCCCCGGCCCCTCCGGCCGTGAGCGTCACCTTCCCCTCTCCTCGCCCACCCCTCAGGCGGACGAGGACATGTTCTCCGCATCTGTGCCGGCACTCGAGCTGGCAACGACCAGCCGCACACCGGCATTTTCAAGCATCGCGGCATGCCTGTCCTCGATGCCCGAATCCGTAATGACAGTGGCGATCCGCTTCAGCCCGCAAAGGATGAGGCTCGACCGCTTGTGAAACTTCGAGGAGTCAACCAGCACGACGAGTTCGTCGGCCTGGTCGATCAGTTTCTGCTCCGCCTGGATCAACAGCGGATCCGCCTCCATCAGGCCGAGCGGGCCTAAGCCCTGCGCCCCCATGAACATGCGGCGCGCATAGAAATTGCGCGTCACGTCATTGTCGAAGGGGCTGAGGATAATGTTCTGCTCGCGGTAGATCGTGCCGCCCGACAGCATCACCGTGTTCTTCGAATGCTTCAAAAGATGCTCGGCGATCGGGAAGGAATTGGTGAAAACCTGCATTCGCCGATTGCTGAGGAAATGCACCATCTGAAAGGTCGTGGTCCCGCCATTGATGATGATCGGCTCGCCATCCTCGCAGAGCGCCACCGCCTCCTTGGCGATCGCCTGCTTTTCGCGGGCGTGCAGGCCCTCGTTGACCTTGAACGGACGACCGGCAAGGCCGACGAATTGCGGCGGATTGATCGCCTCGGCGCCGCCGCGCACCCGTCGCAGCTTCTTCTGCACGTGGAGGGCTGCAATATCGCGCCGGATCGTCGCCTCGGAACTGTCGGTCAGATCGACCAGCTCCTGGACGGTGACGACGGGTTTTTCCTGAACCGCCGACTGAATGATCCGGTGTCTTTCTTTCTCGTGCATGCGTTCCTCCGATGGCGTTCATGCTTCCATCACGATCGACCATTGTCAATCACAAACAATCATGTTTTTTCATTGTGCAGCGCAATATGCGCGAACTTGATCGTTTTTGATTGACTTTAACGCTCAAGTCCTGTGATCTGATGCCAACCACATCTCTGCGCGGTCGCCAAGCCGCGCGATATCAGACCGGGAGGAAATTCGAGATGCTCGACAAGCAGCAGGGTGCGCGACTTGCAAACCTTTGGGACGAGGCAAAGGCTGCCGGCATGAGCGAATCCGAGCGCCTGCTCTATCGCTCCAACCTGCTCGGCTCCGACAAGCGCATCACCAACTACGGCGGCGGTAACACCTCGGCCAAGGTGATGGAGAAGGATCCGCTTGGGGGCGGCACGGTCGAGGTGCTCTGGGTCAAGGGTTCGGGCGGCGACGTCGGAACGATCAAGCTCGACGGTTTTGCTACTCTCTATATGGACAAGCTCAACGCGCTGAAGTCGATTTATCGCGGTGTCGCGTTCGAAGACGAGATGGTCGGCTACCTGCCGCACTGCACTTTCAACCTCAATCCACGCGCCGCTTCGATCGACACGCCACTGCATGCCTACGTGCCGAAGAAGCATGTCGACCACATGCATCCCGACGCAATCATCGCGATTGCCGCGGCCAAGAACAGCCGCGAGCTGACGGCAAAGATCTTCGGCGACGACATCGGCTGGCTGCCGTGGAAGCGCCCGGGCTACGAGCTCGGCCTGTGGCTGGAAAAGTTCTGCCTGGAAAACCCGCGCGCACGCGGTGTGGTGCTTGAAAGCCATGGCCTCTTCACCTGGGGCGACACGGCGAAAGAAGCCTACGAGACGACGGTCGAGATCATCAACAAGGCGATCGCCTGGTTCGAGGCCGAGAACACCAAGCCTGCTTTTGGCGGCGCGGTGAAGCCGGCGCTCGACGCGGCCGCCCGCGCCGACGTCGCCCGCAAGCTGATGCCGGTCATCCGCGGGCTGATCAGCGCCGACGAGAAGAAGGTCGGCCATTTCGACGACAGCCAGGCCGTGCTCGATTTCGTCACGTCGAAGGATCTGAAGCCGCTGGCCGCTCTTGGCACCAGCTGCCCCGATCATTTCCTGCGCACCAAGATCCGGCCGCTGGTGGTCGATTTCGATCCGGCCAGTCCCGATGTCGACAAGACGCTGGCAACGCTGCCCGAAGCGATCGCCGCCTATCGCGCCGACTATGCGGCCTACTACGAGCGCTGCAAGCACGAAGATAGCCCCGCCATACGCGACCCGAACGCGGTCGTCTATCTCGTGCCCGGCGTCGGTATGATCACCTTTGCCAAGGACAAGGCGACCGCCCGCATCTCCGGCGAGTTCTACGTGAACGCCATCAACGTCATGCGCGGCGCCTCCGGCGTTTCCACCTATGTCGGCCTGCCGGAACAGGAAGCCTTCGACATCGAATACTGGCTGCTGGAGGAAGCAAAGCTGCAGCGCATGCCGAAGCCGAAGAGCCTCGCCGGCCGCATCGCGCTCGTTACCGGCGGCGCCGGCGGTATCGGCAAGGCGACGGCCAACCGGCTGATGCAGGAAGGCGCCTGCGTCGTGCTCGCCGATATCGATGAGACCGCGCTTGCGGCGGCCGAAGGCGAACTGTCCAAGCGCTACGGCAAGGATTTCGTCCGCTCCGTCCGCATGAACGTCACCAGCGAAGCGGCGGTCGAGGGCGGTTTTGCCGACGCTCTGCTCGCCTTCGGCGGCCTCGATATCCTGGTCTCCAATGCCGGCCTCGCCTCGTCGGCCGCCATCGAAGACACGACGCTGGCGCTCTGGACCAAGAACATCGACATCCTGACGACCGGCTACTTCCTCGTCTCGCGTGAAGCCTTCCGCATCTTCCGCCAGCAGAAGGCCGGCGGCAACGTCGTCTTCGTCGCCTCCAAGAACGGTCTTGCCGCCTCCCCCGGCGCATCTGCCTATTGCACCGCCAAGGCGGCCGAAATCCACCTCGCCCGCTGCCTGGCGCTCGAAGGGGCTGGCGCGCAGATCCGCGTCAACGTCGTGAACCCCGACGCGGTGTTGCGCGGCTCGAAGATCTGGACTGGCGAGTGGAAGGAACAGCGCGCCGCCGCCTACAAGATGGATGTGGACGACCTCGAGGCGCATTATCGCGAGCGCTCGATGCTGAAGCTCAGCGTCTTCCCCGAGGATATTGCGGAGGCGATCTATTTCCTCGCCTCCGACATGTCGGCGAAATCGACCGGCAACATTATCAATGTCGACGCGGGCAACGCCCAGTCCTTCACCCGCTGATCGAGGAGAGTTTCATGACGACCACCATGATCAGCCAGGCGACCGTCGAGGCCGAGAACGAAAGCCGGCTCACCGCACTTCGCCGGGATTATGAGAGCCTCGGCGAAAGGCTCAGCCGGCGCGGCATCGCGATCGACGAGATCAAACGGAAGGTCGCCGCCTACGGTGTTGCCGTCCCTTCCTGGGGTGTCGGCACCGGCGGCACGCGCTTTGCCCGCTTCCCCGGCAAGGGCGAACCGCGCAACATCTTCGACAAGCTCGAGGATTGCGCGGTCATCCAGCAGCTGACCCGGGCGACGCCGACCGTCTCGCTGCATATCCCGTGGGACAAGGTGAGCGACATTTCCGAGCTAAAGGAGAAGGGCACGTCGCTCGGCCTCGGTTTCGATGCGATGAACTCCAACACCTTCTCCGACGCGCCGGGCCAGGAACATTCCTACAAGTTCGGCTCGCTGTCGCATGCCGACGCCGCCACGCGCGCCCAAGCGGTGGAGCACAATCTCGAATGCATCGAGATCGGCCGGCAGCTTGGGTCCAAGGCGCTGACGGTCTGGGTCGGCGACGGCTCCAACTTCCCCGGCCAGAGCAACTTCACCCGCGCTTTCGAGCGTTATCTCGACGCGATGAAATCGGTCTACGCGGCGCTGCCGGATGACTGGCGCGTCTACACCGAACACAAGATGTTCGAGCCGGCCTTCTATTCGACCGTCGTCCAGGACTGGGGCAGCAACTACCTGATCGCCCAGGAGCTCGGCCCCAAGGCCTTCTGCCTTGTCGACCTTGGCCACCATGCGCCGAACGTCAACATCGAGATGATCGTCGCCCGCCTCATCCAGTTCGGCAAGCTCGGCGGCTTCCACTTCAACGATTCGAAGTATGGTGACGACGATCTCGACACCGGTTCGATCGATCCCTACCGGCTGTTCCTCGTCTTCAACGAACTCGTCGATGCGGAGACCCGCAAGGCCAAGGGGTTCGAGCCGGCGCACATGCTCGACCAGAGCCACAACGTCACCGACCCGATCGAAAGCCTGATGACGAGTGCCACCGAGGTCTGCCGCGCCTATGCCCAGGCGCTGATTGTCGACCGCCAGGCGCTCGCGGGCTACCAGGACGACAACGACGCGCTGATGGCGAGCGAGACGCTGAAGGTAGCCTTCCGCACCGACGTCGAGCCTATTCTCGCAATGGCGCGGCTCGAAAGCGGCGGCGCAATCGCACCTGTCGCGGCCTATCGCAAGAGCGGTTACCGCGCGAAAGTCGCGGCTGAGCGCCCGGCCGTTGCCGGCGGCGGGGGCGGTATCGTCTGACCCTGAAACGAGCGGCGCCGGGCTGCCATTTGAGGCCCGGCGCCGCATCCCACGCTCGACAGCTCAAAAAATCGCTGCGCGATGAAATTGCCCCCTATCTGATTTCAATTCCTGATCTATCTTTCCCTTGGAGATTCAACGGAAAGGGACCCGTTCATGGGCATTGAAAGCATTCTCGTCTTCCTGATCGTCGGCGCGGTCGCCGGCTGGCTCGCCGGCCTCATTGTCAAGGGCGGCGGTTTCGGCCTCATCGGCAATATGGTCGTCGGCATCATCGGCGCCTTCATCGCCGGCTTCCTCTTTCCGGCGATCGGCATCAGCCTCGGCACCGGCATCCTTTCAGCGATCCTGCACGCGACGATCGGTGCCGTCATCCTTCTGGTGCTGATCCGCATTGTCAAACAGGCCTGACCCAACGCCGGCGGCAGTACCCTTCGCGCCCGGGATATCCCCGGCCGTTCCATCTGGACGCGCGAAGGGGGCTGTAGCACTGTGATCTGCTGGACGGGACATCGCACATAGCCAGACGGAGGCGAGCATGAACGCTCTTTACACCGACAAGATCGAAACGGCGCTCAAGTCGTTCATTGCGGATCACCCGGGAATGCAGACACGGGATCAGGCGATCATCGCGATCCTCGAAAACTGGTTCACCAATCACGGCTACCTGCCACCGCAGCAGGAAGGTCTGCGCCCGGAAGACCTTGACGCTTCCAACGACGATTGAGAGATTTGCGCGCCCGGCACGAAGGACCATAGCGCTCCTTGCGCCGCGGCGGCCACCCCTTGCTTTTTCAATAGCGTGAACTGTTCGCCATGAGCCTGACCTCCGTCAAAGACTTCTTCTCCCAGCACGCCCCAGATATCGACGTCATCGAGCTACAACAAAGCACCGCCACGGTTGCTCTTGCGGCCGAGGGCCACGGCGTCGAGCCCGCCCAGATCGCCAAGACGCTGGCGCTTCGCGTCGGCGACGACGTGATCCTGATCGTCACGCGCGGCGACGCCCGCCTCGACAACAAGAAGTACAAGGCCCGCTTCGGCACAAAGGCCCGCATGCTTGGTTTCGACGAGGTGGAAGCCGAGACCGGCCACCCGGTCGGCGGCGTCTGCCCCTTCGGTCTCGCCAAGCCGCACAGCATCTATTGCGACCTGTCGCTCAAGGCCTACGACATCGTCGTGCCGGCCGCCGGTGCCACCAATGCGGCTGTGCACATCAGCCCGACCCGCATCGCCGAGCTGACCGGCGCCGAGTGGATCGACGTATCGGAAGCGTAGCTTGCCGTTGCGGATACGGGGCATGCCTTGGAATGGCCACAAAGCTTAACTGAAACCGCAAGCGCGCGCCCGGCAGTGATTTGCCGGGTTGGTCCTTTCCGTTCCCAGGAGTCCGTCAAGCATGAAGCTACTCGCGTACCCGCTCGTCTTCACCGCCACATTCTCCCCGGCGCTGGCGATGGATCAGTCCCTGGTACGTCAGTTCGAGAAGCTCGACCCGCAGACCCGCCTGGAGCAGCGCTGCGACACCGAAGCGATGGAGCGCATCAACGCCGACAAGTCGAGCTTCAAACCGGACAAGGTGATTGCCTATACTTTCGCCGAACCGGTCGTGAAGGAAGACAAGATGAAGGCGCCGGGCGCCGTGTTCCGCAGCAAGGGCGAATGGTACAAGCTGAAGTTCAAGTGCCGCACCGACGCCGAGCACCTGGATGTCCTGTCCTTCGAATACAAGATCGGTGAGCTTGTGCCGCACGAGAGCTGGGACGAATTCTACCTTTATCCCTGACAGGCGTCGAAGGACGCGGTGGCCTTGAGGGCAGAGAGCCCTAGAGGATGGCCACGAGAAAGAGCAGGGAGCCGAACGAGAGCGCGGCCATGATGCTCATCAGCATTTTCATCATGTGCTCTGCCATATCGTACACCCTTACCTCGGCTCCATCGGAACGAACGCGACGGCGTATCCCGTCCGGCAGCTCCGGTCCGTCGCACAAGGGGCGGCGTGAGCCTGATCCGAGAGTGCTCCAGCATGGTTAACAAAGCGTTAACTGCGCTCGACCGGCGCCGTGAGGGGGCCGACATCGCCTATCCAAGACAAGGCTCACACAAGATCGAAGCGGAATAAGGAATGTGCAGGGGGCGTTCCCTGTATGCGCGGAACACCTGCGCCGTGCGGGCAGCGCCAGGGCTGGCGATGCGGGCAACGGCAACGTCCGAAGAGACTGGAAACCGCGCGAGAAAAGCACCATGGAGAGGCGCGTGAGCCAGGTTAAGCTGAGCATTTGCATTCCAACCTACAATCGCGCAGCCTTTCTCGAGAAGTCGCTCGGCTACTTCGTCGACCTTTACCAATTCTCCTATAAGTACGAGATCATCATCTCCGACAACGCGTCTACGGACGACACGCGCGACGTGGCCGAGCGTTTCATCGCCAAGGGCCTGCCGATCCGCTACCTCAGGCAGGCGGAGAACTACGGTTCCGGCGCCAACGTCGTCAGCGCCTTCAGCCGCGCGACCGGCGAATATGTGCTCTATCTCGCCGACGACGACATCCTGATCAACGAAGGCATGCGCGAGGCGATCCGCTACCTGGATCTCAATCCGGAAGTCACCGCTTGCTACGCGCCCTGGTACACGCATGACGAAGTCGAGGAGCGCGACGATCCGCCGTTCTACATCGTCGACAAGGACACGAAGTTCAAGAAGCGCGCTTCCGAGGAAGTGTTCGACTTCCTCTGCGAGCGACACGTGTTTCCGGAAATCGGCATCTACCGGGCGTCGGCGCTACGGTCGGCCTGGGTGCCCAGGAACTTCGCCTACTGGGCCTTCGCCTATCTCGCCCATTTTCTGGAGCAGGGCGCCGTCGCCTTCCTGAGAAAGCCGTTCTACCGACAGGTCACCCGTTCGAAGATTGCCCGCGACCGGCCGCAAGCCGGCCATGCCGACGTGCTCACCGCCTGGGACAGCTACCGCGGCGGCCTTGAATATTTTCTCTATTCCGGTGCCAAGCGCGGCGCCGTGCGGCTAACACCGGAGCGCCGGGCCTATCTCGATGCGCAGGTGAGGGATTTCACCATGCTGCGCATGACGGTCGCCCTGCGCATGTGGCTCGCGAAGAAGGACTACATCCGCGCCTATGAGCTTTATACTCGCCTGATGCTCGGCGGCTTCGAACACCATCCCGAACTGCAGCGATCAAAGGGCGTTCTGCCGCTCATGGTCGCCCTGCAGACGGTGATGTGGCACACGAACGCGGTCGCCGAGATCGATCGTCTGGTGCTGCACGGCGTCGAAGACCATGGTGCGATCGAAGAGCTGTTGCGTGACCTTGGCCTGCGCTCCCATATCGCCGTCGTTCCCGGCACAACGGAACTCACGCAGGACGAAATTGCCCGCACCGCCGTCTTCGTCACGGCCGACAGCGATCGCAAGCACTATCTTCGCAAGGGGCACCTGCCGAACCTAGTGGTCAGCGAAAGCGACATCCTGAACCACGTTCTGCTTTAAAATATAAAAGGGCGCCGCTGGCGCCCTCGCTTGCTTCGCAGGTTATGCCGGGTAGCGCGACGGGCAAAAAGGCCGCTTGGCCACGCACGCCCCACGGATACCGCATTACTTGCGCATGATGCCCTTGTAATAGGCGCCGTTGCGCGGCGGCGGGCGGTTCACGACCTTGGCCTCAGGGTTGTACTTCTCGCTCTTGTGGCCTTCGTTGATGGGCGTTGTCGATACGCCCTTGTAGTAGCTTCCGCCGGCAAATGCCGGAGCAACGCCGCCCACGGCGACCGTCGCAGTCACCAAAGCTGCTAGAGAGAGTGTCGCAAGTTTACGCATGTCTAATCCTCGTTGACCCGGCCGCGCCCCCGTTTTTTCCGGATGTCGCGGCCTAAATTGTGCGGCGACGAACTGCGCCGCTCAGGTCCTCCCGGGCGCCAGAATAGGCAGAAGCTGCGACACGCCTGTAACGCAGGTGACAGCCGAGGAGTCTCGGATGGGTTAAGTTCCAGGGTCAGTCGAGGCAGGTCCGCAGAGCGGACGCCGTTCTCCCCTCTTAATCGCGCCCTCCAAATCCACCTCTGCGGCTTGTCTTAGCGGAAGAGCTGCAGGATGTTCTGAGCGTCGGAGTTGGCGATCTGCAAAGCCTGAATGCCGAGCTGCTCCTGCGACTGCAAGGCCTTCAGCCGCGTCGATGTCTCGTTCATGTCGGCATCCACCAGGCGCCCGACCCCCTTGTCGATCGTCGCCATCAGCGTTTGAGCGAAGGTCGTTTGCATGTCGATGCGCGACAGCAGCGAACCGAGCGCCGCTGCACCGTCGATGGTCCGCTGCAGGACGACTTCGATGTAGTGGAGATAGGAATCGACCGATTGCGGGTTGGCCGCGATATCGACGTCAAGGAAGTTTCTGCGGGCGATCGGTTCGATGTTCACGTCAATGTTGGTGAAGCCGATAAAGGTTCCGGCACCGGATTTCCGATCGACGGCCGGATCGGACTTTATCAGGATGCCGCCTGAGCCGTTGTTCTGAATGATGGTGTTCGGCCGGGTGATGAGCGACTGAAGCACCGTCACCATCTCGTCGACCGTTTCGATCTTGCCGGTATCCTTGCCCAGCAGCGCGTTCACCTGATTGCGGTCGAAGGAATGGGTGCTGGGAGCTTCGCCGTTCACCGAAAAATTGAAGGATATGACGACGTCCTTGTAGACCTCGAACTGCTCGAACGTCAGCGTCATCTCCGATCCGCGCTCGCCGAAATCCGAGTTTTCAACGAGGCCAGCTCCGCCGCCGCTCGACGTGCTGACGACCAGATTGGCGACCTCGACATAGGACCCGTCGAGGCCGGAATTCTGCTGTGTCATGAAGCCGATTTGATTGATAATGGGGGCGTAAGGCTCATAGGGGTGCCTATATGTCTTGACCGTGGCGCCGGCCCCCGCCTGTTTGACTGCGTGGTCGAGCACTGCTGCATATTGCGTGTAGTCCGATATCACGCCGTTGGCAGCGGCGCCGAGCACCGTATCGACGGTGGTGCGATCGACGGTGACCGAGGTCGTCTTTCCGGCGTGTAGCGGCAGCGAGAGACCTTGAGAGCTGCTGTCCTTGTCGACGATGACGTCAAACGTGATTTTGTCGCCCGCGTTCGAAAAACTGAGCGGCCCCGTGAAATGGAACACGAATTCGCCAGCCTGACCCGCCCGGTTGTTGTAGTTGCTGTTGGTGGTGTAGCCGTCGACATCGACCGAGGTCAAGAAGCGGATCCCGCCGACGGTCCTCAGATCCCGCGTGTCGGCCTGCAGGATGCCGCCGCCGGTGCTGTTGAACAGCGAGGAGTCCCGCAGGAAAAAGTCGGCCGTGTTCAGCGACACGCCGTTTCGGGCGTCTCTCGAAAACGAGGAGGCGACGGACGTGCGATTCAGATCGCTGTCATAGATGTCGGAGACATTGGTTCTCAGCCAGTTCTGTCCGCTGAAGCTCGCCGAATCCACGATGCTCAGGATCTGCTGCTTGAGCTGGTCGAGCTCCTTCTGGAGCTTGCCCTTGTCGACGCCGGGCTCCCTCGCCGTCACCAGCCTGGCCTTGAACTCGCTGAGAATACCGGTAACGGCATCCATCGCCGCATAGGCCGTCTCGACCTTGGCCGCTCCCAGCCCGAGCGCGTCCTGGACCGCAGACACGGCCTTGGCGTCGGAGCGCATGGTTGTCGAGATCGACCAATAGGCCGCGTTGTCGGCCGCCGTCTGAATTCTCAGGCCCGAGTTCAGTTGCCCGCGGACCTGAGCCATGTCGGAGTTAATCGTACGCAGAGTCTGGAGCGCAGAAATCGCTCCAGCGTTCGTGAGAATGCTGACCATATTAGTGACATCTTAAAATTGAAAAATGCCCTTCATGGGCCGCTGTGATTGTGGCGATACAACCAAATACGTGGTTAACACCGACTTAAGAACTTCGCCTCGGGGCGCAAATATTGCGTCAGCCCTTCCGATGGTTGGCAATAATTGCGCCCTTGCTCCTCGCCCTGCAGGCGGGGTCAGGCACGCTCGGCCGCCAGCGGCACCGGTTGGGTTACGGGGAACAGGGCTTTCAGGGCGTCGAAGTGCTTTTCCACCAGATGCCAGGAAATCGTCGCGACGATGACCGTGATGGTGCTCATGATGAGGAACGTCATCGGCCCCGCCCTGTAGAGCGCCGGCCACTGTTCTGCGACCAGCCACCAGAGCGCCATGTGGTACACATAGGTCGCGTAACTGACGCGGCTGAGGAAGCGCGTGACGGGGTTTGCCAGGAGATAGGCCGACACGCCCTTGTATCCGATGTAGGAACTCAGAACGATCGAGGCCAGCGCGTAGATGCAAAGCAACTTATAGGTTTCCGAATGGCCGAACTTGAAACCGACGAAGAGAGGTGACGCGATGATCGCGACAGACGCGAGGTTGTTGAGCTTGCTCGTCAGAACCGCCCGCACATCGGCATTGTCCTTGACCAGCGCCAGGATCGCCCCTGCCGCCACCGGGTCAAAGGCAAGAACGATGTTTGACCAGGCGAGAAGACCGAGCTCGTCGCTATAGGTTCGGGCGATCACCGACATCGTGAAGATGAGGACATAAGCCACGAATATGTGCCGCCGGCTCAGGAAGATGATGATCAGCGGAGCGGTAAGGTAGAACTGCTCGACGATGTTGAGGCTCCAGAGATGCGCGGCAACCCAGGGCTCCCAGTCCTGAGTGATGGCGAAATACAGGCTCGACATCTGAAACGTGTGCCACGCCAGGCTGTTGCGTATGCCATCCATGTTGAACAGTGCCGCCACGAACAGCATCAGGAACAGCGCCGGAAGCAGGCGAAGCGAGCGGCGAATGTAGAAATTGGTGACGTTGATCGTTGCCTGGGTGTCTTTTGCCGACAGCAGGATCACCCCGATCAAGAAGCCGCTGATGATGAAGAAGAGTGAAACTCGAACAGATTCAAGTGTGGGATGCTCGTTCCAGTAATGAACGTACAATACCCCCGTCATGGCGATCACGCGAAGCCCGTCAATTTGCTCCCGCCTGTCGCCGCGCGCTCCCGTCGCAGCCATTCCTTTGTCCCCGCAGGATCTATTACTTAAATTATTTCTACTTAAGAATATCCTTGGAGATTACGCCGCTTCCGCGCACTTGTGAAGAGGAGCGATGTTCTTGACCGATCGGCGACGATACCTCGCCCGCCAGCCCAACAGAAAGGCCACGGGCGCGGCGTGCCCGTGGCCTTTCCAACGTTTAGAAGCAAACCTTAGGCTTCCTTGAAGACCTCGTCGCGGTTTCGCCGCATCGACGGCGAGATGGCGATCACAAGCGCCATGACGGCGATCGCCAGCAGAATTGCCGACAGCGGCGATTGCAGGAAGGTCAGCGGGCTGCCGCCGGAGATAATCAGCGACTGGCGCAGCTTCTCCTCTAGCAAGCGGCCCAGCACGAAGCCGAGCGCCAGCGGCGCAGGCTCGAATTCGAGCTTGTAGAGGGCGTAGCCGATGATCCCGAACAGGGCGGCCATCATTACCTGGGCCGCATCGTTGGCGATCGAGTAGAGGCCGATGCAGCAGAAGCAGACGATGGCCGGAAACAGGAGGCGATAGGGCACGCGCAGCAGCTTCACCCACAGACCGATCAGCGGCAGGTTGATGATGACCAGCATGAGGTTGCCGATCCACATCGAGGCGATGAGCCCCCAGAACAGTTCCGGATTGCGCTCGATCACCTGTGGCCCGGGCACGATCCCCTGGATCATCATCGCGCCGACCATCAGCGCCATCACCGCATTCGGCGGCAGGCCGAGGGTGAGAAGCGGGATGAACGAGGTCTGCGCGCCGGCATTGTTGGCGCTTTCCGGGCCGGCGACGGCCGCCGGTGCGCCATGGCCGAAGTCCTGCGGCCGCTTCGACATACGCTTTTCCACCGCATAGCTGGCAAAGGGGCCGAGGATCGCGCCGTTGCCCGGCAGAACGCCAAGGACAGAGCCGAGGAAGGTGCCGCGCAGGATCGGCGGGAAGTTATCCTTCAGCTCCTTCAGCGTCGGCCACAGGCGGCCGATGCGGCTGCGCACGACATCGCGGGATTCCGGATCGGCAAGGTTCTTGAAGATCTCGCCGAAGCCGAAGATGCCCATGGCCAGCACGACGAATTCGATGCCGTCTTGAAGCATTTCAAGGCCGAAGGTCATGCGCTCGCGACCCGTTTCCATATCGGCGCCGACACAGGAGAGCAGCACGCCGACGAGGATCATCGACACCGCCTTCAGAAGCGAGCCGTGCGCCAGCACGACGGCAAAGACGAGGCCCATGATCATCAGCGAAAAATACTCGGTCGGGCCGAAGAGAAGGCCCATGCGTGTCATCGGAACGCCGAGAGCGGCAATCACGATGGTGGCAACCGTGCCGGCAAAGAACGAACCGATCGCCGCCAGGCCGAGCGCAAGCCCCGCCTGGCCCTTCTGGGCCATCTTGTGGCCGTCGATCGCGGTGACGACCGCGGTCGCTTCCCCGGGAATGTTGACGAGGATGGCCGTGGTCGAGCCGCCGTACTGGGCGCCGTAATAGATGCCGGCGAGCATGATCAACGAGCCGGTCGGATCGAGCGAGAGGGTGACCGGCAGCAGGATCGCGATTGTGGCAACCGGGCCGACGCCGGGCAACACGCCCACCAGCGTGCCGATGAGACAGCCGATGAAGCAGAGTGCGATGTTCTGCAGGGTGAACGCCACGGTCATGCCGAGGCCGAGATTGATAAAGACGTCCAGCATCTCAGTATCCTAGAAGCCAGGGCGCAACGGGAACCGAAAGCCCGAGCGCATAGCGAAAGAGGCCGATGCAGAAGGCTGTTAGCACGGCGGCAAAGACAAGAAGTTCGCCAAGGCGCGCATCGCGCGCGGCCAGGCCGGAAGCGACGACCGCCAGCGGACAGGCGATCGAGAGGCCGAGACCGGGAATGGTAACCGGACCGAGATGATAGCCACGCACCGTAACGGCAAAGAGAACGACGCCGAGGATGACGGGGATCGTCTCGCGGATCGCCCAGCGGCCTGTCGAAGGCCCCGGATCCTTTCGGCTCAGCACCAGTTGCAGGAGCCCGAGCCCCAGGATGACGAGGGAAAGCAGCCGCGGCATCAGCCCCGAGCCGACGCCTTCCGAGGTCATGAAGGGCAGATCGGAGCCGGCCCACAGGCCAAGCCCGCCGAGGCCGACCAGCACGATGCCGGCAAGCCTCTCCCGCCCGAGCCCTCCCGCAGAGGGCTCGGTTTCAGTGTTCGTGGACGTGGCTTCCATCTTACTCGACCTTGATGTCGGCCGCTTTCACCACGTCGCCCCAGCGCGCGCGCTCCTTGGCCATGAAATCGGCAAAGGCCTGGGGGCCCATGGAGGACGGCACGGCGCCGTCGTTCTTCAGCTTGTCGAGCACGTCGGCATCGCTGAGCGTCTCGGTCGTCGCCGCCTCGAGCTTCGACTTTACGTCCGCCGGCATGCCCTTCGGACCGACGAGGCCATACCAGGCCGAGGCCGTGTAGCCCGGAACGCCGGCTTCAATGGCGGTCGGCACATTCGGCAGGCTCGCAAAGCGCTTGTCGCCGGTGACGGCAAGCGCCTTCAGCGTGCCGCTCTCGATCAGCCCGATCGCCGAGGGAATGGTGGTGACCATGAAGTCAATGTGGCCGCCGACGAGGTCGTTCACCGCCGGGCCTGCGCCCTTGTAAGGAACGTGCCTGACCTTGATGCCGGCGGTCTGGCCGAGCAGCAGCGCGCCGAGATGGCTGGCCGAGGCGTTGCCGGCCGAACCATAGACCAGCTCGCCGGACTTGGCCGCCTCGACCAGTTCGCCGAGCGTGTTGACCTTGAGCGATGGTCCGACAACGACGACGAGGGACGCATCCGCGATCATCGCGATCGGATCGAGGTCCGTGCCCGGATCGGCCTTCAGCTTGAAGATATGCGGGTTGACGACCATCGGGCCCTGATTGCCGATCAGCAGGGTGTAGCCGTCGGGATCAGCCGCAGCGGCGACTTCGGTTCCAAGGTTGGCGGCGGCACCCGGCCGGTTTTCGACGATGACGCGACCGCCGAGCGCCTTTTCAAGCCGCGCGGCAAAGACGCGGGCGATGGCATCTGTGCCGCCGCCGGCGGCATAGGAAACCACCAGCGTGATCGGCTTGGACGGATAGGCTTCCTGCGCCATCACAGGGGCTGCGACCGACATGGTCATGGCGGCCCCGCACAGGGCCAGGGCGACGCGACGGGTAAATTTCATGGGCATTTTGTTCTCCTCCCAGTTCGTTAATGCATTCGCGACACGTTGCTCTGCAAGACCCTAAGCGTCTTTGCGAACAAGAGCCGCACCTTCAAACAGCCGACGCGTGGTGCGCATCACAGACACAGTCGGGCTATTGTCTCCTATGGCCTTCTCGACCCTTACCCGCAGTTCACCGGTCGGGTGCTCGAAGGCGAGCGTCGCCGGCAGCGAAAGCTCCGGAAAACGCCGACCCACCAGGCCGGTCGGGATCGTTGCCGCCAAACCGAGGCTTACGGCACCGGTCGTTGCAAGCGCGGTGTGGCAATTGGCGGGCGTGAAATAGCGTACGGCCAGATCGCCGCCGTTCGCGGGCGCCCCGATCAGCACCGGCTTCGGCAGAACCGACTGGCTGACATCCCCCATCCCCATCAGCCTTCCGGCCTCCCGCCGGATTTCCTCGAGCCGGGCCATGAAATCCGTATCGGCGTCGAAAGCCGCAGCGGGCTCCGAGCCGCTGTAGCCCATATCCTCCGCGGTGATGATCACCACCGGCGTTGCGCCGTCCAGCAGCGTCACTTCAAGACCGAGAATGACATCGGTCGCCTTGCCGCTCGGCAGCAGTCGGCCGGTCTTGGCGCCGATCGCATCGCGAAAGGCCAGATAGACAGGGGCGGCCTTGCCCGGCACGCCGTCGATGGCGGCCTCTCCCTGATAGGCGATCGCGCCGCCGGGGGTCTGAATGCGGGCGTCGATGATCTTGCCGGTGTTGACGTTGTGAACCTTGATGACCGTTTCGTCGCCGGTCGGCAGAACCAGGCCGGCCTCGATGGCGAAAGGGCCGACGGCCGAGAGCATGTTGCCGCAGTTCGGCGCCGTATCGACGCTGCGCTCCAGCACCTTCACCTGGGCGAAGAGATAATCGACATCAGCTTCCGGACGGCTCGACGGACCGACGATCGCGACCTTGCTCGTCAGCGAGTTGCCGCCGCCGAGACCGTCGATCTGCAGCGGGTGGCCGGAGCCCATGATTTCGATCAGCAGGCGGTCGCGCTCGACGGGATCAGCCGGAAGATCGCGAGACAGAAAAAACGGTCCCTTCGACGTTCCGCCGCGCATCATCACGCAGGGTATCCTGATCAAGTCATCCATTCCGCATGCTCCTTCGGACCGGCCGCAACCGGCTGATCGGAGGGATCTCACGGATCAAATCTGTTGTGAAATGCAAAGAATGGCGTAATTATTCCGATATGCGCAATAATTTCGAATTCCTCGACCTCAAGGCTTTCCTCGCCGTACTCGACCTCGGCTCGTTCAACGAAGCTGCCCGCCAGCTCAATCTTTCACAACCTGCGCTTTCACGGCGGATCAAGGGCTTTGAAGCCTCCGTCGGCGCGCAGTTGATCGAACGCACGACCCGGCACGTGGCGCCGACGCAGGTCGGGCGGGAGCTTCTGCCGCTGGTCCGGCGTCTGGTCGACGAATTCGAGGAATCGATCCTCTCGATCAGCGACCTCGGCGGGCGACACCGCGCCCAGGTCACCATCGCTTCGGTCCCGACCGCGGCCTTCTATTTTCTTCCCAGGGTTGTGCAATCCTTCAACGAGAAATTCCCGGGCATCCGCTTCCGCATCCTCGATCTCTCGGCCAATGAGGGGCTTGATGCGGTCGCCAACGGCGAGGTCGAATTCGGCATCAACATCACTGGGGCGGCGCGCCCTGATCTCAGCTTCACGCCGCTTGTCGACGACCCGTTCGTGCTCGCCTGCCGCCGCGATCATCCGCTGGCGACCTCGAAGCAACTGACCTGGGCGGATCTGACCGGCCACCCGCTGATCGGGGTCAGCAAGACCAGCGGCAACCGTGCCGTGCTCGACCGGGCGCTGACAACGGCCCAGGTGCAGCTCAACTGGTTCTACGAGGTCAACCACCTGTCGACCTCGCTCGGCCTCGTCGAGGCGGGCCTCGGCATCTCCGTGATGCCGCGGCTGGCCACACCCCAGGTCGAACACCCTGTGATCGCCACCGTGCCGCTGACCGCCCCCACCGTCAGCCGCACCATCGGCCTTGTCGAACGCCGCGGCGGCAGACTATCACCGGCCGCCATCCGCTTTCGCGAGATGCTGGTGCAGGAGTGGACGACGTATTGAGGGAGCGCAGCCGCATAGCGGACGCAAGGAAACGACACGGCAGCGCTTGAAGGAACCAAGATCTTCGAGAAGAAAGATGGTGCCCGGAGGCGGATTTGAACCACCGACACGCGGATTTTCAATCCGCTGCTCTACCAACTGAGCTATCCGGGCATCCTGCCGTTTCGGGCATCGGCTCCTTTCGGAACCATCGGGGCGCTTGTGTTTGCCCCGGGAACGAGCGGGGTTATAGCATCTTGTTCGGCGGTGTCCAGCGCCAAATGAAAGTTTTTTGACCGAAATCCTGTGGACAATCGAGAAGCCGAAAAAGCGAGGAGTTTCAGAGAGATCGCATTCTCTCCCTGGTCCATTTTTCGTGGAAAGTGGCCGTTGGAAGCCGAAAAAGATGATCGCACGCATCCGGTGACGCGCGAGGATCTTCGAGGCGTCGTTCGCGGCAAAGAGGATGTGGGGAAGGAAAAGCCGGACCGGCCGGTCCGGCCGCAGCGGTACGCCTAGCGGTCGTCGCCGTCGTCGGCCTTCGCCTCGTCGTCGGCGACCGGAATAGCGTAGGAGCCGGAGAGCCAGCGATTGAGGTCGACGTTGCGGCAGCGGTCGGAGCAGAAGGGATAGTGTTCCCGATGCGACGGCCGGCCACATTCCGGACATGGGCGCGGTGCGCGCAGGGGCGCAACGTTCGAAGCGCTTTTCTTCGTTTCGTCGGTCACTCGTTCAGCCTTCCAGCCAACGATTGTGCACGTCATAGCCTTCGCCGACAAGCAGGCTGACGGTTTCGTAAAGCGGCAGGCCAACGACGTTGCTGTAGGAGCCGACGAGCTTGACCACGAAGCTGCCGGCGATGCCCTGGATGCCGTAGCCGCCCGCCTTGCCGCGCCATTGGCCCGAGGCGAGATAGCTCTCGATATCGAAACCGGACAGGCGCTTGAAGCGCACCTTGGTGTCGACGACCTTCTGGCGCACGGTCTTGTCCGGGGTGATCAGGCAGACGCCGGTGTAGACGCGATGACTGCGGCCGGAAAGAAGATGCAGCGCGCTCGAGGCTTCGCTGACGAGTTCCGGTTTCGGCAGGATGCGGCGGCCAACGCAAACGACCGTATCGGCTGCCAGAATGTAGCTTCCGTCCCAGCCGGCCTCGCCCTTGACTGCAGCAAGCGCCGCTCGCGCCTTTTCTGCCGACAGGCGCCTTGCGAGCGAACGCGGATGTTCGGCACGCTTCGGCGTCTCATCGAGATCCATCGGCATCAGGCGCGCGGGCTCGATGCCGGCTTGCGCCAGAAGCTCGACGCGACGCGGCGAACCGGACGCAAGTATCAGTTTCTTGGCCACTGTCATCGGAACGAGCCGTCACTCCAGAGCAATTCCAGCAAAATGCGATAGGCGGTTTACGTCTGGAATTGCAATCCAACCAAAGGTTAGAGCGTTTTCGCGATTCGAAGAAGAAGCGGAAATGCTCCAGGAATTGCTAAGAGCCGGAGCGGCTTACTTGAAGCGGTAGGTGATACGGCCCTTGGTAAGGTCGTACGGGGTCATTTCAACGAGAACCTTGTCGCCGGCAAGCACGCGAATGCGGTTCTTGCGCATACGACCAGCAGTGTGAGCGATGATCTCATGCTCGTTTTCGAGCTTCACGCGGAAGGTCGCATTCGGAAGCAATTCGGTGACCACGCCCGGAAATTCAAGGACTTCTTCTTTCGCCATGTAGGACTGTTCTTTCTATCTTTGTTTAGGGAACCGTCAGGTATCCCGAAAAATTCGCCGGAAACTACACAATCGACGAGGATTTGTGAACCATCTAAGACCGGCTTTTGCGCTTTTGTGACGGGCTACTGTGCCGCGCGTCGGATCAGAAGCGCGAAGCCGCTATAGCACTTCGCACCGCTCCATGTCTCTAGTCTTAAATCGATCGAGATTTACGCCGGCATGGAAGCGACGGAGACTGCGGACCGCGCGGGGATTTTTCGCAACACTCTCAAGCGTCTTCCGACTTCCTGGAGCCGATCAACCGATGATTGATCAGCGTCGACAGGTGATCGCGCACGGCGCGGTAGGCATCGACGATCTGCTCGCGCGTGCCGGCAGCCACCGTCGGATCCGGCGTCGGCCAGTAGACCACGTCGACGGCCATGGAGCGCGTCAATTCGAGCGCCTTGTGATGCGCCTCCGGCGCCAGCGTGACGATAAGGTCGAAATAGTCATCCTCGAGTTCATCGAGCGTATGCGGCTGGTGGCGACCGAGGCTCAGGCCCACTTCGGCCATGACCACGTCGACGAAGGGGTCGCGTTCGCCATGCCGCACGCCGGCGGAGGCGACATAGGTTCCGGCCGGCAGCGCCGCCTTGGCGAGCGCTTCGGCCATCGGCGAGCGAATAGCGTTCATGCCGCACATGAAGAGGACCGAGCGGGGCATTTTCAAGCGCTGAGCCTCGGTTCCCGCCATGCCGGTCGCCGCCCTCACCCGCGCCAGTAGAGCACGCAGACGAGCGTGAACAGGCGGCGGGCGGTATCGAAGTCCAGCCGGATCTTGCCGGAGAGGCGATCCATCAGCGTCTGCGAACCCTCGTTGTGAATGCCGCGGCGCCCCATGTCGATCGCCTCGATCTGGCTCGGCGTCGCCGAGCGGATCGCTTCGTAGTAACTCTCGCAGATCATGAAGTAGTCCTTCACGATCCGGCGGAACGGCGTCAGCGACAGAATATGGGTGGCGACGTCGCTGCCCTTGTCGGTCGAGATCGCAAAGACGAGCTTGGCGTCGACGAGCGAGAGATTGAGCTTATAGGGGCCGCCTGGATGGCCGACCGGCTCGAACAGGTTTTCTTCGAGCAGGTCGAAGATCGCAACCGCGCGCTCATGCTCCACGTCAGGGGTCGAGCGGCCGATGGTCTCGTCCAGAACGACATCGCAGAGACGCTGGTTGCGGTCCGCCTTCATCCAGCGTCCCCGAGATTGAGGCGAATGGCGACGGACCGCGCATGGGCCTCAAGGCCTTCGGATTTTGCCAGCACGATGGCCGCCGGTCCGAGGATCCGCAATTGTTCGGCATCAAGCCGCAGGATCGACGTGCGCTTCATGTAATCCAGCACGCCAAGGCCGGAGGAGAAGCGCGCGGAGCGGGCGGTCGGCAGCACGTGGTTGGAGCCGCCGACATAGTCGCCGATGACCTCGGGCGTGTGGCGACCGACGAAGATCGCGCCGGCATTGCGGATCTTGGCCACCATCGGTTCGGGGTCGGCAAGCGCCAGCTCCAAGTGTTCGGCAGCGATGCGGTTCGCGAGCGGCACGGCCTTCTCAAGATCGGGCACGAGGATGACGGCGCCGAAATCGCGCCAGCTTGCCGACGCCGTTTCGGCGCGTGGCAGCGTTTTCAGCTGCCGCTCGACCGCGCTCTCGACCGCCTGGCCGAAATCCGCATCGTCGGTGATCAGGATCGACTGGGCGCCGACATCGTGCTCGGCCTGGGCGAGAAGATCGGCAGCGATCCAGTCCGGATCGTTGTGCTTGTCGGCAATAACAAGCACTTCGGAGGGGCCGGCGATCATGTCGATGCCGACCGTGCCGAAGACCTGGCGCTTGGCCGCAGCCACATAGGCATTGCCCGGGCCGACGATCTTGGCAACCGGTGCAATCGTCTCGGTGCCATAGGCAAGGGCGGCCACAGCCTGCGCGCCGCCGATGCGGTAGATTTCCTCGACGCCGGCAAGGCGTGCAGCAGCCAGCACCGCCGGGTTGATCTTGCCGCCGGTTGCCGGCACCACCATGACGATGCGGGACACGCCGGCAACCTTTGCCGGCAGCGCGTTCATCAGCACCGAGCTCGGATAGCTCGCGGTGCCGCCGGGCACATAGAGGCCGACGGCATCGACCGCCGTCCAGCGCGAGCCGAGGCCCACGCCCATGGCGTCCTGGTAGATATCGTCCTTCGGGCGCTGGCGGGCATGGTGCGCCTCGATGCGGGTGGCGGCGACCTTTAGCGCGCCGAGAACTTCCGGCTCGACCGCCTGGATCGCCGCATCGATCTCGGCGGCGCTGACCGCCATCGGCGTCGTCTGGAAATCGACGCCATCAAAACGCTTGGAGTATTCGGCGAGCGCCGCGTCACCGTGTGCCCGCACGTCGTCGATGATCGCCTTGACCACCGCATTGACGTCCTCGGACACCTCTCGCTTGGTCGTCAGGAATGCCGCGAACTTTTGTTCGAAGTCACCGTCGAGAAAATTGAGCCTGATTGCCAAAGGGGACGTCCTCGTATGCCTGTGTCGGTCGGGTCGATCAGCGTCAAGCGCCTTCGGGATGCTTGGGCTTGAAAGCGGTTTCCCACGCCCCGCCGGTATCCGCAAGCTGCGTTTCGATGCATTCGACGTCAAGCGCGATCGAGGCGTCGCCAGCCAGAACCAACTCCAGCGTGCCTTCCGGCCCCTCGCCCTGCAGCGCGAACTTCAGCGTCAGCAGATCGAGCACCGCCTCGCCGTCACGCCGGTCGAAGCCGACGGAGCGCACCGCATTCACACGCTTGAAGAGGAGAGCCGCACGCCGGCGCTCAAAGGAGCGGCGCTTGCCATCGGCCGTCTCCCAGACGAAGCGGTTGACGATGAGAGAAAACTGCTTGCGACGCGCGTCGTATTCCAGGCCCGAAACCTTGAACACGGCATCCTGGACGTGGGCGGAGACGACAGCGAGATCCTCCTCGTCGAGCGCCAGCAGCTTCAATCCGGTCATGCCATCCATTCCTTTCGTTTCGCCGCACATCTTGCCGTGCCACAATTGAAATGGACATAGGATGTTGCGCCTGAAACCGCAACGGTATCAGGCGCAACCGTTCAAATCAGTCGCTGACGCGCTCGACGTGCGCGCCGCACCGGGTAAGCTTCTCTTCGAGCCGCTCGAAGCCGCGGTCGAGATGATAGACGCGCGAGACCATGGTCTCGCCTTCGGCGGCTAGGCCGGCGATGACGAGCGAGACGGAGGCGCGAAGGTCGGTCGCCATAACAGGCGCGCCCTTCAGGCGGCTGACGCCCTCGATTTTCGCCGTCTGGCCGGAAAGCGAGATCTTGGCGCCGAGACGGGCGAGTTCCTGCACGTGCATGAAGCGGTTCTCGAAGATCGTCTCGGTGATGTGCGAGGTGCCCTTCGCCATGGTCATCAGACCCATGAACTGCGCCTGCAGGTCGGTCGGGAAGCCCGGGAAGGGATCAGTGACGATATCGACCGGCTTAATGCCGGCGCCATTGCGCACGACGCGGATGCCGCTGTTGGTCTCGGTGATCTCGGCGCCGGCGCGGCGGATCGCTTCCAGCGCCGTGTCGAGCAGCGCCATGTCGGTGTCTTCGAGAATGACGTCGCCGCCGGTCATGGCAACGGCCATGGCGTAGGTGCCGGTCTCGATGCGATCAGGAAGAACGCGGTGACGGGCGCCGGAGAGCGAGCGAACGCCCTCGATGGTGATCGTCGAGGTGCCCTGGCCGGTAATCTTGGCGCCCATGGCGTTCAGGCAGTTGGCGAGGTCGACGACTTCAGGCTCGCGCGCGGCGTTGCCGAGCACCGTGGTGCCGTTGGCAAGCGTCGCTGCCATCATCAGCACATGGGTGGCGCCGACCGACACCTTCGGGAAGGTGTAGCGCGCGCCGATCAGGCCGCCAGCCGGCGCCGTCGCGTTGACGTAACCGCTGTCGATCTCGATGTTGGCGGAAAGCGCCTGCAGGCCTTCGATGAAGAGATCGACCGGACGCGTGCCGATGGCGCAACCGCCCGGCAGCGATACCCGCGCCTTGCCTTCACGGGCAAGCAACGGGCCGATAACCCAGAAGCTCGCGCGCATCTTCGAGACCAACTCGTAAGGGGCGGTCGTGTCGACGATGTTGCGGCAGGTGAAATGGATGGTGCGGGCGTAGCTCTCGCCCTGGCGCTCGCGGCGACCGTTGACGGAGATATCCGCGCCATGGTTGCCGAGGATACGGATCAGCTGCTCGACGTCGGCCAGATGCGGCACGTTTTCGAGCGTCAGCGTGTCGTCGGTCAGAAGCGACGCAATCATCAGCGGCAGGGCCGCGTTCTTGGCGCCCGAAATCGGGATGACGCCGTTGAGCTTGTTGCCGCCTACAATCCTGATGCGATCCATGAGGCCTCTCGAACGGGCTTGGCCCGCCTTTCCAAAATAATCCGATGTTGTCTGAAGGCGCCTCTTTAGTGGAGACGCCGCGAAATTAGAAGTGCCTTGAACGCCGCGCATCCCTTCGGACGCCTGGCGCTGTAACATTTAGGTCGCTGCACGGCTTTCCCCCGCGATCGGTCCCGATTTACGGACCTGTGCAATCGAACGCCGGCGGGCATGCCACCGGCAAATTGAGAACGAAGCGGCGATGCCGCTTCCTGCCCGTACTAATCTTGGGATTCGTCCGTTTTTGCGGCAGGAAGACCGCTGACGTCATCGGCAGCGCCAGATCGGCGCGCCCGCATCTGCTGCTTGCGGCGCATGAGGTTGTCGCGCAAGTTCCTGGCAAGACGCGCCTTTTTCAGGTCTGCCTCGGTCGTATCCTTTATCTTTTTCTGGCGCACCTTGCCATCCGCCTGCCGTTCGTCAGGCGGAGGCACGGCTTTGCCGCCTTCTTCGTCGTCTGTTTGCATGCCCATGCCATAGCGCAAAACCAGGGTCTTCGGAAGCACCGGTGACTTTTCTCACAGCTCTTCGCGAAAAACTTCGAATTGCGGCTTGCACTCGCCGCTGAGCTATGGCAATAGCCCCCTCGCTTGATGCGGCTGACACACGAACCGGCCGCCAGATGCTGCTATAGCTCAGGGGTAGAGCACTCCCTTGGTAAGGGAGAGGCCGAGAGTTCAAATCTCTCTAGCAGCACCAGTTTTCTCTTAAAGAAATCAAATTGATACTCGCTCGTAGCACCGCGTGCTTTTGCGGTCCGCGAATGTTTTCGCCTGTCCTATCGCCCCAAACGAGCAGGATCTACGGCGCCCGCGAAAGACGCGCCCTAGGCCGCAGAATTTCTCATCGGATGCAATTTTCGCCTGCTGCCATCTGCGTTATGCTGCGATTCGGGCGCGCCCACGCCTCCCCCCTCCGATCGGGAAAGTAGATTCCATACCGGGCACTCTCATCATCGAACCGACTGTTGGGGCAATGCGCACAAGGAGGGACTGCGACGATCGCTCGTACCAGGAGGTTGCCGATGAAACTGACTGCACCGATCTACCATTTGAAACGCAGGGCGAAACGCCTGTGCCGTGAAGAAGCCATCCCGCTCCATGAAGCGCTTGATCGCATTGCCGTTCAGGAGGGCTACTCCACTTGGAGCCTGCTTGCGGCACGACAAACGACTGCCGGCACCGCGGCGAGTATGCTTGCCCAGCTCGCTCCCGGAGATCTCGTGGTCCTCGGCGCACGCCCCGGCCAGGGCAAGACGCTGAAGAGCCTCGAGCTTGCCGTAGAGGCGATGAGGGCCGGCCATCGCGCCTACTTCTTCACACTGGAATATACCGTGACGGACGTCATCGAGCGTTTTGCGACCATCAGGGCCGACCATGGCCGGTTTGCCCCGCTGTTCGAGATCGATTGCTCCGACACGATCAGCGCCGACCATATCGTCGGTAAGCTGTCCAAGGCCGATCCCGGCACGCTGGTGGTCGTCGATTACCTCCAGCTTCTCGATCAGCGACGTGACAACCCCGCTCTTGGCGATCAGGTGCGCAAATTGAGGGCATTCGCGCGGCAACGCGGGCTGATCATCATCTTCATCTCGCAGATCGATCGATCCTTCGAAGCCGCCGTGAAACCACTTCCGGACCTGGACGATATCCGGATGCCGAACCCCGTCGATCTCCGGCTTTTCGACAAGGCCTACTTCTTGAACAAGGGCGAAGCGAGGCTACTGGCGATAAACTGAAACAAGAGCCTGCCTCGCTGACACCCGGAACGTATTTCCCGATGCTGCGTTATCGTTTCAAAGGCAGCAACGCGGAGGCTTCTCAATGAAAGGTATCGTTCTCTGGCTTATGGGCGTGCCGCTCATCGTCATCATCCTTCTCTACATGTTCGTATTCTAGAGAAGCAAAATGCAACGGCAGGTTGGCAGATTAACGCAACCTTAAGATTCCACTGCCAGATTTGATATTGCGATGATGGACAATCGCAACATCTTTGATCCCCTTTTGAAACCGGCTCCTGCCGGTTTCTTTTTTTGCAAGATCGCTGAGCACGCGGCGTCGTTTGACTTAGGCGTTACTTGGCGGTCAGACCTTAACCGCCTGCTCAACGAAATCCTGCGAGCCAAAGAACTTGAGGTAGCGCTCGACCTCGGCCGGGTCACCGGTCGCCTTGCGCGGATTGTCGGAGAGTTTTACAGCCGGCCGGCCATCCGCCTCGCTGACCTTGCAGACGATCGAGATCGGACTGAGGCCGCTGATTTCCGTCGGCGCGCAACCGGCAAAATCATTGGTGAGGTTGGTGCCCCAGCCGAAGCTCATGCGCACGCGCCCCTCGAAGTGGCGGTACGTCTCGATGATCGTGTCGACGTCGAGACCATCGGAGAAGATCAGCAGCTTTTCCCGGGGATCCCGTCCCATCTTCTTCCACCAGGCGACGATTTTTTCGCCACCTTCGATCGGCGGCGCGCTGTCCGGCCGAAAGCCCGTCCAGTCCGCCACCCATTTCGGCGCGTCGCGCAGGAACGCCGCTGTGCCGAAGGCATCGGGCAGCACGATCAGGAGATTGCCGCCATAGAGTTGGTTCCAGTCCTGCAGCACCTTGTAGGGGGCGGCGGCCAGTTCCTTGTCGTTGCGGGCAAGGGCCGCGGCCACCATCGGCAATTCGTGTGCGTTGGTACCAAGCGCCTCCAGATCGTTGTCCATGGCGAGCAAGACATTGCTGGTCCCGGAAAACGAACTGCCAATCCCTTCCTTCAACGCCTCGACGCACCAGCGCTGCCAAAGGAAGCTGTGGCGGCGGCGCGTGCCGAAATCGGAGATCCTGAGGTTAGGGTACTGCCGCAGCCGCTCGACTTTGGACCACATCTTGGCCTTGGCGCGGGCATAGAGCACATCGAGGGTAAAGGGACCGAGGCCCTTCATCGCCGAGCGCGAGCGCAGCTCGTTGATGATCGCCAGCGCCGGGATCTCCCACATGGTGGTCTCTGCCCAGCGGCCGCGGAAGGTCAGCTCGAACTGGCCGTCGCTGCGTTTCAGCTCATAATCCGGCAGGCGGAACTTGGCGAGCCAGGCGAGAAACTCCGGCGAGAAGATCTGCTTGCGGCCATAGAAGGTATTACCCGCAAGCCAGATCATTTCCTTCTTGGAGAAACGCAGTTCGCGCGCGTGATCGAGTTGCTCGCGCAGTTCCTGCTCATCGATCTCGTCGGCGAGCCGCACCGTCTTCGTGCGGTTGATCAGCGAGAAGGTCGCATCGACATCCGGATAGAGCTGCCAGATCATCTGCAGCATCAGGAGCTTGTAAAAATCCGTGTCCAGCAGGCTGCGTACGATCGGGTCGAGTTTCCAGGCATGATTGTAGACGCGCCTGGCGATATCGGTCTTCGTCATCGGTGAAATTGCTCCTTCCTCTTGGGCGAGGCTAGATCATCTCGGCTAGTTCAGCTCGACGCCGGCATCACGCATACGCGTCACCATGGCATGAAGCGAGCCGTTGAGGTCGATGCCCCGACAGGCATCGAGAACGACCGTGGTCGAGAATCCCTGCGCGACCGCGTCGAGCGCGGAGAAGGCGACGCAGAAATCGGTCGCGAGCCCGCAGAGCGTCACCTTTTTGATACCGCGGTCCCTGAGATAGCCGGAAAGGCCGGTCGGCGTCCGGCGGTCGTTTTCAAAGAAGGCGGAATAGCTGTCGATTTGCGCGCGGAAACCCTTGCGGATCAAAAGTTCGGCGCGGGTCCATTCGAGCGCCGGATGGAAATCAGCACCGGCGCTGCCCTGCACGCAATGATCCGGCCAGAGCGTCTGCGCGCCATAGGGCATGGCGATCATTTCGAAGGGATTTTTGCCGGGATGGCTGGAGGCAAAGCTGGAGTGGCCGGCCGGATGCCAATCCTGGGTCAGAACCACATGCTCGAAGCGGTCGATCAGCCCGTTAATCATCGGCACGATCTCGTCGCCGCCCGCAACACCAAGCGCTCCGCCCGGGCAGAAATCGTTCTGCACATCCACGACGATCAACGCTTTATCCGCCATCATTCACCTCTGGACGATCAACTGCTTATCGATCACCAAAATCGATTTAAGTCCAAGATCAATCACAGAATTTGAGCGACGACAAGCCAGTTCCGCAGGCTTCCGAGATCGGAAGGGCAGATAAGCAAAAAGGGCGTCGGCCATGGCCGACGCCCCCCCCTTGAAAAACTATTGAACACGATCAGTTGCCGTTGAGATTGTCCGCGATCGCAAAACCGGAATTGGCGATTCCGACCGGTTGGGCGACGAAGTTCAGGAACTTCGAGAAATCGACCGACGGGTGACGCGAGGCATAGATGACGTCGCGGTTCTTGACCGGGAAGGTCTGGCCGACAATCAGGCTGTCCGGCTTGCTCATGTCGAAGCGGTAGACGATCGGGTAGCGACCGACGCTGTCGGTCTTCATGCCCTTACGCAGCATCTCGCTGAAACGCTGCTGGCCGAGCAGGCTCATGACCACATCAGGCTCTTCGTAACGGAAAATGAAGTAGCCCTTCATGTCGAGCGTGTAGTCCGAGCCACCGCCAGCAAGGCCCATCGCCTCGAGCAGATTGAGATCGTTGGCGCCGAATTCGACGCGCTGGTTGGCCTTGACCGCACCGAGGATCGTGAAGCGGCGCGGATCGCGCGTCACGAAGATCTGGTCGCCCGGCTTGACGTGAATATTTTCCGACGGGTTCTCGATGATCGATTTCAGGAGAACCGTTCCGGTCTTCTTGCCGCGCACCAGCGTGACGAAGGTCTCGTAGGGCTGCGCGACCGGGCCACCGGCCTTGGCGATGACCTCATTGATCGTTTCGTCGACGAGGCTCAGTGGCACCACCGACGATTTGCCGACGGCACCCGAAACCGTAACGTTGCGCGACGCGGTGCTCATGCTCGTGACGATGACGTCGGGCTCAACGGCCTTCTGCTTCAGCGCTTCCAGAATTTCCTGGCGCGCCTGCTCCAGCGTCAGGCCGGCAAACTTGACCGGGCCGACATAGGGGATGGCAGCCTTGCCATCCGGCTGAACGACGAGATCGATGCTCGTCTGCTTGGAATCCTGCGTCGAGAACAAGCCGTCGCTGCCGGCTTCGAAGATCGAGACCTTAAGCTGGTCGCCAACGCCGATGACGACGCGGCCAACACCGCCGCCAATGCCGAAACGGCGATTAAGCGTCGAGGAGACATAATCGGAAACGAGACGCGCGGAGCGTCCGTCCACATCGACGATGTCGAAAACCGTTGCATTCTGGCGGCCGATCTCGGCGCCTGACTGGCCGGCGTCCTTGACGATCGCTCCGGCCAGCGGCCCTTCACCAGGCACAGCCTGACACCCGACGAGGGCGGAACAAAGCAGAAGGGCACTGACTCGTTTCAACTACGACACTCCACATTCGGCACAGCCATGATTTTGCTCATGGTTCCGCGCCGCATCATCCCCCGGCAGGGAATTTCGCCGGTCTCTGAAAAGCACAATCGCCGTCCCACAACAAGTCATCCCAAGACCAAGACGGGCAATTTATTTGAGCCCGCGTCTTTCTGGTCATACCTTCGATACCTTGAGCGTGGTTTGTCGCCCGATCCGACTTGGACTGGCGTTGACAGCGTGTATATCTTCAGTCTTTGGGGTTGAAAGCTAGGGACTTTAAGTTAAAAGCTGACTAATGAGGCGGAACGAATATAGCTGGGGATAGCCCGCAAGCATGACGATTGGCGATTGCATTTCAACTTCCGCCGCGCAATCGCAGGTGCAACTTTAACGGCATTTTAGAGCGTTCGATCATACATGGCTGTTGAGATTATTGGGCGTGCATGCCTCGCCCCTGGAGCAGAATCGCCCTCGGCGTTGTTCAAACTTCTACGTCAGGGCAAGTGCACCGTCACCAGCATTCCATCGGATCGCTGGGACGTGGCGCGATTCTGGCATCCCGTCATGGGCACGCAGGGGAAGACCTATTCCTTCGCGGCCGGCGTGCTGGATCAACTCTATGATTTCGATCCGGCCGTCTTCGGCATGTCGCAGCGCGAGGCCATGTATATGGACCCGCAGCAGCGCGTGCTGCTCCAGCTCGCCTGGCGGGCGCTTGAAGACGCCAACATCTCGGCGACGTCGCTGCACGGCGAAAACGTCGGTGTCTATATCGGCGCATCGAGCCTCGACCACGCCAACCTGACGGTCGAGGATCCGGCCGCGGCTGGCCCGTACTTCATGACCGGCAACACCCTGTCGATCGTCTCCAACCGCATCTCGCACATCTTCGGCCTCAGCGGCCCGAGCATGACGGTCGACACCGCCTGTTCCTCCTCGCTGGTCGCCCTCGACCAGGCGATGCGGGCGCTCAACGCCGGGGAGATCGACACGGCGATCGTCGGCGGCGTCAACATCCTTGCCCACCCCCTGCCCTTCGTCGGCTTCGCCCAGGCACGCATGCTGTCGCCGGAAGGCCTCTGCCGCGCCTATGACAACGACGGCGCCGGCTACGTGCGCGCCGAAGGCGGCGTGGTCTTCGTGCTGCGCCGTTCCGATCGGGCGCGCCGCGAGAAAGACCGCAGCTATGCGCGCATCGTCGCGACCGGCGTGAATTCAGCCGGCCGCACCAACGGCATTTCGCTGCCGTCGCGCGAAGCCCAGGCCAACCTGCTGAGAGCGATCTACGAAGGAAACGGCATCGACGCCAATCAGGTGGCCTTCGTCGAAGGCCACGGTACCGGCACCAAGGTCGGCGACCCGGCGGAAGTCTGGTCGATCGGAACGGTCATCGGCGCCAAGCGCCGGGCGCCTGTGCCGATCGGCTCGATCAAGTCGAACATCGGCCATACGGAACCCGCCTCCGGCCTCTTCGGCATGCTGAAGGCCATGATGGCGCTTGAGAACAACTACCTGCCGGCTTCGTTGCACTTCGACACGCCGAACGAGCATATCGATTTCGACGGCCTGAACGTCCGTGTCACGGCAAACCCGATCGAGCTTCTGCGCGGCAAACGCGCGCGTCTTGCCGGCATCAACTCGTTCGGCTTCGGCGGCGCCAATGCGCACGTCGTTATCAGCGACCCGGAACCGGCCGCCGATGAAAAGGCCGCAAACCCGTCGTCTTCGGGACATGTGTTCCTCGCAAGCGCTCATACGCAGTCGAGCCTGGAAGCCCTTCTCAAGGATTACAAGACCGCTTTCGCGCATGCTTCCAAGGGTGAAGCCCGTGCGATGATCGCCGCATCGGGTGCCAACCGCACCCATATGCGCCATCGGTTTGCCGCTCGCAGCGACCAGCCCGAAGATATCGTCCGTGCGATCGCCAGCCACCTGGAAAAGCCCGGCTCGGATATCGGTGAGGTCGGCGAGGCCGTCGTTCGCGACGCCAAGGTCGCGTTCGTGTTCTCCGGCAACGGCTCGCAATGGGCCGGCATGGGTGTGGAAGCCTTCCGCGAAAACCTGCATTTCCGCCAGTGTTTCACCTCGGTCAGCGCGCTGTTCAAGTTCCATTCGGATATCGCGCTCACCGATCTCCTGACCGATCCTGATCTCGACAAGAAGCTTGCCGACACCAAGATCGCCCAGCCGCTGCTGTTTGCGGTGCAGGCCGCCCTGTCGGATTCGCTGGTTGCCATGGGCATCAAGCCGGTCGCCGTCTTCGGTCACTCCGTCGGCGAAATCGCCGCGGCCTATGCCGCCGGCGCGCTGTCGCTCGTCGATGCCGTTTCGATCGTTGCGAAACGTTCGCTGCATCAGGACCTGCTTGCCGGCCACGGCACGATGGCGGCCGTCATGCTCGGTGAAGAGGCTGCTCGCGCCTTTGCCGAGGCTCGCGGTCTTGACGAACTCTGCGTTGCTGCGGTCAACGCCCATAATTCCGTGACGATCTCGGGCCCGGCCGACCAGATCTCGGCCTTCCGCGATGCCGCCCGCAAGGCGAAGATCCCGGTCCAGATCCTCGACATCAACTATCCGTTCCATCATCCGATCATCGATCGGGCGAAGGATGCCTTCCTCTCGGACATCCCCGATATCGCACCGCGCCGCACCGAACTCGCCTATCTTTCGACGGTCACTGGTGCCGCGCTCGAGGGCACGCAGCTCGATCCGGATTACTGGTGGAAGAACGTTCGCGAGCCGGTCCGCTTCCAGGCGGCTGCGGAAGCCGCGATCGAAATGGGCTGCCGCCTGTTCATCGAGATTTCGCCGCGCCCGATCCTGTCGTCCTACGTCAAGGAGACGATCAAGCAGGCAGCAGCCCCCGGCATGGTGGTGCCCACGCTGCTCAGAGACGTCGCCGAAAGCGGCCAGGATCCGATCTCGGCCGCGATGGCACGTGCCGTTGCGCACGGCGCCGTCGTGGATACGACCCGGGTATTCGGCAAGCGCAATGCATCGATCGCCCTGCCAAGCCTGCCCTTCGAGCCCGTCGAGCTGCGCCCAGCGGCAACAACTGATGCCACCGACCTGTTCGGCCGGATTGCCAGACCATACCGCCTGACCGGCTGGCGCAGCGATCCGAACAGCGGCAGCTGGAAAAACCATATCGACGCCCATCTCTTCCCGGATCTTGCCGAACACGTGGTGGACGGCAAGGCGATCCTGCCGGGCAGCGGCTTCATCGAGATCGCCGTTGCTGCGGCACAGCAGTTCTATGGCAGCGAAGAAGTCGAGATCGCCAATCTCGAAATCGTCCGGCCGCTGGAACTCAGCGACACAAAAATCATGGAGCTGTCGACCGTCCTTTCGCCAGAGACCGGCGACCTCGAAATCCGCTCGCGTGAACGGCTGTCGGAAGACGACTGGGCCGTGCACGCGGTTGCCCGCTGCCGCAAGCCGCTGCCGGCCGGGGACCGCGCCTATCCGTCGCTCGCAGGCCTCGCCAAGACGGCAACGGTGGCACCGGGTCGCGCCTATGAGACGGCGCGGCAATTCGGCCTCGACTACGGTCCTCGCTTCCAGCTGCTCGCAAAAGCGGTTGCCTATGGCGACCGCCTGGTCGATGTCGAGCTGAAGACGGCCGAAGCCACCGGACACCCGCTGGTCAGCTATGCCCTGAACCCGATCTCGGTCGATGCGACCTTCCACGGGCTGGTGGCGCTCTTCGACCGATTCACCGGCGACAAGAGCGGCGCACCCTATATTCCCGTCCGCTTCGGTTCGGTTCGTGTCGTCAATGGCGGCCTGCCGATCGCGCGCGCGACGATCGAAATTGAACGCGTCAGCACCAATTCGATCAAGGCGAAGTTCCACTTCTTCGGCCAGTCGGGCGAGCCGATCGCGCATTTCGAGGATTGCCGTTTCCGCCGCACCTATCTGCGCAAGCACAAGACGCTCGATGCGCTGTCCTTCCACTACGAGGCAGTACAATCGGAAGCCGCCCTGCCAGGCCTTCTGCGCAACAGCCTTGCGCCGGTATCGATCGCAATGCCGGCCCCCGGCGAGGCTGGTGTCGACAATGCGACGCTGCTCTTCAATGCCGCGATCTACCGCGCCTGCCAGGAGATCGCCCTCAAGCTCGGTAAGGGGCGTTCCACGATCCAGGGCGGCAATCTGCCTGGCGATTTCGCCTTCCAGTGTTTTCTGACGAGCTGCCTCTACGTGCTCGAAGATGCCGGGCTCTGTGAGCACAAGGATGGTGTGTGGACCGTCGCGCAGGAATTCAACCTGCCGAGCGTGCCTGAAATTCTGAGCGAACTTTACGGCGAGCGGCCTGACCGCGCCGTCGAGGCCGTGCTGATCAACAACGCCTATGCGGAAGCCCTTGCCCGCATCGATGCCTTGCATGCGGGCGACGAAGCGGCCTCGGGATCGAGCTTCATCAGCGACGCCACGATCGACCATCAGGCGGTTCATTCGGAGGCAAGCCGCCAGCGCATGACCTTCGTGCTGGAGGCTGTCGAAACGGCCCTATCGGCACAGTCCGCCGGAGCGCGCCTGCGCATCGTCGAACTCGGCAGCGTATCCGCCGGTTTCACTAAGCGTCTGGCCACTCTTGCCGAAAAGCATGGTGCAAGCCTCACCGTGTTCGAAGCACGCGATAACGCCCAGCGCGGCCTTGAGCTGGCCTTCGAAAACGACGCCCATGTACACATCCTCAAGAAGGGCGAACTCGCGACGCTTGCGGCCTTCGATCTTGCTGTCAGCGCGTCCGACGGGTTCTACGGCCTGATCGAGGACGATGTGGCGGTTCGCACAGCGTTGCGCACGGCACTGCGCCCTACGGGTGGGCTGATTGCCGCGGTCAGCGCGCCATCGCTGTTCAACGACTTCGCGCTTGGCCTGTCCGAAGGCTGGTTCGCGCGCAGCCAGACGGCGGAGTTTCCGATCGGCAACCTCGCGGCGGCGCCGCACTGGCAGAAATGCCTCGACGATCTCGACCTGCGGGACACCGACATTGCCGACCGCGAATGTGCAAGCGGCAACGTCATCCTGCTCGAAGCGCGTGGCGCAGCAACTGCTTCCGCAGACGCGGCGGTGCCGGCATCCGTCCCCCACCTGCTGCTGGAGATCGCGGGGCACGAACAGCGCGAGCCCTCTGGTTCAGCCATTCGCGTCAGCCTGACCGGCGACGCGGCTGCGGACAAGGCCGCGCTCCTGCCAGCCTTCGAGACGCTGGGGGGCCAACCGCTTCGGGCAGTCTTCCTTGCCTTGCCGGCGGCCGCGTCGCGCACCGACGATTCCGCCTCTCTACAAACACAGATCCTCGCGCTCGGCACGTTTGCCGAAGCATTGCGCCAGCATATCGGCGGTGCGGAGCCAGCGGAGGACAAACGGCCCCGTCTCCTGCTTGTCGCGCCCGGCGGCGCACCGATCGCCAGCCGGACGGTCGGCGAGGCGGTCGCAAGCGACGGCGTCAATGCCGGCCTCTGGGCTTTCGCACGCGTGCTTCAGAACGAATACGAGTTCCTCGACGTCCACTCGCTCGACATCGACGGTTCACCGACGACGGATGCTCAGATGGCTGCGGCATTGCCGCTGCTTGGCGCGATGGGAGTAAACCGCGAATGGCTGCTCGAAGGCGAGGCTGGCGCTGCGCTTTCGGAGATCCGCGCCGTGCCCGGCCCAGTCGACAATGCGCACGCGGCAACGGCTGCCTTCAAGGCTGCAACCATCCGCCAGCGCGTCAGCTCTCAGGTGGGCAGCATCGTCTGGGAAGAAAGCGACATCCCCTCGGCAGGCCCGGGTGAAGTCGTCGTCGCGGTCGCAGCCACCGGCCTCAACTTCCGTGACGTAATGTGGGCGATGGGCCTTCTGCCGGAAGAGGCGCTCGAAGACGGCTTCGCAGGCGCGACGATCGGCATGGAGCTTTCCGGCCACGTGGTCGCGGTCGGCGACGGCGTCGATGACCTCGCCGTGGGCGATGCCGTCATGGCGATTGCATCCTCCGCCTTCTCGACCCACGCAGTCGTTTCGCGCGCCGGCGTCGCCAGGTTGCCGCAATCGGTCAGCCCCGTCGCCGCGGCGACGGTTCCGGTCGCGTTCCTGACTGCCTATTACGCGATGGTCGAGCTTGGACGGATCCAGCCTGACGAAACGATCCTCATCCATGGCGCCGCCGGCGGCGTCGGCCTTGCCGCGCTGCAGGTCGCAAAGCTGAAGGGCGCCAGGATCATCGCCACGGCAGGATCGCGCGAGAAGCGTCGCTTCCTGTCGATGCTGGGTGCCGATCACGTCTTCGATTCCCGTTCGCTCGATTTCGTCAACGACGTTCGCGCCGTGACGGGCGGTGAAGGCGTCGATCTCGTGCTCAACTCGCTGTTCGCCGAGGCCATGGAGCAGAGCCTGGCGCTGGTGAAGCCCTTTGGCCGCTTCCTTGAGCTTGGCAAGCGCGACTATTACGCCGACAGCAAGATCGGCCTTCGGCCGTTCCGCCGCAATGTCAGCTATTTCGGCATCGACGCCGACCAGTTGCTGGTCAATCAGCCGAAGCTGACCAAGCGGATCTTCACCGAGATCGGTGCGCTGTTCGAAGACGGCAAGCTGACGCCGCTTCCCTATCGCGCCTTCGACTTCGACGAGATCGGCAACGCCTTCCGACTGATGCAGAATGCCGGGCATATCGGCAAGATCGTCGTGCTTCCTCCGGTCGCCGGCACGCATCGCGTTGCCAAGCGTCCGCATGGCGGCATGAAGGTCGATCCGAACGGCATGCATCTCGTCGTCGGCGGCATCGGCGGTTTCGGCCTGGCTGCCGCCAACTGGCTCGTCGAAAAGGGTGCGACGAAGGTCGCGCTCTGCTCACGCCGCGGCCTGGCGGACGCCGAAACGACGGCAATGATCGAAGCTTGGACGAAGGCTGGCGTATCCGCCACGGTTCATGCCTGCGACGTCACCGATCCGGCAGCGACGGAGCGCCTGCTCAAGACGTTGCGCGCCGTGGCACCGCTGCGCTCGATCGTCCATGCCGCGATGGTGCTCGACGACGCGCTGATCAGCAACCTCAACCGCGAGCGAAACCGGCCGGTCATCGACACCAAGGCCAAGGGTGCCGCGGTTCTCGATCAACTGACCAGCAACGACAAGATCGACAACTTCATCCTGTTCTCGTCGGCGACGACACTCGTCGGCAACCCCGGACAGGCGAATTACGTCGCAGCCAACGGCTATCTCGAAGGTCTCGCCCGCGCCCGTCGCGCACGCGGCCTTGCGGGTCTCGCCGTCGGGTTCGGCGCCATCGCCGACAGGGGCTATCTGGTCCAGAACACGGATGTGAACGACATCCTCGCCAAGCGCATCGGCAAGACGGCGCTGAAGGCGCAGACGGCACTCGACATGGTCGAGAGCCACCTGGCCTTCGATCCAGGCACCGTCGATGCGGCAACCGTGATGATCTCGGAGATCGACTGGTCGGCGGCACGCAATCTGCCTGTCGCCAAGAACGCGCTCTTCGAAGTCATCCTGCGTAGCGCCGACCAGCATGCGACGGGCGGCGAAGGCACCAAGATGGACCTCGTCGCGATGATCGAGGGCAAGTCGCCGCAGGAAGCCGAAGACATTCTCTTCGACCTCGTCGCCGGCGAGATCGCCGCAATCCTGCGCGTATCGAAGGATACGGTCACGCGCAGCAAGGTTCTGAAGGAAATCGGCCTCGACAGCCTCATGGCCGTCGAACTCGGCATGAGCTTCCAGCAGAACACCGGCTTCGACATGCCGCTCAGCGGCGTCGCCGACAACACGACGGTTGGCGATGTCGCCCGCAAGCTCTATGAGAAGGTGAGCAAGCGCGACCAGAGCGACGATGCCGAGCCCGCCGACGACAAGATTGTCAGCGAACTTGCGCAGCGGCACGTCGGAACGGCGAAGGAAAAAGCACAAGGCCAATGAGCACGAACGGAAACGGTCCAGGCGCATCCAAGATGACCAGCAGCCTCAAAGAGAACCTGCTGGACCGGATGAGAAACACGCATCAATCCTCCGAGCGCAACCGCATGGCGCGCTCGGAGCGGGAGATGCCGCCGCCGGCACGCCGGCAGCAGGCCCGTTTCGAAGACCTGCCGGAATACAAGCAGGTGATGACCCAGAAGTTCGCAAGCGAGCAGCTCGGCATCGCCAATCCGTTCTATCGTGCGCACCAGACGGCGGCGGGCGCGACCACCGTCATCGACGGCCGGAAGCTGATCAACTTCGCCTCCTATGACTATCTTGGCCTCAATCGCCATGCGGAGGTGCTTGCGCGGGCACGCGATACCATCGGCACCTTCGGCATTTCCGCCTCGGCGAGCCGCCTCGTCGCCGGCGAGCGTCCGGTGCATGTGGCGCTGGAAGAGAAGATCGCCGGCTTCTATGGCGTCGATGCCGCCGTCTGTTTCGTCAGCGGCTATCTCACCAATGTCGCCGCCATCAGCTGCCTGATGGGACCGAAGGACCTCGTCGTCCACGACGAGTTCATCCACAACAGCGCCCTTGCCGGCGTCAAGCTCTCGGGCGCGACACGACGCCTGTTCAAGCACAATGACGTCGCCGACCTCGAACACGTGCTGCGCACGGTCGCCGGCGACTATCGCCGCATCATGGTCATCGTCGAGGGCATCTACTCGATGGACGGCGACGTCGCCGACCTGCCGGCGCTTCTGAAGCTCCGGGCCGAATATGGCTTCTGGCTGATGGTCGACGAAGCGCATTCGCTCGGCGTTCTCGGCAAGACCGGCCGCGGGCTTGCAGAGCATTTCGGCGTCGATCCCCGCGAGATCGACATCTGGATGGGCACGCTCTCCAAGACCACGTCGAGCTGCGGCGGCTACATCGCCGGCAGCGAAGCGCTGGTCGAGGTGCTGAAGGCATCGGCCGGCGGCTTCGTCTACAGCGTCGGCCTTGCGCCGGTGCTGGCGGCCGCGGCAACCACAAGCCTGGAGGTGCTGGAACGGGAGCCGACGCGCACGGCGGCGCTGCGCCGCAACGGCGCGCTCTTCCTCAAGCTTGCCAAGGAAGCGGGGCTCGACACCGGCCTCAGCAGCGGATTTTCCGTGGTTCCGGTTCTGGTTGGTGATTCCCTGCGTGCGGTGCAGCTGTCGAACGACCTGCTTGCCGAAGGGGTCAATGCGCTGCCGATCATCCACCCGGCGGTCCCGGAAGGCCTGGCTCGGCTGCGCTTCTTCATCACCAGCGACCACACGGAAGAGCAGATCCGGCGCACGGTAACACTCACGGCCGAGCGTCTGGCCGACCTTACCGAACGCAACTTCGGCCTTGGCGGCATCGACATCGACCAGATGATGAAAGCGCTCTCGGCGCGCTGACCCGATCGCATTTGCTGCCGGGTCAGGTGGTCGCGGAAGCAGAGCCGCTTCGCACTCTCCCGAACTCTGGAGCGGAATACCAGCATGGCGCATGTGATCATTACCGGTGGCTCGAGCGGTATCGGATTTGCGGTCGCATCGATCTACGCGGCGCGCGGGGCGCGCCTCTCGCTGATTGCCCGCTCCCGTGGCCTCCTGGAAGGCGCGCAGGCAAAACTTATCGCATCCAGTGGGGCGAACGCCGACAGCATCCGGATCGAGGCCGCCGACGTCGCGGTGGAAAACGATGTCGAAGCGGCCATCCGTCGGTGCGAACAGGCCTTCGGCCCCTGCGATATCCTGGTAGCATCGGCCGGCATCGTCGAACCCGGCCGGTTCGAGGAGCTCGACAGCGCCTCGTTCCGGCAGCAGATGGACACTAATTTCTCCGGCACGGTGCATGCTGTCCGGGCGGTCTATGACAGCATGAAGCGGCGCCGTCGGGGCCGGATCATGATGATCTCGTCCGGCGCAGGGCTACTCGGCATCTATGGTTATTCGGCCTATTGCGCCTCCAAGTTCGCCGTGCACGGCTTCGCCCAGGCGCTGCGTTCAGAAGCCCGTCCGCACGGCGTCAGTGTCTCCGTCTGTTTTCCGCCGGATACGGAAACGCCGCAGTTTCAGCGCGAGCTGGCGGCTCGCCCGCCGGAAGCCGCCAGGATCATGGGCACGGTCCGGCCCTGGCCGGCCGAAGCGGTGGCCAAGCGGATCGTCAAGGGAACCGACCGCGGCCGGTTCGAAGTCTATTTCGGCACGACATTGTTTCTACTTGGACGCTTCGCTCCCGCCGTTCGTCCCCTGCTCAACTGGTGGTTCGACCGGGCGATTGTGCGGTGCAGCAACACGGCGACGCATAATCGTGGAGTGTCCGAGCACCGGACCTGACGGCGCTTGTACCTAGCATCGATAAGATCTAAGTGTCGGGCGGACGCTGTGCCGCATAAAGCGGCATCGGCCGGCATGAAGACATGAAGGTTTCCGCTTGGCGTTGCTTCCCTTTCAGCTGCACGACTATCCGATAACACTGACGCTTAGTTGTTATCTGCTGTCCTGCGCGGTGATCTTCTTCACCGACCGTTTCGCCCTGCCGAAGCGGGAGCGGCGCGCCAATCCTTCGCCTTTCGGACGCACGCAGGACGTGATCGACGTGCTTGCCCGCCTGCCTGTCATCGCTCTGGTCTTTGCCGGTTTCTTCGCCGGATCCTGGCGTCCGCTCTATGCGGCGGCGGGCACGATGAGCTTCTTCATCATCTTCACCGGCATTTCCCGCGCCAAGTTCAAGTTCATCCGTGAACCGCTGATCTTTTCCGACATCGCGCTGGTCGTCGACGTGTTCAAGTACAAGACGATCTTCTATGCGAGCTCGCTGAACGTCGTCTTCTGGACCGTCGCCTTCCTCTACGTCTTTGGCGTTTCCGGCCTCTACATGTATTTCGAGCCGGCGATTCTGCCGGACCGGGGCAAAGCCTTCTGGATCCTCGTGATGCTCGGCATCGCCTATGGTCCCTGGCTCCTGCTCTTCTACGGCCCGGTGAACCGCCCGACGGCCGCGCTGGTACAGCGGCTGCTCAAGGTTCTCGACGTCAAGATGAACACGGTGCGCTTCGGTACCTTCGGCTCGGTCGTCTTCCGTTTCATCATCTGGCTCGGTGTGCGTCGCGAAAAGATCGTCGCGGATCTCTCCAAGATCGTCCGGGCCGCCGTGCAGGATCTGATCGGTGACGACGGCTCGCCGCTGATCGTCGTCTGGCAATCGGAATCCTTCATCGACATGCGGCACTTCGGCGTCGATACGCTGAAACTGCCGACGCTCGACCGGCTGCGGCGCGAGGCGGTTCAGTGGGGCCGGCTCAGCAGCGTGTTCGAAGGCGGCTATACGCTGCGCACCGAATTCGCCGTCATCAGCGGCCTGGTGCCCGACGATATTCATGTCGACGCCAGCTATCCCTATCTGCGCGCATCGCACTATGCCGACGTCGTCTGGCCCGGAAAGTTGAAGCGTGCCGGCTGGAATACCCACTTCATCCATCCTTATGACCGGACCTTCTTCCTCAGGCACAAGGCGATGCCGCAGCTCGGCTTCTCAAAGCTGACGATGCTCGACGGTTTCGACCATCGCCCAGAGCGAGACGGACCCTACGTCTCCGACGAGAAGCTCGCGGCGAAGGTGATCGACGCAAGCGAGAAGCTGCCCGAAGACGAAAGCGGCTTCATCTTCGTCGCATCCATGGCCAATCACGGCCCATGGGAGCCGGGCCGCGTCGGAGACCTCACCAATCCCGTCGACATCTATCTGGCCATCCTCGAGCAGTCCGATGCGGCGCTCAACACATTGAGCGAACACCTCGACAAGCTCGACCGTCCAGTCTGGCTCGTCTTCTACGGCGATCACGCACCGCTGCTCAAATCCTTCGCCGACCCCTTCCCGGATCCGCGCACCGACTATCTGATCGTGCCGCTCGCCAAGGCAAAGCGGTCGTCCCACAAGCCGGCCGAACCGAGCAGCGTCGAGGCCTGGAACCTGATCGAGGCGCTTCTCAACCACGCGAACCTGAGAAAGGATACGCTGCGCTAGCGGCGGTCTGCGGATGGAGAACGCTTCGACGACATCGGCCGGTGGGGCCGCACGGCCGAGACAGCGGGTCTTCCTGTTCCTGCAGGGCCCCTCCTCGCCGATCTTCCGCAAGATCGCCGACCGGCTCGAAGCCCTTGGCCACCGCTGTCTCAGGATCAACCTGAACGTCGGCGACCAGATCTTCTGGCGCCGCAAGGGAGGCTTCAACTATCGCGGTACGGCGGCCGCCTGGCCCGGCTATCTCGAGACATTCATCGCCACCCACGGCGTCACCGACATGCTGCTGCTTGGCGAAGAGCGGCCTTATCATCAGGCAGCGACTGCCGTCGCCCATCGCGCCGGCGTCAGTGTCGCGATTATCGAAATGGGCTATCTGCGGCCGGACTGGCTGACGCTCGAGCGCAACGGCATGTCGTCGAACTCCCATTTTCCGAACGACGCCGGTCAGATCCTTTCAGCAGCGTCAAACCTGCCGGAGCCGGACTGGCGCAAGCGCTACAGCCAGACGTTCCTCGCCGATGCGAGCTACGATCTGCTCTACAATCTGCCGAACGTCTTTTTCTGGTTCCTGTTTCCGCACTACCGCCGGCACGGGATTTTCCATCCGCTCGCCGAATATGCGGGCTGGGTGCGCCGGCTGCTCTCCGAGAAGCGGCGCAACGCGGAAGCGGTGGCGACCGTTGCGCAGCTCCTTTCGGACGATGCCCCCTACTTCGTCTATCCGCTTCAGCTCGAAACCGACTTTCAGCTCAGGGCGCATTCGCCCTTCCACAGCCAGAAGGATGCAATCGCTGACGTCCTGACCTCGTTCGGCGCCTTTGCCGCGCCGAATGCACGCCTGGTCTTCAAGGTGCATCCGCTCGACAACGACCTGATCCCGTGGCGCAGCTTCATCGAGCAGCGAGCAGCGGCGCTTGGCTTGAGCGGGCGCGTCTTCTACCTGGACGGCGGAAATCTCGATACGCTTGGCGAGGCGAGCGCCGGCATGGTCACGGTGAATTCGACGGCCGGATTGCACGCCCTGAAGCAAGGGCGGCCGGTCAAGGTGCTCGGCACTGCCGTCTTCGATATTGCCGGTCTGACCGACCAGCAGCCACTCGACGGTTTCTGGCAGGCGCCCCAGGCGCCGGAGCCTGAACTTAGTGTCGCAATGTTCCGCCTGCTTGCCGCGTCGATCCAGGTGCGCGGCAACCTTTATTCCCGCGCCGGAACCGATGCCGGCGCGGAAGCGATTGCCCGGCGGCTGAACGAAAGCAGCCTCAACGAACCTGGCGCCTTTATTGACCCCGCGCCGCGCCAAAAGCCTGCGAAACGCGCGCCTTCCGCTTCCCGCCAAGGGTAGCCGTTTTCACATCGCGGGGAGCTAGCGCGGCGCGAGCGCTGCGGCGATGGCGGCGACCAGCATCAGGCCGGTCGCGGCCAAGGGCAGCGCGGAAAAACCGGCCCCGCCATAAACCACGCCGAAACCAAGCGTTCCCAAAAAGAGCGACAGATAGGTGACGCCGCTGTTCAGCCCCATGATCGCGCCACGCCTTGTGGGATCGAGCCCCGTTAGCCGCATGATCAGCACGTTGAGACCGAAATGGTTGGCAAGGCCCCAGAAAAAGACGACGACCAGCATGGCCGTGTAGGAGCTACTCACGGCGGCCATCGCCGCATAGACGCCGGCGACGACGAGAAAAATCAGAGGCAGCAACCTGCCAGCGCCGAAGCGGTCGATCAGCCGGTCGAGTAGTGCCGCCGCACCGAAGCCGAAGCCGTAGGAAACGGCCACGAGGCCATTGGCGCTGAGGGGCAATCCGAGCGCTGTGTGCAGGTGTTCGCCGATATAGGCATAAACGCCGTAGAAGGCGGCCATGAAGGCGGCACAGGCGATCAACAGCGGTCCGGCGCCACGCACGCCAAGCGCCGCGAGCGGCGACGTCGTCTTGCCGGCCAGACCTTCCCGCACCGGCGCGAGCCTGACGGCAGCGCAAGCAACCAGCGTGGCTACGGCAACGACGAAGTAAACGGCACGCCATCCTCCAAAGTCAGCAATCGCTGCCGATAGCGGCACGCCGGCCACCATGCTCAGCGTCCAGCCGGTCAGCACCAGGCCGATCGTCTCGCTCTCCCGTCCGGCCGGCGCGATGACCGAGGCCAGCGTGTAGATCGAAGGAAGCGCAATGCCGGTGGCGACGCCGACAACGAGTTGGGCGGCGACCAGGAACGCCAGCATGGGCGCAAGCGCGCTACCGGTGAGCCCGGCGGCCAGAAGCAACAGCGCGGCAGCCAGAATGCGATGAGAGCCGTACCGGTCGATGAAGCGGCCAAGGAAGATGGCGCTGACGGCCGTGCCTAGTCCGAAGGCGGCCGAAGCGACCATTACCGATGGAACATCCGTGCCGAGGCTCCGCGCCACCTCCGGCGCGATTGGTCCGAGCGCCAGCGAGTTGGAGCCGATGACGCCGATGCAGACGGTCAGGACATAGGCGAAGGGCGGGATGCGCGCCCTGTCGATCGAGGTCCTGTCGATCGAATCTGGCGAAATTTGTTGATTGATATTCGTCATTCCTTCATTTTTGCAGAATGAAATTCAACAACAAGAGGAATTCTCGGTATGGACCAAAATACAGATGACGTTCGGCGGAAGCGTCCGCCGGAGCGCGACCTCGACGCTATGGACCGAAAACTATTAGGCGTCCTCGTCGAGGACGCGTCCACGAGCTATGCCGAGCTTGGCGAACGCGTCGGACTTTCGCCGCCGGCGGCGCATGAACGGGTGAAGCGGCTCCGGCGTTCGGGCGCGATCCGCCGCGTGTCGGCGCTCATCGATCCGGACGCGGTCGGAAAGACGCTGCTTGCCTTCGTCCATGTCGACACGACCGGCTGGGGCAAGACGCAGGCGCTGCTTGCGATCGAGGAATGCCCTGAAGTGGAAGAGATCCACTCGGTCGCCGGCGACGCCTGCATGCTGCTCAAGGTGCGCACAGAAAGCACGCATGCGCTCGAAGGGCTTCTGGCGCGGCTCTACGACACGCCCGGCGTCAAGGCGACGCGCAGCTATGTGGTGCTTTCCACCTATCTGGAACGGCCGGTGCAGCCGGGCACGACGAGCGACTGGCCCGCCGTGGTGAAGGGGTAGGCTGCTCTCGCCAGGCGGAGGGCCGCCTTGGCAGTCTCAGACGACGCCGGCGCGCAGCAGGTCGTGAATATGCAGGATGCTGACCGGCGCCCCGCCGTCGTCGACGACGAAGAGCACGGTCACCTTATGCTGCTGCATGAATTCCATGGCGCCGCTTGCAAGCATGTCGCCGCGGATCACGCGCGGATTGCGCGACATCACCGCCTCGACCGGTTGCAGCAGCAGGTCGCCGGACATGTGACGACGCAGGTCGCCGTCGGTGATCACGCCGGCCAGCTTGCCGCCATCGTCGACGATGCCGACGACACCGAAACCCTTGGACGACATCTCGATCAGCGCCTCGCTCATCGGGCGTCCGACGCTGAGAAGCGGCATCTGGGCGCCGTCATGCGCCAGCTCGCGAACAAGCCGCAACTGCGCGCCGAGCTTGCCGCCCGGATGAAAAGTCTTGAAATCCTCGGCCGAAAAGCCGCGCCGCTCCAAAAGCGCGATGGCGAGCGCGTCGCCGATGGCGAGTTGCAGCATGGCCGAGGTCGTCGGCGCGAGGCCGTGCGGACAGCCTTCCTGAACCTTCGGCAAGACGATCGGCACTTCCGAGTTGCGGGCAAGCACGCTGTCGCGGTTGGCGCAGATCGAGACGATCGGCACGTTGAAGCGCTTGGCATAGGTGAGCATGTTGGCAAGCTCGGCCGTCTCGCCCGACCAGGAGAGCAGGATCAGCACGTCCTGCGAGGTGACCATGCCGAGGTCGCCATGGCTCGCTTCGGTCGGGTGCACGAAGTAGGCGGATGTTCCGGTCGATGCCAGCGTGGCTGCAATCTTGCGGCCGATATGGCCGCTCTTGCCGACGCCGGAGACGACGACGCGCCCCTGGCTTTCGCCGATCAGTTCGACGGCTTCGACGACGCTGCGCGCAAAAACTTCGTCAGCGCCAAATTGGTCCGCCAGCGCCTTGATGCCGGCCATCGCGGTCGTCAGCGTCCGGCCGATCGACTCCAAAGCCGCAAGTGCAGTGCGATCATCCGCCGATGCATGTCTCAAACCCATGATGACCCCAATTCTGCGAAGACTTAAGCAACAGGCACGAATTTGCCCGCCAGACCATTGACGGCAGATAAGCGCTTTTTCTTGGCAAACCAAGTCTTGGAAGCAGAGTTCGGGGGAAAACTGGCGTGAACCGCGGCGTTTTCGTCAGCCGGCGCGCTTTTCTTCCATTTCCAGCGGCATCGACTTGTCGGCCGCGAATTCTTCGAGCGTCATCGAATCAAGAATGGCGGCAACGGCATCACGGACCGTCGTCATCGACACCCGCACCTGACAGGTCTCGGGATCGTTACAATCTTCGCAGACCTCGTAGGCCGTGCGGCTCGCACAGCGGATCGGCGCAAGCGGCCCGTCCAGCGTGCGGATCACGTGACCGATACGGATTTCCGAAGCGGGCCGCGAGAGCGAGTAGCCGCCGCCAGGCCCCTTTTTCGAGCGCAGCATGCCGGCGTTGCGCAGCTCAAGCAGGATCGTGTCCAGGAACTTCTTCGGGATATTGTTGCGCTGCGCGATCTCGGTAATGAAGGCAGTTTCCCCCGGCTCCAGCCGAGCAAGATCGACCAAGGCCTTCAGTCCGTACTTTCCCTTCTTCGTCAGCATTCCGGCACGCTTTCCCTGCGGCGGCACCCCAGAAAACGGGAATCATCCGCGCAAATACAAATATATATTGGCATAGCACAAGAAACGTACTGCCAACATATAATTATAGTGGGGAATTGACCGATGTCGCGGGCAATTGCGTGCGGCCGATGCGCCAAGATTTGCGGACGTCTTCGCGGTGGATGCGGGAGAAAAGCCGAAACCGGCTTTTCTCATCCGCTTCAAGTGCGGCTTCAGGCAGCGGCGCTGTGGTTCTGCCGCTTGGCCTGGACGGCCTGGTGGGCCAACAGCTGCCGGATTGCGGCGCGCGCTTCATCGGCCGAGCCGAAGCGCTTCGCGTCCAGGTCCCAGACGTGATACTTCACCGCCAGGAACTTGAAGCGATCTTCATCCGGGACAACAACGCCGACGGCTTCGCCGCCAAATTCGATAACCTGCTTGCTCATACAAATAACGCTCCATCCACGCTGTCGGCGCGGAAACTTTCAATTTCGGCAAAAGATAAAGTTCGAGGGGTTCGAAGGTCACATTCGGCAAAGATTGCGAATGAGCCATTTTTTCTCTGTTGCGCGACAAAGGAGACGCGTGCCGAAGAAGGCGGCGGTCGAGACGGTTTCGGACATGTCACACTCCTTTGGCTGGCCCGGCATCAGCAATGCCGGAGCGTTCGATGAACAACCGTGAGGCGGACTCCCCGCGTTCACGTAGTGGCAAACTAGAATAATCTACCAATTCCGTCAATTAAAAAGATGAAGACGCAGAAAAAATTTCTTCACCCTTTAAATTCAAGGGGCGATGTACGCAAAATCCATCTACCCGTTCCGGAGCCGGAGACCTACGCTATTTAGGAAGCGAAGAATCAGTCTGCAAGGCACGGGTGGATAAAGACAGCACATTCGGACAAAAAAGGGGCGGCCCGTCGGGCCGCCCCTTCACGTTTTGTGTTCCAGTGCCGGATGTCAGGCAGCAGGCGTGCCCGCCTGCGGCGTGGTTGTGCCACCGCGGGATGCTTCGCGATCCTTCCACCAGCGATTGAGGAACAGCAGGATCGGGCCGCCGATATAGATCGACGAGGTCGTTGCCACGATCACGCCGAAGATCATCGGCCAGGCGAAGCTCTTGACGGCATCGCCGCCCCAGATCGCCATCGGCACCAGCGAGAAGGCCGTGGCCATCGAGGTGAAGATGCATCGCGCGATCACCTGGTTGATGCTCATGTCGATGAGATCCGAGAACGGCATCGACTTGTACTTCCTGAGGTTCTCGCGCATGCGGTCATAAACCACGACCTTGTCGTTGACCGAGTAGCCGATCATCGTCAGGAGCGCGGCGATGGCCGTCAGGTTGAAGTCGATGCCTGTCAGCGCAAAGAAGCCAATCGTCTTGGTGATGTCGAGCAAGAGGACCGCGATCGCGCCGACGGCGAAGTGCCATTCGAAGCGGAACCAGATGTAAAGCAGGATCGCCACCATCGCGAGGCCAACGGCGAGGAAGCCCGAGCGGGCAAGCTCGGTGCTGACGGTCGGACCGACGACTTCGGTTCGCTCGAAGCTCGCGTCCGGGATCGTCTGGACGACGGCATCCTTGATGCGGTTGAGCGCTACGGTCTGCTCCTGCTCGCCGCCCGGCTGGCGCTGGACGCGGATCAGGACCGATTTGTCCTGGCCGAATTCCTGCAGCGCCACTTCGCCGATGTTGAGCGCTTCGAGATTGTGGCGAAGCGTCGGAAGGTCGAGCGTGTTCTTCGAGGTGGTCTCGACCTGGATACCGCCGACGAAGTCGATGCCGTAGTTGAGGCCCGGCGTGAAGAACAGCACGACGGAGCTGACCGACAGGAAGGCGGACATGCCGATGGCGACGAAGCGGCCCTTCATGAAGGAGAAGGACGGAAGCTTCGGAACCTTGCCGAACAGCGACGGGATCTCGAGCTTCTTCATCTTCCGGCGAACGACGACCTCGCGCATCATCAGGCGCACGACGGTGATCGAGGTGAACATCGAGATGATGATGCCGAGCATCATGGTGACGGCAAATCCCTTGACCGGACCGGAGCCGAAGGCGAACAAGAGCACGGTGCCCGAAAGCGTCGTGACGTTACTATCGATGATGGTCGCGTAGGCCTTGTTGAAGCCGATATCGAGGGCCTTCATCGCGCCGGCGCCCGCTTCCGTTTCTTCGCGGATGCGCGCGTTGATCAGGATGTTGGCGTCCACGGCCATACCGATGCCGAGAATGATACCGGCGATACCGGGCAGGGTCAGCGTTGAGCCGAGCATGGCCAGAAGCGCGATCGTCAGGATCGTGTGCAGCACCAGGCCGACATTGGCGATCATGCCCCATGCACCGTAGAGAACGACCATCAGCGTAACGACGAGGGCGAAGCCGGCAAGACCGGTGTAGATGCCCATGCGGATCGAATCCGAGCCGAGGTTCGGACCGACGGAGCGTTCTTCGATGACGGTGAGCGGTGCTGGCAGAGCGCCCGATCGCAGCAGCGCCGAGAGAACGGTTGCTTCCTTCGAGGTGAAGTTGCCGCTGATCTGCCCCTGACCGCCAATGATCGGTTCGCGGATGACCGGTGCGGTCAGAACCTTGCCGTCGAGAACGATGGCGAAGGGCCGGCCGACTGCGGCCTGAGTGATTTCCGCAAACTGGCGCGCGCCAAGCGCGTCGAAGGTGAAGGAAACGATCGGTTCGTTGGTGCGCTGGTCGAAGCCGGCCTTGGCATCGGCCAGCCGTTCGCCGGAGATCGCGACGCGGCTTTCGACCGCATATTTGTTGGTGTCGTGGGCGCCCGGCAGAATGTCGACGCCGCGCGGCGGCGGCTGGTTTGGATCCACCGTCTGGTCGACCATGTGGAAGCTCATCTGCGCGGTCGAGCCGAGAAGCTGACGCAGAGCCGTCGGATCTTCGAGACCGGGAAGCTGGACGAGAATACGGTCGGAGCCGACGCGCTGGATCAAAGGTTCGGCAACGCCGACGGTATCGACGCGCTGGCGGATGATTTCCAGACTCTGCTCGACCGCCTTGGTCGTGCGGTCGGCAAGGCCGGCTTCGGTCATTGCCAGGGTGATGGTGTCACTATCCTCGGTCACGTCGATGTCGGACGCCGAGCTGCCGAAGCCGAGCGTGCCGACGGGGGCAGCGAGTTCCTTCAGCTTCGGCAGAACTTTTTCGCGGTCGGCCGGATCTTCGATCTTCACGGTAACGGTATCACCGGCAATACGTGCCGAAGAGGCCGAAATGCGCTCAGTGCGGAGCGCCCGGCGCGTATCGTCAAGCAGCGTTTCGAGACGAGCTTTGCGAAGGCCGGCGGCATCGACTTCGAGCACGAGGTGCGAGCCGCCCTTGAGGTCGAGGCCGAGGGTCACCGGCTTGACCGGCAGCCAGCCTGCAAATTGTTCACGTTGTGCCGGCGTCAGCACGTTCGGAAGCGCCGCGATACATCCGAAGATGATCACGACGACATAGACGAGAATCGCCCATTTCGATGTACGCATGTTGTGGTTCCAGAAGAGCCTGCGCGGGCACGGGGCGCGTCGTCAGGGCTTGTTTCATAAAGGGCAGAGCTGCAGCCGAAGCCGCCAGCCAGCCAAAATCCGCGTTGTGGATCAGGCGCCGGGAGGCGCGCGAATATGGGGGCCAGGGTTCGAGGCCCCGCCAAGATACGCAGCGAACTCGCGGAAAATCCGCCCGTCCGACGAACGGGGAAGTTCGAGTTCGAGCGATGCCGGCAAGAGCGCCGGCAAGCCATCATCGGCCGCGGACTTGGCGTCCTTGCGCTCGGCCGTAAACCGAAGGTCTGAAAGCGGTGTCGCCCGCGAGAGCTGCCGGGCGGCGGGACGGTCAGTCGAACCGGTGTCGGTGACGTTGCCGGCCTGGGCACCGGAGGCCGAACGGGACGGGATGCTCTGTCCGACCGAGATGACCTGCATTGCGAAGGAGGCGCAGAACAGCCACAGCACAGCGAGAAGCCGGCCGGCCTGTATGTTCTTGCTGCCACCACTCATGCGGTCCATCGAGGACGCGGTCCCTTTCCCTGGCGATTGCACGCCAGCGAGACGAAAATTGAGCCCGAATGCCCGATCTTACCTAGAGAACGTGGCCGGAATCGAGCATGGGCGCCTTTAACACCATTCCGGGCCGGAAAAGTCAAATCCGGCCCGTTTCGTGGTTGTCGTTGCTCAGGCCGTGATGCCGCTCGTTCGCCGCTCGTGGATCTCGATAAGCGACGGTCCCTTGCGCTTCGCCGCCTCGGCGAGCGCCTGTGAGAGATCGGCGACGGAAGCAAGCCGCCGTCCCTCGACGCCATAGGCCTTCGCCGCCATCAGGAAGTCCGGCGCCGAAGGCTTGACGCCCTCCGGCGTAACGCCGGCATCGACCATGTAGCTTTCGATTTCCTGGTAACCGTCATTGTTCCAGACGAGGAAGATGACCTGCGCCTGCGCATCGACGGCAGACCCGATTTCAGCGAGCGAAAACTGGAAGCCACCGTCGCCGACGAGGCAGACGACCGGCCGAGACGGATCGGCGACGGCTGCACCGACGGCTGCTGGCGGCGCATAGCCCAGAGAACCGTAACCGGTCGCCGAATTGAACCAGCTACGCTGCCGCGGTGCATCACAGTAGAGGTTGCCGGCATAGACGGCCTGGGTCGAGTCGCCGACGACGGTGCAATCCGGCAGAGACTTGTAGATGGTGTCGATGATGCCGATCTCGGCCCGCATCTTCGGCGTCAGTTCCTTCAGCGCCGCCCTCCGCGCCGTTTCGGCCCGTCCCGCGCCATCCTTCGCAGCATGACCGGGGAGAAAGGCGAGGATGCCCGCCGTCGCCGCCTTGGCGCCGGAGAGGATGGAGAGCGCGGCATGCGGCCCGCGCGCGAGCTGCGCCGCGTCGATGTCGGTGCGGATCAGGTTGCGCAGGGCCGGAAAACCGCCATCGGCATACATGTCGTAGTCGGTCTGGCCCATTTCGGTGCCGAGCGCCAGCACCAGGTCGGCCTCCTTCAGCAGCGACCGCACCGCCTTCAGGCTGGGGCTCGCGGGAACCCTCAAGGGACTGCCCGAGAACATGCCGCGAGCATTGACAGTGGTGACGACGGGCGCACCGATCTTTTCGGCAAGGTCCGCAACTTCCGCCTCCGCCGTCAGCGCGCCGCCGCCGCAGATGATGACCGGGCGCGAGGCGTCGGCACACAGGATCGCCGCGCGCTGCAGCGTCTCGCTGTCGGAGCGCGGCCGGGTGGCCGTTGCCGGCCGCAGCGCCTCCGGCGTGATCTTCGCCGACATCACGTCGGTCGGGATCTCGATATGCACCGGTCCCGGCCGACCGGAGACGAGCACCGAGAAGGCGCGGTCGACGACGAAAGGCAGGTCTTCTGGATTGAGGAGCGTGTGCGAATAGAGCGCCAGCGTCTTCATCATGCCGTGCTGGTCGGGCAGCTCGTGCAGCAGGCCGCGCCCATGGCCGAGCGAATCGCGGCGATTGACGCCTGAAATCACCAGCATCGGGATCGAATCCTGGCGCGCCTGCGCCATCGCCGTGATGGTGTTCGTGAGGCCGGGCCCGGTGATGACGAGGGCAACGCCCGGCTTGCCGCTGACGCGGGCATAGCCGTCGGCCATGAAGCCGGCGCCCTGTTCATGCCGTGGCGTCACGTGGCGGATCTTGGATGCCGCGAGGCCCCGGTAGAGCTCGACCGTGTGCACGCCGGGAATGCCGAAAACCACCTCGACGCCATTGGCCTCGAGCAGGTCGACCAGGACTTCTCCAACCGTTCTTTCCATGGTCATGCGCGGCGCTCCTTGCGCAGGCTGGCCCGCTCGGCAAGTGCGGAGATGCGGCGGCAGGCCTCGTCGATGGCACCATCGGGCACGGTCAGGCTGACGCGCAGATAGTTCTGTGCTTCATCGCCAAAGGACGATCCGGGCATGACGGCAACCCCCTCTTCTTCAAGCAGCGCCCAGGCAAACGCATCGCCGTCGAGACCGGTTCCGGAAACATCGATTAAGATGAACATGCCGGCTTCCGGCGCGAACACCTCGATGCCGGGCGCCCCGGCAAGGCCGGCGACGATCTGCGCGGCGCGCGACTTATAGGACAAGCGCATCCGGCGCGCAGTATCGATGTCATGCGTCAGGGCATAGGCGGTCATGTCGGCGATGAAGGGCTGCGTGCCGAAAAGCATCGTTTCGGAGACCGGCAGCAGCCGCTCGGTGAACTCGACCGGGCCGACCGCCCAGCCGCTGCGGAAGCCGGGTGCGGCGTGCGATTTGGAGATCGACGAGACGACGATCGTGCGTTCGGCGAGATCCGAATTGTCGAAGGGCGAGGCAAAGACGGCGTCGAACACCAGCTCCTCATAGACCTCGTCGCAGACGATCCAGAGATCGTGACGGCGCGCGACCTCGCCGATCGCGGCAATTTCTTCCGCCGTCAGCACGGCGCCGGTCGGATTGTGTGGCGTATTCAGCAGCAGCACGCGGCTCTCCGGCGTGATCGCCGTTTCGAGATCTTCGGCCTGCATGTGGAAGCCGAATTCCGGCTTCAGCGGCACCAGCACCGGATGCGCGCCGGTCGAGCGGATCACACCTTCATAGGTCGCATAGAGCGGATCGCCGACGAGAACGGCATCGCCGGCCTCCGCCAACCCGAGAATCACGGCGAAGAGCGCCGTCTGCGTGCCGGGGAAGCAGAGCACGTTCTCGTTCGTCACATCGGCACGGCGACGACGGTATTTCTCCGCGACGGCCGCCACGACCGTCGGTTCACCGCGGCCGTTGGAATAGCGGTAACGCCCCGCATTCATCGCGCGCTGGCATTCATCGAGCAGGGCGCGGTCCGGCGGAAGATCCGGTTCGCCGATCGTCAGTTCGATGATGTCGGCACCACTCGCCTTCAATTGGCGGGCACGGATATGCAGCGACCATTTGCCCGAACCAAGATCGGCAAGACGTTCGGTGATGGACGCGTAGCGCATGGTGCTTTCTCCCGTTTTCATTGTTTTGCAGTTCCGATCTTCGTGCCGAGCAGCGCTTCGACCGAAGACATGGCGATGGCGACGAGCTCGCCTTCGCGAAAGAGATCGCCGGCAAGGCAGCCCTCGACCCAGAGGCCGTCGACCAACCCATTGATGGCGATGGCGAAGGCCCGGCAGGTTTCGGCGTCGGCCGGCTTGCCTTTGGTCGCAAGGAAATCGGCAAGCAGTTCCTGCAGCGAATTGCGAAAGGCAAGATAGCCTTCGCGATGGATCTCCGACAGCACCGGATCGACCCGGACCTGGCTGATGAAGGCGGCCCAGAGCGAGATGCTGCGGCTGTCGGCCACCGGCTCGGTGAGGTTGATGGCGATGAAATCGCGGAGCCGGGTTTCCGGATCGCCCTCGACCTTGCTCGCCTTTTCGGTGAGCGAGGCGATGACGGCGCGATAGGCCTCGGCAACCATCTGGTCCTTCGATTCGAAGTAGTGGCGCACCAGCCCGGCGGTCACGCCGGCGCGGATTGCGATCTGCCGAACGGTCGCGCCCTTCAGCCCGAATTCCGAGATGCAGTCGAGCGTCGCTTCGATCAATTCCTGGCGGCGCTCGCCTTCCGGCGCGCGGTGAAAACTGCGTCTGTTCATGCGGCACTCTGCTCTCGAGCCAGCCCAAAATGCTGTTCAGGCGCGGTCGGCAAAGGCTTCGGCCAGAACGGCGGCATGGGCGGCTCCTTCGGGAAATCGAACGATCGGCGGGCGTCAAAAAATCGACGACGTCTATTATTATACGCTTGAACAATAGCGGCACAAGTGCAACCATGCCGGCCAACAAAAACCCGTGACAGGCCAAAGATGCCGCACGGAAGACGACAGGGGAACTGTTTCGATGCTGACAGAAAAAGCTCGCAGAGCCATGGGAGCGGCGCGCCGATGACGGATGCGGCCCAGGCAATCGCGGTCACTGACCTGCACAAGCGTTTCGGGCCATTGGAAGTGCTGAAGGGAGTTTCGCTCACAGCGAAGCAGGGCGACGTGATCGCCATCATCGGCGGCAGCGGTTCCGGAAAATCCACTTTCCTTCGCTGCATCAACCTCCTCGAACTCCCCTCCGCCGGTAGCGTCAGCGTGCATGGCGAAAAGATCCGGATGAAATCCGACGGTCGCGGCGGCCTGGTGCCGGAGGACCGCAAACAGGTCCAGCGCATCCGCAGCCAGCTCGGCATGGTGTTCCAGAGCTTCAACCTCTGGCAGCACATGACCATCCTTGAAAACGTCATCGAAGCGCCGATCCATGTGCTCGGCAAGCCGAAGGCGGAAGCGGTCGCCACCGCCGAATCCCTGCTGAAACGCGTCGGCCTCTACGAGAAACGCGACGCCTACCCGGCCTTCCTTTCCGGCGGCCAGCAGCAACGCGCCGCGATCGCCCGGGCGCTTGCCATCCAGCCGCTCGTCATGCTCTTCGACGAGCCGACCTCGGCACTCGATCCCGAACTCGTCGGCGAAGTTCTCACTGTCATCGGGGACCTCGCGCGCGAAAAGCGCACGATGATCCTCGTCACCCACGAGATGAAGTTTGCGCGCGACGTCGCCAACCACATCGTCTTCCTCCACAACGGCGTGATCGAAGAACAGGGTCCGCCTGAGGCGATCTTCGGCGCACCGAAATCGGAAAGGCTCAAGAAGTTCATCAGTTCCATTCACTGAATTCCTGAATGCTAAACAACCAAAAAGGGGAACAGCATGAAGAAGGCATTGAAAGTCCTGGCCGTTGCGGCGGCGATCGCCGTGAGCGGCGGCGTCGCGGCGTCGGCGGAAGCGCTGAAGGTCGGCGTCGCAGCGGAGCCCTATCCGCCGTTCACAGCGCCTGACGCCAGCGGCAAATGGGAAGGCTGGGAAGTCGAGTTCATGAACGCAATGTGCGCCGAGGCCAAGCTCGAATGCGTGCTGACGCCGGTTGCCTGGGACGGCATCATCCCGGCACTGACGTCGAAGAAGATCGACATGATCATCAGTTCGATGTCGATCACCGACGAGCGCCTGAAGACCATCGATTTCTCCGACAAGTACTACAACACTCCGACCGGCATCATCGGCACCAAGGGCGTCGAGATGAACTCCTCGCCGGAAGGGCTGAAGGGCAAGACGCTCGGCGTCCAGGTCTCGACGGTCCACCAGGCCTATGCCGCAAAGCACTTCGCGCCGGCGGGCGTCGAGGTCAAGGAATACCAGACGCAGGACGAGGCCAACAACGACCTCGCCGCCGGCCGCCTCGATGCGGTGCAGGCGGATGCCATCGCGCTCAAGGCGTTTCTGGCGACCGACCAGGGCAAGGAATGCTGTGAATACAAGGGCGACGTTGCCGAAGACGTCGCCGTGATCGGCCCGGGTGTCGGCGTCGGCCTGCGCAAGGGCGAAACCGAGCTCAAGGACAAGATCAACGCCGCCATCAAGGCGATCCGCGACAACGGCACCTACGATACGTTCTCGAAGAAGTACTTCGACTTCGACATCTACGGCGGATAAGGCGCGATCGGCCGGCGATCGAACTGCCGCAGCGCTTGTCGCGTCTGACAAAGACCGCAGCGCTGTAGCGATCGCCGGCCGGCGCCATCGGAGCTCGACGACGCATGGCTGCGGATTCCCTCATCAATTGGGGCCTGCTCTCGCTTTCAGCACCCGGCTGGGGCGGCGTATTGCTGCAAGGCTTTTTCAATTCCATCCAGATCGCCGTCGGCGGCTTCACGCTCGGCCTGGCGCTCGGCATCGGCGGTGCATTCGGCAAGCTCTATGGCGGCCCGGTTCTGCGCGATCTGCTCGAATGCTACACCACGGTCGTGCGTGCAGTGCCCGAGTTGGTGCTGATCCTCTTGCTCTATTATGCCGGCACCGACCTGCTCAATCAGGTTCTGGCGTTGTTTTCGGTTGGCCCGGTCGACATCAGCGGCCTGATGGCCGGCATCTTCGTCATCGGCGTCGTCCAGGGCGCCTATTCGACCGAAGTGTTGCGCGGCGCGATCAAGGCGGTGCCCGCCGGGCAGATCGAGGCGGCGCGCGCCTATGGCATGTCGCCGGCCATGGTTCTGCGCCGCATCACCCTGCCGGCGATGTTGCCCTATGCCATTCCCGGCCTCTCCAATCTCTGGTTGATCGCCACCAAGGACACCGCCCTTCTCGCCGTCGTCGGCTTCAGCGAGTTGACTCTGGTCACCCGCCAGGCGGCCGGCACGACCAAGGCCTATCTCCTGTTCTTCCTGGCGGCTGGCGCGCTCTACCTGGCGCTGACGCTCATCTCCAACGTCTTCATCGGCATGCTCGAACGCCATGCCCGACGCGGTTTTGCGGAGAGCCGATGACCGACGAAACCACCCACGCCGTTGCGTTTACGCCCGAAGACCTGCCGACGGCGAAGAGCTTCTTCCTGCCGCACCGCATCCTCATGATGCTGGTCTTTGCCGCCTTCGTCGTCGCCGTCGCCGTCTTCATGCGCTGGGACTGGCTGCCGCGCTACCTGCCACGGCTTGGCTGGGGCATCCTCGTCAGCCTGATGATGCTGTTCAGCACCGCCATCCTCGGCTTCCTGCTGGCGGTGCCGATCGGCCTCGTGCAGGTCACCGGCCCCTGGTTCCTGAAACTGCCGGCCAAGGTGTTTTGTACCGTGATCCGCGGCACGCCGCTGCTGTTGCAGCTCTGGCTGCTCTATTACGGTCTCGGCTCGCTGTTCCCGCAATTTCCGGCGATCCGCCAATCCTTCCTCTGGCCTTACCTGCGCGAAGCGTGGCCCTATGGCGTGGCGGCGTTGACCATTTCGTTTGCGGCCTACGAGGGCGAGGTCATGCGCGGCGCTTTTGCCGGCGTTCCGAACGGCGAGCTTGAGGCGGCGAAGGCCTATGGCATGGGCCGCTGGACGACGTTCCGCCGCATCTGGCTGCCGCGCGCCATCCATCGGGCTCTGCCAACGCTCAACGGCGAAACGGTGCTGCAGCTGAAATCGACCCCACTTGTCGCGACCGTGACTGTCGTCGACGTCTATGCGGTCATCTCCAAGGTGCGGCAGGAAACCTTCCTCACCTACGAGCCGCTGTTGCTGCTCGCACTCATCTACATGTGCCTCACCGGAATTCTAGTGGTGGCCTTCCGCACCTTCGAAAATCGCATCCCAACCCGCGGTGCCTGACATGAAGCTTTCCCCATCGATCACCAACGCCATGCCGGAACTCGTCGCCATCCGCCACGACCTGCATGCCCATCCGGAACTCGGACTGGAGGAGACGCGCACTTCCGCCTTCATTGCGAAACACCTGGAAGGTCTCGGCTACGAGGTGACGACGGGGCTTGCGAAAACCGGTGTCGTCGGCACGCTCAGGAACGGCAACGGCAAGCGCTCGATCGGCATCCGCGCCGACATCGATGCGCTGCCGATCCTGGAAGAAACCGGGCTGGACTATGCCAGCAAGACCTCGGGCCTCATGCATGCCTGCGGCCACGACGGCCACACGACGATGCTGCTGGGTGCTGCCCGCGCGCTTGCCGAGCGGCGCAATTTCGACGGCACCATCCACCTGATCTTCCAGCCGGCCGAGGAGAATTTCGGCGGCGCCAAGATCATGATGGACGAGGGCCTGTTCGATCAGTTTCCCTGCGACGCCGTGTTCGCGCTTCACAACGAGCCGGGTCTGCCTTTCGGCCAGTTCGCCCTTAGGGAGGGCCCGATCATGGCCGCCGTCGACGAGGCGCGCATCACCGTGCATGGACGCGGCGGGCATGGCGCGGAGCCGCAGGAAACAGCAGATCCCATCGTCTGCGGCGCCTCGATCGTCATGGCGCTGCAATCGATCGTCTCGCGCAACATCCATCCGATGGATCCGACTGTGGTCACCGTCGGCGCCTTCCATGCGGGCTCGGCCAGCAACATCATTCCCGAACGCGCCGAGATCGTCGTCGGTATCCGCTCCTTCGAGCCCGATGTGCGCGACGAACTCGAACGCCGCATCCGCATGATCGCCGAGGCGCAGGCGACGAGCTTCGGCATGCGCGCGACCGTCGACTACCAGCGCAGCTACGATGCGACGATCAACCACAAGGCCGAGACGGACTTCGTCCGCGATCTCGCGGTCCGCTTCGCCGGCGCCGACAAGGTGGTCGATCTCGCCCGCCCCTTCATGGGCAGCGAGGATTTCGCCTATATGCTGAAGGAGCGGCCGGGGACCTACTTCTTCCTCGGCTCGAAGGTCAGCGACGACGACAGGCCGCTGCATCACCCCGGCTACAACTTCAACGACGACCTGCTGCCGATCGGCGCGGCTTTCTGGACGGAGTTGGCCGAGGCCTATCTCGCGCGCCGCTGATATCCCGCTCACCTTTCGCCAATATGCCGCAGCGCAACATTGCCGCAGTGTGACAACGTGGCGGACGCGCTGTCATTGACGTTTGGCAAATTTGGCGCAGATTCAAGTGCATGCTGAAAAGCCGGTGCAACCCCAGGATTTGCCTCGGCCAGAGGCCAAGACAGGTTCCCTGATCGACGATCGGTCACCGGACAAATGATGCAGCAGCCAGAGCATTGCGGCCTACGCTTCCGTGAGGCGTCGCATCCGCGTGTCTGAAAGGATTGCGCCCGTGTTTGAGAGTTTCGATGCGACCCTGCTCGCTCGCTTCCAGTTCGCCTTCACCGTTTCCTTCCACATCATCTTCCCCGCCTTTTCCATCGGGCTTGCGAGTTACCTCGCGGTGCTCGAAGGGTTGTGGCTGTGGAAGAAGGACGAGGTCTATCTCGAACTCTTCAATTTCTGGAAGACGATCTTTGCCGTCGCCTTCGGCATGGGCGTCGTTTCCGGCATCGTCATGTCCTATCAGTTCGGCACCAACTGGAGCGTCTTTTCCGACAAGGCCGGGCCGATCATCGGGCCGCTGATGGGCTACGAGGTGCTGACCGCCTTCTTCCTCGAAGCGGGCTTCCTCGGTGTCATGCTGTTCGGCCTCAACCGCGTCGGGCCGAAGCTGCATTTCTTGGCAACCGTCATGGTCGCCGTCGGCACGCTGATCTCGGCCACCTGGATCCTTTCGGCGAACTCGTGGATGCAGACGCCGGCCGGTTTCGCGATGAACGAGGCGGGCCAGTTCGTCCCGGTCGACTGGTGGGCGATCGTCTTCAACCCCTCCTTCCCCTATCGCCTCACCCACATGGTGCTGGCGGCCTATCTCACGACCGCCTTCGTCGTCGGCGCCTGCGGCGCCTGGCACCTCATCCGCAAGACGGCGCCGCGGCGGGCGCGAAAGATGTTTTCGATGGCAATGTGGATGGCGGCGATCGTCGCGCCGATCCAGATCTTCGCCGGCGACATGCATGGTCTCAACACGCTGGAGCACCAGCCGGCCAAGGTGATGGCGATGGAGGGGCACTACCAGAGCCATCCGGACGGCGCGCCGCTCATCCTCTTCGGCATTCCGAACTCGCCTGAAAAGCGCGTCGATTACGCGATCGAGATCCCGAAGCTTTCGAGCCTCATCCTGAAGCATGATCTGAACGCGCCGTTTGCCGGTCTCGATACGATCCCGGAAGAACTTCACCCGCCTGTTGGTATCGTGTTCTGGTCATTCCGGGTGATGGTCGGCATCGGCTTCGCCATGCTCGGCATCGGGCTCTGGTCGCTCTGGTGTCGCTATCGCGGCACGCTCGACAGCAATGTCTGGCTGCACCGTGCCGCGATCGCCATGGGGCCCGCCGGCTTCGTCGCCGTGCTCGCAGGCTGGGTCACGACCGAAGTCGGCCGTCAGCCCTATACCGTCTACGGCCATCTGCTGACGGCAAACTCGGTGGCGCCGATCGCGGCACCCGCGGTCGCTGCCTCGCTGATCGCCTTCATCATCGTCTATTTCTTCGTCTTCGGTGCCGGCACCTTCTACATCCTCCGGCTGATGGCGCGATTGCCGCGCGATCCGATGCCGGAACTCGGCGAAGGACCATTGCGCAGTTCCGGCATCATGCCGGGCCCCGCCATCCACAGCAGCCATGCGAACACCAAGGGAGGCCATCATGGAGTTTGATCTGCCGTTCATCTGGGCCGGCATCATCGCCTTTGCGGTGCTCGCCTATGTCATTCTCGACGGCTTCGACCTCGGTGTCGGCATCCTCTTCCCGTTCTTCCCGGAGAAGCACGACCGTGACGTGATGATGAATTCCGTCGCCCCGGTCTGGGACGGCAACGAGACCTGGCTGGTTCTTGGCGGCGGCGGCCTGATGGCGGTGTTTCCGCTGGCCTACGCCACCATCCTGCCCGCACTTTACGCGCCCATCATCGCCATGGTGATCGGCCTCATCTTCCGCGGCGTCGCCTTCGAGTATCGCTGGCGCACGCGGCGGGCCGAATATCTCTGGAACTGGGCCTTCTCCGGCGGCTCGATGCTGGCCGCCTTCGCGCAAGGGATCACGCTCGGCGCCCTCGTCCAGGGCATCCCGGTCGAGAACCGTGCCTATGTCGGCGGCTGGTGGGATTGGCTGACGCCGTTCTCGATCATGACCGGCATCGCCGTCGTCGTCGGCTATGCGCTGCTCGGCGCCACCTGGCTTGTGATGAAGACCCACGGCGACCTTGCCGACCGGGCCCGCGACCTCGCGCTCAAATGCTCCTTCGCCACCGTCGCCGCCATGGGCATCGTCAGCCTGTGGACGCCGTTCCTGGAGCCGCAGTATCTGGACCGCTGGTTCGGCTATCCGACGGCGATCTTCAGCGTCGTCGTGCCGGCGCTCGTTCTCGGCTGCCTTTATGCGCTGATCACGGGTATCCGCAAGCGCCACGACAGCCGGCCGTTCATTGCCGCACTCGGCCTCTTCGTGCTCGGCTATGCCGGCATCGGCATCAGTTTCTACCCCTACATGGTGCCGCCTTCGCTGACGATCTGGGACGCGGCCGCGCCTGAAGAAAGCCTCTCCTTCCTGCTTGCCGGCGCTTTGGTGCTGGTGCCGATCATTCTCGCCTACACCGCCTATTCCTACTGGGTGTTCCGCGGCAAGGTCGATCCGGAGGAGGGCTACCATTGACCAGCGAAACAGGAACCGGCCGCAAGCTTCTCTGGTTCGTTGGCCTCTGGTGCGCGGGGGTGGCGGCCGTCACCCTCGTCGGCCTTGCGATCAAGCTGATGATCGGAACGTAGTCGATCCATTGGAGCGGGATGCGGGCGGAAAACCGCAGACACTTTTCCTCATCCCGTTCTAAAAAGCCTCGCTCAAGCTTGGCCAGCTAACTTCCCTTAACACGTCAGCAGGCGATCGCCGCAGACGGAGACAGGACCGCACCCTCCTCCCCTGCAAAACGATCGCCTGCTGAGGTGACCACCTCAAGGGTCGCCGGCTGCGACCCTGTTGCCCCTTCCAAGATAGCTCGCCGTTTGTTAGCAGTGCGCCGCAGAAGCGCCCCGCTTGCTGAGAGCCGAGGGACGCTCGAACATCCTGGGCCCGCGCTTGGCCGCATCCAGGCAATTGGACGAGACAGATGCAGAAAACCCCCGCGCAATGCGAAACCATGGCCGACGTGCGTGCCGAGATCGACCGTCTCGACCAGGCGCTGATGGCGCTGTTTGCCGAGCGCTGGGGCTATATTGACCGCGCGGCCGAGATCAAGGCGCCGCTGAAACTGAAGGCCGACATTCCGGCGCGGGTGATGGAAGTGCGCGAGAATGCCCGCAAGAACGCTGCCCGCGTCAACCTCGATCCTGATTTTTACGAAGACATCTGGGCGCGGCTGATCGGCCACGCGATCGCTCATGAGCAGAAGCTGCTTGGCGAAACCGGCGACGAATAACGTCGCCGCCTCGCTCTTTCAATCTACGGCCGTCAGCGCCCGAGAATGTAACCCTGGAGACGGTCCGCCGCTTCCCTCACATGGTCCGGATCGCGCAGGAAGCAGGCGCGCATGAACAGCGAGCCGCCGTCGCCGAACGCCGTTCCCGGCGCCAGGCCAACGCCGGTCTTGTCGACGATGTCGATCGCCGCCGCGCGCGAATCGGTGACGCCGTCGATCTTCAGGAACGCATAGAGCGCGCCGTCGGGTTTGAGCGTTTCCACCCGGTTGGTGGCGATCAACGCGTCGCAGAAGACGTCCCGGTTCTTCGCCGCCTTGGCGACATTGGCATCGACGAAGGCGTCGCCCTCGTCGAGCGCCACGACGGCACCGCGCTGCATGAACTGGGCGACACCCGAGGTCGAGTATTGCACCAGGTTTTCGAGCACCTGGCCGATCGCGGGCGGAGCCACGATCCAGCCGACACGCCACCCGGTCATCGACCAGTTCTTCGAGAAGGAATTGACGAAGAGGATGCGGTCGCCTTCCTCCATCACGTCGAGGAAGGACGGCGCGCGGGCGCCGCCATAATAATAGAGCGCGTAGATCTCATCGGCGATGATCCAGAGCCCCTGCCTGCGCGCCAGCGTCAGGATCGCGGCCAACTCCTCGCGGGTCGCGGTCCAGCCGGTCGGGTTCGACGGCGTGTTGATGAACAGCGCCTTGGTCTTCGGACCGATCGCCGCCTGCAGCCGATCGAGATCGAGTTGCCATTTGCCGTGTTCGAAACGAAGCTCCACCGAGACCGGGCGAACGCCGGAGAGATCGGCGGCGGCGGCAAAGTTCGGCCACGCCGGCGTCAGAAGCACCATCTCGTCGCCGGGCGAGGCGATCGCCTCGATCGAGAGCTTGATCGCCTGCATGCCGGAGCCGACGACGTAGAAATTCTCGGGCGAAAGCGACTTCTGAAAGCGCCTTTGATAGTAGCGCGACAGTGCCTCGCGCAGCGGCGGGATACCGCGCTGCCAGGTGTAGAAGGTCTCGCCGCCGGCAAGCGCATCGCGCGCAACGTCGCTGATGAAGGCAGGCGTCGGCAGGTCGCCTTCTCCGACCCACAGCGGGATCAGGCCATCGCGCCCGCGTGCATAGTTCACCACCTCGACGATGCCGCTTTCAGGTGCCGAAAGCGCACGGGGACTGATGGTGCTGAGGATGGTCATCGGCGGGCTCCGGATGCACGACGTTAAAGGCCGCGGCCTTTAGATCATCGTAAAAGATTCCAATGGACTAGAGCGACATGGACCGCTCCAGCTTGCCCGTTGCTTCTAGCCGCTTTCGCCAAGGCGATCACGCGACTTTATCTGACCGGTTTATCGATTTTTGTGATGTTTCGCGGCCCCGGCGAAGCCAGGGCCGCGAGGAAAATCACGCGCGCTGCTTCAGCAGGTCGCGGATTTCACCGAGAAGCAGAATGTCTTCCGGCGGGGGCGCGGCCGGTGCTTCGTCCTTCTTCTTCTCCATCGAAGCGCGCATGCGATTCACCGCCTTGATCATCAGGAAGATGATCCAGGCAAGGATCAGGAAGTTGATGAGCACGGTGATGAAGTTGCCATAGGCAAAGACGGCACCCTGTTGACGGGCGGCGGCGAGAGACGTCGCCGTCACGTTCGCCGAGAGCGGCAGGAAATAATTGGAGAAATCGAAACCGCCGCCGGTCAGCGCACCGACGATTGGCATCACCAGGTCCTCGACGACCGACGTTACGATCTTGTTGAAGGCGGCGCCGATGATGACACCGACCGCGAGATCCATCACGTTCCCGCGGGCAATAAACTCCTTGAACTCATTCAGCATAAATCTCTCCGTATTATCCCCGTTTGAAAACGGCTGGCGGCGCTGTCCCGCGCTGCAAGCGTTTACGGAAACTAAACCAAAGCGGGCAGCGAGAAAACCTTTCTTTGCCTTTGGTCAATTGGCAGCGGATGGAGCAGGAACGGGAAGGCAGCCTGTGCTGTACACCGATTTCTCGTGTCGAGCCTTGAACTTAAGACTCATGCGGCAGGCAATTCTCAACCCGGCGGACTTGTCCTATGCTCCGCCCTGGAGGAATGAGGCATGCTTTCGGGTTCGGTCATCTTTGCCTCGGCCTTCGCCTATCTGCTGCTGCTGTTTGCAGTGGCTAGCTATGGCGACCGGCGGGCCAGGAGGAACAGCGCTGCGCTGAAGGGCAGACCGCTCGTCTATGCGCTGAGCCTTGCCATCTATTGCACCTCCTGGACCTATTTCGGCGGCATCGGCCTTGCTGCCGAACGCGGACTCGAGTTCACCGGCATCTATATCGGCCCGATCCTGATGTTCACGCTCGGCATGCCGCTGATCCGCAAGATCATCCGCCTTGCCAAAACCGAGAAGCTGACCTCCGTCGCCGACTTCATCGCCGCGCGTTACGGCAAGAACCCGGCGGTGGCCGCCATCGTCGCGCTGATCTCGCTGGTCGGCGCCATTCCCTATATCGCGCTGCAGCTGAAGGCGATTTCGAGCTCGGTCGCAGCGATGATCAACACCAGCGACTACGGCATCGGCGCCGGGCAGAGCTACGTCGATCTTCCCCTGCTCGTCACATTGTTTCTCGCCTGCTTCGCCATCGTCTTCGGCACGCGCCATACGGACGCAACGGAGCACCAGGACGGCCTGATCCTTGCGATCGCGATGGAATCGCTGGTCAAGTTGGTGGCGCTCGTCACCGCCGGCTTCTACATCGTCTTCGTCATCTTCAACGGACCGGCTCACCTGTGGTCGCTGGCTGCAGAGAGCCCCGCCGTGCAGTCGGCGCTCTCCTACGAGACCCCTATCGCCCGTTGGGTGCTGTTGATCGTCACGTCGGCTTTCGCGATCATCATGCTGCCCAGGCAGTTCCACGTGACGGTCGTCGAAAACCGCACCGAAGGCGAGCTTCGCACCGCCGGCATCCTCTTTCCGCTCTACCTGATCGGCATCAATCTCTTCGTGCTGCCGATCGCGATAGCCGGCATCCTCACCTTTTCCGGTTCCGGCGACGCGGATCTCTACCTGCTGACCTTGCCGCTCGCCAACGGCCTGCCGGTGCTGACGCTGATCACCTTCATCGGCGGTTTTTCGGCAGCGACCGCGATGGTGATCGTCGCATCCGTGGCGCTGTCGATCATGATCTCCAACGATATCGTCATGCCGGTGTTCCTGCGCCGCAACCTCAGCCAGCGCGGCGGCTTGCAGGAAAACCTCGCGGGAACGCTGCTCAACATTCGCCGTTCGGCGATCTTCGTGGTGTTGTTGCTCGGCTATGGCTACTACCGCTCCGCCGATATCAGCGCCGGCCTCGCCTCGCTCGGCCTTCTGTCTTTCGTCGCCATCTCGCAGATGGCGCCGGCGCTGCTCGGCGGCCTCATCTGGCGACAGGCCAATGCCCGCGGCGCGATCACCGGCATGGTCTCGGGCTTCCTCGTCTGGGCCTATCTGCTCTTCCTGCCGAGCCTTGGCGGACCCGACAATTCCCATGTGGCGACGACGATCTTAAGCTTCCTGTTGCCGTTCACCGACCTCTTCTCCGGCCCCAACGCCGATCCGCTGGTCAACGCGACGGCGCTCAGCCTGCTCGTCAACTGCGCCACCTATGTTCTCGGATCGCTGACCCGCACACCGAAGCCGATCGAACGCTTCCAGGCCGGCGTGTTCATCACCCGGCGGTCGCGAACCGAAGGCGCCTTTCGCGGCCGCAAGACCAAGGTCACGGTGCGCGACCTCAAGGCGACGATCGCCCGTTACATGGGTGCTGAGCGCATGCAGCGCTCGTTCCATACGTACGAGCGCCAGACCGGCCGCTGGCTGGACGACAATGCGCCAGCCGACATGGCCGTAGTGCATTTCTCCGAGCAACTGCTCGGCAGCGCCATCGGCTCGTCCTCCGCCCGGCTGGTGCTTTCCCTGGCGCTGCAGCGCGGCGACGACACATCGTCCGAGACGGCCTGGCTGCTCGACCAGGCGAGTGAGGCGCTGCAATACAATCAGGATATGCTGCAGACTGCGCTCTCGCAGATGGACCAGGGCATCGCCGTCTTCGACAACGCCAACAACCTGATCATCTGGAACCGGCGCTTCCGCCAGCTTCTCGACCTGCCGGAGGCAGCCGGCCAGGTCGGCTTCCCGCTTGCCGATATCGTCTCGATCCTCACCAAGCGCGGCGATATTCGCAAGGATCAGGAAAAGGGGCTGATCGCCAACTTCCTGACGCTCGACAAACCCTTCCTGCTCGAACTGGGCAACGGCGAGCGCATCATCGAAGTGCGCACCAACGCCATGCCCGACAAAGGCATCGTCACCACCTATACCGACATCACCCAGCGCGTCGCCGCCGACATGGCGCTGAAGCAGGCGAACGAGACACTGGAACTGCGCGTGGCCGAGCGCACCGGCGAATTGACCCGGGTGAACCGGGAGCTCGCCGAGGCGCGCGCGGCCGCGGAAGAGGCCAATATCGGCAAGACGCGGTTCTTCGCCGCCGCCGGCCACGATATCCTGCAGCCGCTGAACGCCGCCCGCCTCTATTCCTCGTCGCTCGTCGAGCGGCTCGGCGAGTCCGACAACAGCACGCTGGTCGAAAACATCGATTCCTCGCTGGAATCGGTCGAGGCCATCCTTGGCGCCGTGCTCGACATATCGCGCCTCGACACCGGCGCCATGAAGGCGCGGATACAGTCCGTTCCGCTCAACGAGCTGCTCAGAAGGATCGAGACCGATTTCGCCCCGATGGCGCGGGCCAAGGATCTCGAACTCATTATCATGCCGACATCGCTCGTCGTGCGCAGCGATCCGAACCTGCTGCGCCGCGTCGTCCAGAACCTCGTCTCCAACGCGATCAAATACACCCTGGCCGGCAAGGTGCTCGTCGGGGTGCGCAGGCATGGCGCCATGGCGACGATCGAGGTGCTCGATTCCGGCATCGGCATTCCCCAGTCGAAGTTCCGCACCGTCTTCAAGGAATTCGCCCGGCTCGACGAAGGCGCCCGCACGGCGTCCGGTCTTGGGCTCGGCCTTTCGATCGTCGACCGCATCTCGCGCGTGCTCAACCATCCCGTCAGCCTGCAATCGACTCCCGGCAAGGGCACGGGCTTCAAGGTGACCCTGCCGCTTGATGCCAGCGCCGGCGATCGGGTCGCTGTCCGTCCGGTGCCACAGAGCAAGGCAAGCGAGGCGCTGAACGGCCTGCGGGTGCTCTGCATCGACAACGAACCGCGGATCCTCGAGGGTATGCGGGTGCTGCTGTCAGGCTGGGGCTGTATCGTCAGTACGGCGGAATCGCTTTCTGCCTGTTCCGAATTCGGCATGCAGCCCGGCGAGAAGCCACACGCCGTCATCGCCGATTATCACCTCGACGACGGGACCGGCATCGAGGCGGTCGCCCGCATTCGGGCATCGACCGGCGAAGCGACGCCGGCGCTGCTCGTGACGGCCGACCGCTCGCCGGAAGTGCGCGCCGCGGCCGAACGCGACGGCATCGCGATCCAGAACAAGCCGGTGCGCCCGGCGGCGATGCGCGCCTGGCTGACGCAACTTTCGACAGCGGCACGAACGGCTGCGGAATGAACGGCTCCCACGTTGTGGGGCCGCCTGGGACGAGAGAAAATCACAAAGCCAAGGCCGGCCGCATCAGGCGGCGGCGACGGTGCCGATCTTCGAAAGCTGGATGACCGCCTGGGTGCGGCTGTCGACATTGAGCTTTAGCAGGATCGCCGAGACATGCGCCTTGATCGTCGCCTCGGAGACGCCGAGTTCGTAAGCGATCTGCTTGTTGAGCAGGCCCTCGCCGAGCATGCTGAGCACGCGGGACTGTTGCGGCGTCAACGTTTGCAGGCGCTGAAGCAGATCGGCGACCTCGGGTTCGTATTCCTGGGCCTGGTCGTAGCCCGCGGGAACGAAGACCTCGCCGGCCATCACCTTCTCGATCCCCTCGCGGATTTCCTCGATGCCGGCCGATTTCGAAAGAAAGCCGGACGCGCCGAGATCGAGCGCGCGATGGATCGTCGCCGGGTCGTCATGGGCGGAAACCACCATGACCGGCAGGCTCGGAAATTCGGCGCGAAGTGCAATCAGGCCGGAAAGCCCGCTGACGCCGGGCATGGTCAGGTCAAGCAGCATGAGATCGGCGTCAGGGTTGTCGGCCGCCGCCTTGCGCGCGGCTGCGAAATCGCCGGCCTCGACGATGGCGGGCGCGCCGTCCACGCCGCTCAGTGCCTGGCGCATTGCGCCCCGAAACAGCGGATGGTCGTCCGCGATGATGATGGTCATGTCCGGTGTCATGCTGCTCCCTCCCAAGAGCCCGGGCTGAAATCTGCACGCCCCCACGCGCCGATCCGCATCCCGCATGGCCGATCCGGAAACTCAGGTCTTCTGCGGCTCCTGAGCGGGGTCGCTGCCTTCGAGATCCTTCACGATATCCATGAACCTACGCATCATTCTTTCCATGATGCCCATTGCCCGGTCAATCTCTTCCTCAGCCGGAAGGTCCTGTTTTGCGACACTTTCACCGGCTTTGGCCGCCTTTTCCAAAGCATCGACCCGCTTCGTCAGGAGGTCCAACTCCCGTTCAAAAGCGGCCCGCTCGTCGGCGGCCATGCGGCACACCAACTGGCCGTCCTTCTCCTGGCAGAGCGATACCTCGCCGGTCTGGGTATCGAGCCGGGCGATACCGGTGTCGGACTTCTGCATGCTGTAGCGTCCGGGGGACGGATCCTGCGCGCTGGCGCCGCCGGCCAGAGCCAATCCGGTACCGAACAGAAGTATGGCAGCAGCGTTTTTCATGACATCTTCTCCGTTACGATCCTTGTCGGAACATCACATGCGCGCGAACGAGAAGAGCGAAATCGGTCTTCACCGCCGATTATGCGCGAATCGTCGTCCTTCTGCGATGGACAATCGCCGATATTTACGGCAAGGCCACGACAGAAGATTACGGGGACAGACGGGCACCATGAGTTCCATCATCTACAAAATCGTTCCGGCATTGCTGTGGCAGGAAGCCAAGCGCAGCGGGCGCTTCGACGGCGCGCCGGTCGATCTCGCCGACGGTTACGTCCATTTTTCGACCGGCGAACAGGTGGTCGAGACGGCAGCGCGCTACTTCGAGGGACAGGAAGACCTGCTTCTGGTCGCCGTCGACGGCGACGCACTTGGCGAAGAGCTGGTCTATGAACCCTCGCGCGGCGGCGCCCTCTTCCCACATCTCTATGCCCCCCTCTTCCTGTCGGCCGTTCTCTGGGAAAAGCCCCTGCCGCTCGGCGCCGACGGCGCGCATATCTTCCCGGAACTTGATGCATGAACCCGCTGACCAGCCTTGCCCGCCGCGGCCTTTTCCTCTTCGATCCGGAGGCCGCGCACGGCCTTTCGATCAAGGCGCTGAAGACCGGGCTCGTGCCGAACTGTCCCGCCAGGGCCGACAAGCGGCTTGCGCAGACAGTCGCTGGCATCGTTTTTCCGAACCCGATCGGCATGGCGGCCGGCTACGACAAGAATGCAGAGGTGCCGGAAGCACTTCTGAAGATCGGCTTCGGTTTCACCGAGATCGGCACCGTCACGCCGAAGCCGCAGGCAGGCAACGACAAGCCGCGCATTTTCCGCCTGGTCGAGGACGAAGCGGTGATCAATCGCCTCGGCTTCAACAATGAAGGCCATGGCGCAGCGCTGGCGCGGCTGAAGGCCTGTTCGCGCGATGCGCTGATCGGCGTCAATATCGGCGCCAACAAGGACAGCGCCGACCGCATCGCCGACTATGTCAGCGGCATCCATACGTTCTACTCGGTCGCCCGCTATTTCACCGCCAACATCTCCTCGCCGAACACGCCGGGTCTGCGCGACCTGCAGGCGCGCGAAAGCCTCGCCGCCCTGTTGTCGGCGGTGCTTGCCGCGCGCGACGAAGAGGCGCTGCGCAGCAATCGCCGTGTTCCCGTCTTCCTGAAGATTGCGCCCGATCTCACCGAAGAAGGCATGGACGATATCGCTGCCGAAGTGCTGGCACACAATCTCGACGGCCTGATCGTCTCCAACACGACGCTTTCGCGCGACGGCCTCAAGGATCAGGCCCAAGCGAAGGAGTCCGGTGGCCTCTCGGGCAAGCCACTGTTTGAAAAGTCCACGGCGGTGCTTGCCCGCATGCGCAAGCGTGTCGGCCCGAAGCTGCCGATCATCGGCGTTGGCGGCGTCAGCTCGGCCGAAACCGCGGCCGAAAAGATCCGCGCCGGCGCCGATCTGGTTCAGCTCTATTCCTGCATGGTCTATGAGGGCCCTGCCCTGCCGGGCCGCATCGTACGTGGCCTCTCGGATCTCTGTGAGCGCGAGCGTCTCACCTCGATCCGCGATATCCGCGACAGCCGTCTCGACTACTGGGCCGGCAGGAACGTCTGACGCGCCTTCATCGGGATCCGCGACAAGAGGAACAGCCCGCGCATCAACAGGAACAGGTTGAGCCCCGCCCACAGGCCATGATTGCCGAAGGCGGGGACCAGCACGGCGAGCGCTGCGGCATAACCGACAAAGGCCGCCAGCATCATGTTGCGCATCTCGCGCGACCAGGTGGCGCCGATGAAGACGCCGTCCATCAGGAAGGCGAGCGCGCCGGTCATCGCCGTCACTGCCGCCCAGGGCAGATATTCGTAAGCCGCCGCGCGAACATCCGGGGCCGTCGTCAGAAGATCGATGAGCCTGCCGCCGAACAGCAGGAAGGCAACGGTCGTCACCAGTGCAAGCCCCAGCGACCAGGCCGCCGTCAGCCGCAGCGCACGGTCGAAGGCCGGGCGGTAACCGGCGCCGATCGAGCGGCCGATGAGCTGTTCCGCCGCATTGGCAAGGCCGTCGAGATAGTAGCCGGCAACGAGGAAGATTGTCATCAGCACCGCATTGGCGGCAAGCGTCACAGGCCCGAAGGCGGTGCCGATGCGGGTCATCAGCGTGAAGGCGGCCAGAAGCAGGAACGAGCGGATCATGATGTCGCGGTTGAGGCCGAAGAGCGGCTTCAGCCGCTCGCGATCGAAGATCTCGGCCCAGCTTGGCGCATCCTTTCTGTCGAAACGGCCATAGACGATGGCAAAGCCAGCGAGAGACCCGATCACCTCGCCGGTAACGGTCGCCAGCGCCACCCCCATCACACCCCAGCCGAACACTAGGCCGAGCAGGATCGACAGCACGATGTTGATGCCGTTGATCAGCGTCTGCAGCATCAACCCGATGGTGCCTTCGCCGCGGCCGAGCACGAAGCCAAGGATGGCGTAGTTGGCAAGCGCCGCCGGTGCCGAAAGGATGCGACAGAGAAAGTAGGTGCTGGTGACATCAGCCACTTCAGGCTCCGGTCCCATCAGCCAGAGGCCGCCGGACAAAAGCACCGGCGAAACGAGCAGGCTGATCGTGCCGCAAACGAGCGCGATGATCAGCGAGCGCCAGAACACCGCCTGCTGCTCGCGCCGGTCGCCGCGGCCATAGGCCTGGGCAACCAGGCCCGTGGTCGCTGCCCGCAGGAAGTTGAAGCTGGTGAAGATCAGGTCGAACAGGATGGCGCCGACGGCAAGGCCCGCCAGCAAGGTTGCCTGCCCCATGCGGCCGACAACGGCAGTATCGACGAGGCCAAGCAAAGGCGTCGTCAGAAAGCCGAGCGTCATCGGCAGCGCGATCGCCAGGATCAGCCGATGGGTGACATGGAACGGGCCGGCAGCGTCGCTCGGCGAGGCGGAAGAGGCGGTCATCGAACGGTCCGGGCGTGGTAGGTGAGAGATGACCGTTTTAGGGAATGAGCATGGGGGGATGCAAGCGCGTCGTGCAGCTCGGCGAAAACGTCCCAATGCGGCAAGAGCTCTTCACCCTAGCCCTCTCCCCCGCAAGCGGGGAGAGGGACGTGGCGAACGCAACGTCACCCCCGGCATCGATCGAAGGAAAGTCCGGATATCAGTCACAGTGGATTGGAAGGGCGCGGCAAGCCTCCTACTCCCCGCCTGCGGGGAGTAGGTCCGGGCAGGGGGATGAGGGGCGCAGTTCCATACGAATGCGGACGCTATCAGCCCGAAAGTACCATCGCCCAGAACGGACGGTTGCCGGAGGCTGCGTTCTGCGCGACGGCAACGCCCAGGCCACGGTAATTGCCGAGCATGTTTTCGAGATGCTTGGGCGACCTGTACCACGCGTCATAGGCGCGTTCGGCATCGTCCTGGCCCACGGCGATGTTTTCGGCGGCCGGAAGCGTCACGCCCTGGCCCTTCATGCGGTCGTAGAAACTGTCGTTCCAGCCGATCAGGTGCTGCATCTTGCCGGCCTTGGCCATGCGCGCCGCCTGGTTCATCGCAGCGACGGACGCCGCATGGTCGGCGACGAGCTCGGTCAGGCCCTTGCCCTTGCGCAGCTTGTTGACATAACCGAGGCTCGCTGCGGTCTGGTCGCTGCCGGTGCCGCTTTCGGGCATCAGCACCTTGGACGTCGTGCAGCCGGCAAGGGCGCCGAGCCAGAGGATGGCGGTCGCACGCAGCAGGCCGCGGCGTTCGATCAGAAGAAGGCGGTCCTGCATCGTCAACGCCGAAAGTTCAGGACGCGCAGGATGACGAAGGCCGGCACGACGATCACGGCGCCGAGCAGCAGATAGTCGCCCACCCGACCAAGCGCTGCAAAGCCGGTGTACCAGAGGTCGAGCAGGAAGTTGCGGACGGCGAAGTAGATATCGGTCGGATACCAGCCGAACATCCTCATCACGAAGCCGACGAGGATCGACACCACGATGAGCTTGACCAGCACACGCAGCGGCGAGTCACCCAAGAATCTGTTCATTCCGTCCGACATCAGCGAACTTCTCCTGTTTGTCTTCACATAAGCCGCGATCGGCAGCGTCGCAAGTCACCGGCCCCGGCGGGCACGGCCCGCGCTTCCGATCGCGCCAGATTCCGCTTGTATTTTGCGGCATCCGGCGTCAGAAGCGCTAATCGCAACCAACATCTCACATTGATGACGCTCAACCAGCTCTCCTCCGGCGACCTGATCGCCGACCGCCGCGCCGACTACGCAAAAATGCTTGCCGAGGGCGGCGAGCCCGCAAGTGCGGCCGAACTCATGGCGCAAGCGCTGGAACAGGCACCCAACTGGGCAGCCGGCTGGTTTCGGCTCGCGGACTATGAAGAAAAATCTGGCCGGAAAGAGGCGGCGATCGAAGCGCTGAGGAAAACGCTGGCGCTCAGCCCCCAGGATATCTTCGGCGCCGGCCTCAAACTGGCTCTGCTTGGCGCTGCGGCCATGCCCGAACAGCCCCCGAGCCTCTATGTCGAGCGCCTCTTCGACGACTATGCCGATCGCTTCGACAAGGCCCTGGTGGAAAAGCTCGGCTACACCGTGCCGCAGAAGCTCGCAGCCCTCATTCAAAGTCATATCGGGCAAAGCCACACGGGAGGCCTCATCTTCGAGCATGTGACGGATCTCGGCTGCGGCACCGGCCTCTTCGGCGAGCGCATCCGGGATCAGGCACAGTTCCTCGAAGGTTTCGACATCTCCATCAACATGCTCGCCAAGGCCGAGGCGAAATCCACCTACGATCGGCTGGCGCGCGCCGATCTCTCTCTTTCGCCGGAGGTTTCCGGCATCTTCGGCAACTTCGCCACCGCCCGAGCCGATCTCGTCAGCGCCGCCGACGTTCTCATGTATCTCGGCAATCTCGACAGTGTCTTCGACATCACCACCCGCCTGCTCACCCCTCAGGGCTATTTTGCGTTCTCGGTAGAGGACGCCGGCGAGGGGGAGGAGTTCCTGCTGCGGCCGTCGCTGCGCTACGCTCACAGCGAGACCTATGTCCGCGGCCTCTGCGCAACGCATGGACTGAAGCTTGTGGCCATGGAGCACACGGTCATCCGCATGGATGCGGGAGAGCCAGTCTTCGGCATCCTGTTGCTGGCGCGCAAGCCTGCATAAAACGCAAGGCAGAGTCGCAAAAATAGGTCAGCATAACTGACATATTTTTCTTGATTGTTGTTGTGCATTGCAGCATTGCTCAAGCCATCGCAATCGAGGATTTGCCATGGCCCAGATCAGCAGCGTTTTCGGTCTCTGGAACACCAGCCCGACCCGGCACTCCGCCGTCGAGGACCTGCAGGGCATCTTTACCGGCAGCCTGATTGCGGCGCTCGGCCTCTATTTCCTCGCAAGCGCCGGCCTTTTGACCGGCAGCACGGCGGGCGTCGCCTTCCTCTTGCACTATGCCTTCGGCATCAATTTCGGCCTCGCCTTCTTCCTGCTCAACCTGCCGTTCTTCTACCTGTCGCTGAAGCGGCTGGGCCCGGCCTTCACGGTCAAGACCTTCATCGCCATTGGCGTGACCTCGTTCCTGACGGACATCCAGTCGCGCCTTTTCCAGATCGGCACGATCCAGCCAGCCTGGGCGGCCCTGCTCGGCGGACTTCTGCTCGGCTACGGCCTGCTTGCGCTCTACCGCCACCGCGCCAGCCTCGGCGGCGTCGGTATTCTCGGCATCTATCTGCAGGAGCGCTTCGGCATTCGCGCCGGCCTCGTGCAGCTTGCGATCGACATGGTGGTGCTTGTCTTCGCCTTCGGCGTGACCTCGCCCACCGTCGTTGCCTGGTCGGTGCTCGGTGCTGTCGTCTTGAACCTGTTCGTGGCCATCAACCACCGCGCTGATCGTTACATCGCGCTCTAGAACGCCGTGCGTTCATCTGAACGCGGATGCTCTAGGATGCAGAGCAGCTAGCCCCGAAGCGGACCTCGGGGCTAGCTGGAAGTTCCTCACGCGATATCAGGCGGCCTTGACCGGCTGATCGACCGGATGCTGCGAGCGCAGGCCGACAGCGACACGGTTCCAGACATTGATGACGCCGATCGCCATGGTGATCTTGGTGATTTCAGCCTCGCTGAAGTGCGCGCGCAGCGGCTCGAAATCCGCGTCGGGTGCGCCGGTCTGGGCAAGGTTAGTCAGCGATTCCGTCCAAGCGAGCACGGCGCGCTCACGCGCGTCATAGATCGGCGATTCCCGCCAGGCGCAGATCAGGTGAATCCACTGCTCGCTCATACCGGTGTGGCGCGCCTCTTTCACATGCATGTCGATGCAATAGGCGCAGCCGTTGATCTGCGAGGCGCGCAGCTTGATCAGGTGGATCAGGCGCGGCTCCAGGCCGGATTCCTTGACGATGTAGCTGTCGAAGGCGGCCGCGGCCTTGTAGGCATCGGGAGCGGCTTGAACGAAGTTGAAACGCGGCTGCATGGACTTCTCCAATGAAAGAACGCAAGGGGCAGAACGCCTTGAGTTGGCGGCTTTCCTTGGGTTCGGTTTTGTTCTGACCGGCCTTTTTTGCCGATCGGCTCAATGGTCTTCGTTCCGCTGGACAGGGCCGTC
>NZ_JACVAO010000069.1:0-603 GCF_014851885.1 Ensifer sp. ENS02 | reverse complement strand
ACCGCTCTGCACGCCCGAAGTGATGACCGGTGCGTCGTTGGTGCCGGTGATCACGATCGTCACGGTCTGGATCGCCGTGCCGCCATGACCGTCATTGATGGTCACATCATAGGTCTGCGTCAGCGACTGGCCGGCCTGCAGCGAGTCAATGACACCGTCAGCAACCTTGAAGGTCCAGCCGACCGAGTTGCCCGACTGGTTGACCGGGTCGAGCGCGAACTTGCCGAGATAGCCTTCGCCGTTCGCCTTGAAGCTGGCGCTGTGGGTGTCCAGCGTGTCGACATCGGTAAAAGCCACCTTGCCGGCGTTGACGTGCACCACTGAGTTCTCGCCGGCCGCACCGTCGCCGCGCTCTGTCACCACGGCGCTCTGCGTGCCGGAGGTGATGACCGGTGCATCGTTCGTCCCGGTGATCGCGATCGTAACGGTCTGCGCCACGATACCGCCATGGCCGTCATTGACGAACACGGTGTACTTCTGCGTCAGCGTCTGGCCGGCCTGCAGCGAGTCCAGCACGCCGTCGGCGACCTTGAAGTTCCAGCCGATCCTGTCAGCTGCCTGATCGACCGCATCCAGCGAGAAGGTACCGAGATAACCACGGCC
>NZ_JACVAO010000068.1:0-610 GCF_014851885.1 Ensifer sp. ENS02 | reverse complement strand
CCGTCATCGACGGTGACGTCGTAGGTCTGCACCAGGATCTGGCCGGCCTGCAGCGAGTCGAGCACGCTGTCGGCAACCTGGAAGTTCCAGCCAAGCTTGTCGGTTGCCTGGTTCAGAGGATCGAGCGCGAAGGTACCGAGATAGCCGTTACCGCCCGCCGTGAAGCTCGCCGTGTGCGTGTCGAGCGTATCGACGTCGCGAAAGCCGATTGTGCCGTCCTGCGTGTGCGTGACCGTATTCTCGCCCGGAAAACCGTCAAAGCGCTCCACCACGCCGCCGAGCTGCCAACCAGACGTGATCACCGGAGCATCGTTGGTGCCGGTGATCGTGATCGTCACGGTCTGCGTCGCCGTACCGCCCTTGCCGTCGTCGACGGTGACGTCATAGGTCTGCGTCAGCTTTTGGCCAGCCTGCAGCGAGTCGAGCACGCTGTCGGCAACCTTGAAGCTCCAGCCGACCTGATCGGTTGCCTGGTTCAGCGGATCGAGCGCGAAGGTGCCGAGATAGCCGTTGCCGTTCGCCTTGAAGCTGGCGGTGTGCGTGTCGAGCGTATCGACATCGCTAAAGCCAACCGCACCGCCCTGCGTGTGTGTGACCGTGTTCTCACCCG
>NZ_JACVAO010000067.1:0-627 GCF_014851885.1 Ensifer sp. ENS02 | reverse complement strand
TGCGGGTCGTCGGCGGCTTCACCGAGCACCAGTTCGCCGAAAAGCGGTTGCCGACGATCGATGAGATCAACGCGGTCGCGCCCGATACGCCGGTGTTCCTGCTGCATCTCTATGACCGGGCGCTGCTTAATGCCGCGGCGCTCCGCGCCGTCGGCTACACCAGGGACACGCCGAACCCGCCAGGCGGCGAGATCACTCGCGATGCCAGCGGCAACCCGACGGGGCTGCTCTTGGCCAAGCCCAATGCCGGCATCCTCTATTCGACGCTCGCCAAGGGGCCGAAGCTGCCCTTCGATTACCAGGTCAACTCGACCCGTCATTTCATGCGCGAGCTCAACCGGCTCGGCGTCACCAGCGTCATCGACGCCGGCGGCGGCTTCCAGAACTACCCGGATGACTATGCCGTCATCCAGAAGCTCTCGGACGAGGGCCAGATGACAGTCCGCCTTGCCTACAACCTCTTCACCCAGAAGCCGAAGCAGGAGAAGGACGACTTCCTGAAATGGACGTCGTCGGTCAAGTACAAGCAGGGTAACGACTATTTCCGCCACAACGGTGCCGGCGAGATGCTGGTGTTTTCCGCCGCCGACTTCGAGGACTTCCGCGAGCCGCGCCCGGACATGCCGC
>NZ_JACVAO010000066.1:0-629 GCF_014851885.1 Ensifer sp. ENS02 | reverse complement strand
AGATGAGGTAGACCAGTGTTGCAGCGATGGCGATGACCACGCCGTTCAGCACGCCGAGGCCGATCGGTCCCCAAAGGGCAATCAGCGCGAAAATGAACTCGATGCGGTTGACGGTCCAGATCCGTCTCAGGCCGTCGATGTCGATCAGGCTGAGCGCCGTTGCCGCAAGGATCGCCCCGAGCGCGGCGACCGGCAGAATGCGAAGGACGTCACCAAGAAAGAGCAGCACCACCATCAGGGTCCCCGCCGCAACGAGGCTCGCGATCTGCGACCGCCCACCGACGGCGAAATTCACGGCCGTGCGTGAATCCGAGGCGGTCACCGGAAACGTCCCGAACAGTCCTGCCGCGATGTTGGCGGCCCCGAAGCCGCTCAGTTCACGGTTCGGATCGACGCGGTAGCCGCCGAGCGCCGCAAAACTGCGCGCTGCGATGACGCCGGAACCGAAACTGACGAGGAAGATTGCCGCGCCGCCGGTCAGCAATCCATCGATCGGCAGACTCTCGAGACGAGGCAGGACGAAGGTCGGCAAGCCGTCGGGAATGTTGCCGACGACCGTCATGCCGCGCCCTTCGAAGTCGAAGAGATATGACAACAACACCGCGACGAAGACGACGATAACAGGACCT
>NZ_JACVAO010000065.1:0-699 GCF_014851885.1 Ensifer sp. ENS02 | reverse complement strand
TCGACATCCGCTCCGGCGAGCTGATCGCGCTGCTCGGCCCCTCCGGCTCCGGCAAGACGACGCTTCTGCGTCTCGTTGCCGGGCTCGAAAGCCCGACCGAAGGCACGATCTTCTTCGGCGACGAGGATGCCTCGCAAAAGACCGTGCAGGAGCGCAACATCGGCTTTGTCTTCCAGCACTATGCCCTGTTCCGCCACATGACCGTGCTCGACAACGTCGCCTTCGGCCTCAAGGTCCGCCCGTCGAACCGCAGACCGCCGTCGGCCGAGATCCGCAAGCGCGCCCTCGATCTGCTCGACCTGGTGCAGCTCTCCGGCCTCGACAAGCGCTATCCGGCGCAGCTCTCGGGCGGCCAGCGCCAGCGTGTGGCGCTCGCCCGCGCCATGGCGGTGGAACCGAACGTGCTTCTGCTCGACGAGCCCTTCGGCGCGCTCGACGCACAGGTCCGGAAAGAGCTGCGCAAGTGGCTGCGCGACATTCACGACCGCACCGGCCACACGACGATCTTCGTCACCCATGACCAGGACGAGGCGCTGGAGCTCGCCGACCGCGTCGTCGTCATGAGCAAGGGCGTGATCGAACAGGTCGGCACCCCCGACGAGATCTACGACCATCCGGTCTCGCCCTTCGTCTACGGCTTCATCGGCCAGTCGAACTGCCTCAATGTTACGCTGCAGAACGGCGAGATCTGGTTCGAGG
>NZ_JACVAO010000064.1:0-741 GCF_014851885.1 Ensifer sp. ENS02 | reverse complement strand
AACACCCTGGCGCCGGTCATTGCCGCCGCCTCGCTGAAGGTGTTCGACCTGATCGACAACGGCGATGCCTTGCGCGAGCGGCTCTATGCCAATGCGAGCCTGTTTCGCACCGAGATGTCCAAGCTCGGCTTCACGCTGGCCGGTGAGGGCCACCCGATCATCCCGGTGATGCTCGGTGATGCCGCACTCGCCCAGGAGATGGCGGCGCGCATGCTGAAGAAGGGCGTCTATGTCATCGGCTTCTCCTTCCCGGTGGTGCCGAAGGGCCAGGCGCGCATCCGCACGCAGATGTCGGCAGCGCATAGTGAAGCGGACGTCCGGCGGGCAATCGCCGCCTTCGAAGAGGTCGGCCGCGACCTCGGCGTGATCTGAGGGAGGGACTGATGACGAACATGATGAAGGCGCTGGTGAAGTCGAAGCCGGAAGAGGGCCTCTGGATGGAGCGCGTGCCGGTGCCGGAGATCGGCCCGAACGACGTGCTGATCAAGGTGAAGAAATCGGCGATCTGCGGTACCGACGTGCACATCTGGAACTGGGACCAGTGGGCGCAAAAAACCATTCCGGTGCCGATGGTCGTTGGTCACGAGTTCATGGGCGAGATCGCCGAGGTCGGCTCGGCCGTCACCAAGTACCATGTCGGCGAGCGCGTCTCGGGCGAGGGCCATATCGTCTGCGGCAAGTGCCGCAACTGCCGGGCCGGCCGCGGGCATCTGTGCCGCAACACGCTCGGCGTCGGCGTCA
>NZ_JACVAO010000063.1:0-745 GCF_014851885.1 Ensifer sp. ENS02 | reverse complement strand
CCGCCAGCTTCAAGGCGAACGGCAACGGCTATCTCGGCACCTTCGCGCTCGACCCGCTGAACCAGGCAACCGATCAGGTCGGCTGGAGCTTCAAGGTTGCCGACAGCGTGCTCGACTCGCTGCAGGCGGGCCAGAAGCTGACGCAGACCTATGACGTCACCGTCGACGACGGCAAGGGCGGTACGGCGACGCAAACCGTGACGATCACGATCACCGGCACCAACGATGCCCCGGTGATCACGTCCGGTTGGCAGCTCGGCGGCGTGGTGGAGCGCTTTGACGGCTTTCCGGGCGAGAACACGGTCACGCACACGCAGGACGGCACGATCGGCTTTCGCGACGTCGATACGCTCGACACGCACACGGCGAGCTTCACGGCGGGCGGTAACGGCTATCTCGGTACCTTCTCGCTCGATCCTCTGAACCAGGCAACCGACAAGCTTGGCTGGAACTTCCAGGTTGCCGACAGCGTGCTCGACTCGCTGCAGGCCGGCCAGATCCTGGTGCAGACCTACGACGTCACCGTCGATGACGGCCACGGCGGCACGGCGACGCAGACGGTCACGATCGTGATCGCCGGCACCAACGACGCCCCGGTGATCACCTCGGGTGTGCAGAGCGGTGCGGTGACGGAGATCGCCGACAAGGCGACGGGCGAGAATACGGTGACGCACACGCAGGACGGCGCGGTGACGTTTACCGACGTCGATACGCTCGACACCCACAGCGCCAGCTTCTTGCCGCA
>NZ_JACVAO010000062.1:0-749 GCF_014851885.1 Ensifer sp. ENS02 | reverse complement strand
GATCTGCTGCGCAAGGCGGAAATCTATCTAAATTCGAAGGACTACGGCAAATTCTGGTTCGGCCAGGGCAGCATGGCGTCGGATACGACCGCCGAGGTGGATTTGTCCGGCACGGACGTTGTTGGTTACTCGCTGGTGTCGGATATGGCCGGCGGACCGTTTTTCCGAAACTCCGACGGTACGCTGTCGACGGTCCGCGTAAAGGACGCGTTCACCAACTATGACGGCCTTAGCCGCAAGCTGCGCGTCCGCTACGACACCCCGGCCTTTGGCGGCTTCAGCTTTGCGACGTCGGTGGGAACACAAGTCGTTCCGGAGGAAACCGACGTCACCGTCTGGGACGCGGCGGTTCGATACAATGAGACCTACGACGCCTTCAAGGTCGCAGCTGCACTTGCCTTTTCAAGGCCCGGCGATGGCAACTCGATATACGATGCGTCCGTTTCGGTCCTGCATCTCGATACCGGGCTCAGCCTCACCCTTGCAGCGGGCTACTCGGACAAGGAGACGGTTGATGGACGCTACGGCTACGTAAAGATCGGCTATCAGGCGGATATCTTCGATGTCGGCAAAACCGCGTTTTCGGTCGACGCCTATTTTGGCAAGGACATCGCGGGCAGGGGCAGCAAGAGCGATTCCTTCGGCGCGCAGATTGTCCAGAACCTCGACTATCTACAGACGGAACTCTACCTTGGAGCCCGGACCTATTCGCTCGACCAGGAGACCGCCGATCTTCAAGATAGCTTCGC
>NZ_JACVAO010000061.1:0-758 GCF_014851885.1 Ensifer sp. ENS02 | reverse complement strand
TGAAAGCCGTCGCGGAACTCGTCGATCTTGATGCGGTGGGTGATGACGGGGGCAAGGTCGAGCCCGCCCTGCACGAAGGCGATCATCTTGTACCAGGTCTCGAACATCTCGCGGCCATAGATGCCCTTGAGGTTGAGCATCTTGAAGATCACCTTGTTCCAGTCGATCTCGAAGCCGGCCGGTGCGATGCCGAGGATGGCGATCTTGCCGCCATTGTTCATCTTGTCGATCATGTCGCGGAAGGCAGGGGCCGCGCCCGACATTTCCAGCCCGACGTCAAAACCTTCGGTCATGCCGATCGCCTTCATCACGTCGGCAAGGTTTTCCTTCGAGGCATCGACGACATGGTCGATGCCGACGCTTTTCGCGAGCGCCAGCCGCGTCGGGTTGATGTCGGTGATCACCACCTTGCGCGCGCCGGAACGCTTGGCGACCAGCGCCCCCATGATGCCGATCGGCCCTGCGCCGGTCACAAGCACGTCCTCGCCGACGAGATCGAAGGAGAGTGCTGTGTGCACCGCATTGCCGAACGGATCGAAGATCGCCGCGATCTCGTCGGGCACATCCTCCGGGATCGGCACGACGTTATACTCCGGCAGGCAGACGAACTCGCCGAACGAGCCCGGCCGGTTGACGCCGACGCCGAGCGTGTTGCGGCACAGATGCCCGCGGCCGGCCCGGCAGTTGCGGCACTTGCCGCAGACGATATGGCCCTCGCCCGAGACGCGCTCGCCGACATGGTACTTGGTGACGGCCGA
>NZ_JACVAO010000060.1:0-782 GCF_014851885.1 Ensifer sp. ENS02 | reverse complement strand
AGGAATCGGAATGGACGGACAGCTTCAATCTCTGATCGACGCGCTCGATGTGGCCCGCGACGGACGCATGGTTCGCGCCGCCTTGAAGAGTTTCGCCACCGCCTGCGGCTACGAGCGTTTCGCCTATCTCCAGACCGCCGGCGGCGAGATCAAGACCTTCAACTCCTATGCTGAAGAGTGGCAGGGCATCTATTTCGAGAACCGCTATTCCCGCATCGATCCCGTCGTCACCATCGCAAAGCGGCGAATGGAGATGTTCGCGTGGTCGGCCGACGACTGGAGTGTCCGCGGCATGACCAAGGACGAGAAGCTCTTCCGGTCCCAGGCCATCGACTTCGGCGTCAGATGCGGTCTTACCATCCCCGTCGAAGGCAGTTTCGGTTCTATCCTCTTGCTGACGCTCGCAACCTCGCAGAAACAGGTGGACACTTCCACGCTCGGCGACCGCGCCCGCGCTGAGCGTGCCGTTCTCTATGCACATCACCGTCTGCGGGTTTTGGCGGAGCGTTCACTCTGCGCGCCGAAGCTGGCCCTGTCACCGAAGGAGCTGGTCTGCCTCAAATGGGCGGCCAAGGGCAAATACATGCCAGAGATCGCCGACGTCACCAATACCCAGTACCGGACTGTGCAGCACTATCTCGACAACGCCCGCGCCAAGCTCGGCGCTACAAACCTCACCCATGCGGTCGCGATCGCGAAGGATCGAGGGCTCCTGGAGCCGGAGTGACTTCCTCCGGGCAACTGTCCCCCGGACAGTCCGTGGGCACCTTGGGGATGTAGCC